>JBEKDV010000165.1:0-18036 GCA_050014175.1 Candidatus Solibacter sp. | reverse complement strand
AGCGTCGTTCACCGGAAATACGCCTTCGCCGCGCGGTAGAAACGCTTGTTCAGCGACCGGATCTGTGACGATGAAATTGTACCCCGTTTCGTTGTACCTGAAGGCAGCCCTGACGCGTTTTTTTGCAGGTCCGAACGTCCCACCCTCTGTGTGCACCTGCACATTCAGGGCCTCAGGGCATATCAATAAGAGTGAACTGTTGAGCTGCGCAGCGTGTATCTGCGCGACGCAGTCATTTGTGCCGTGATACGTCGAAGTTCCGTTAAGCCAAAGCGATGCCGGCCGCTCCACGAGCGACCGAAGATCGGCCCACGTCAGAGTGGCCTCTTTGGTCCAATACCGCTCAGCATCGATCATGTGGTTTTCCGTCTGATGAACCCGCGGCACCGGGGCAATCATGGTAATGTTTATGACATCAAGAATCTGCGGGTCCCTCCCGTTCTCATAGCGGCGTTCCTCAAGAGAGACTTCTGCCGAAGGCCGTGCGCTCACCGGGCGTATCCAACCGCCGTACCCATTCTCGAGCACCTCCCTTCCGGCAACGCAACGGCCGGAAGGCTTCCTTGAGTTTGCCAAGCATACGATTTTTCGCGAATAGTTCACAGATTCCAGCTCTCAAAGGCTCGCCACAGCGGCTTGGGCTGTGGCCTACATTCTAAGAATACGGCCTCTGGAATCGCTTGTCACGGCTATCTGAAGGCGGGTAGCGCGGACATCGATGGCTCAGGTGGCCGTGTCACGCGCCTGCGACACGCGCCACCGCGTCCGCGGGGCTATCGGCGCCCGTTTGAGCGCTGGCATACAATGAAAGTTAGCCCTGACCAGCCGTTCACTCCCGGAGCACAGGTCTGTCCAGAAAAAAAACTACCGCGGAGGCCGGGAAAAACCGTCCCGTCCACAAGCCCGAAGCGCCGCCCGCGCCCGGCGTTTCCGGCGTCTGGGTGACCCGCATCGAACCGTTTCTGGCCAAGAACGCCCGCCTGCTGGTGGTTTGCTTCCTCCTGCTCGGGGTCGGCCGCATCGTTGCCACCTACCACGTCTTCGCCACCACCGGCGACGAGCCGGCGCACATCGCCTGCGGGCTGCAATACGTGGCGCAGCACGTCTACCATTACGAGACGCAGCATCCGCCGCTGACGCGCGCCATGATCGCGCTCTTGCCCTACCTCAACGGCACGCGCCCGCGCGGCAAGCCGACCTTTCAACTGGAAGGCTGGGCCGTGATCACCTACCAGCATCATGCGGAACAGACGGTGACGCTCATGCGGCTCGGCAACCTGCCCTTCTTCGTGCTGGGATGCGGGGTGGTGTTCTACTGGGCGCGGCGCTACTTCGGACCCGCCAGCGGCGTGGTCGCCGCCGGCCTGTTCACGCTGATCCCCACCATCCTGGCGCATGCCGGCCTGGCCACTACCGATATGGGGCTCGCGGCGTGCCTGGGGGCGGCGTTCCTGTCGATGCTGGTCTGGGCCGAGGAGCCCACCCGCCGGCACGGCGTGGTCTTCGGATTGTGCATGGCGCTGGCCCTGCTCAGTAAGTTCACCACGCTGGGGTTTTTTCCCGTGGGCGCGGGGCTGGCGCTGGCGTTCTACCTGGCGGCGGAGCGTCCGGGCATCGACGGGCTCAAGCAACTGGCGAAGGAACGAGCGGCCAGCTTCGCCATCGCCGTGGGCGTCTGCCTGTTCACCGTGTGGGCGGCCTACTTCTTCTCGTTCGGCAAGGTGCCTTTCTGGAATGTGAGCCTGCCGGCCTGGGAATACTTCGATGGCATCCGCGTGGCGTTGCTGCACAACACCGAAGGCCACCCGGCGTGGCTGCTGGGCGAGGCGCGGCGTTACGGCTGGTGGTACTACTTCCCGGTAGCGCTGGGTGTTAAGACGCCGCTGGCGCTGCTCATGCTGCTGTTGGTGGGCATCGGCGTGTGCTGGAGCCATCGCCGCCACGTGGCCTACCTGATGCCGCTGGCTTTCTCGCTGGGCATTCTGCTGCCCGCCATGAGCGGCAACGTAAATATCGGGGTGCGCCACGTGCTGCCGGTTTATCTGGCTTTTTGCGTGATGGCGTCGCTGGGGCTGGCGCACATGGCGCGCCTGTCGGGCCGCCATGCGTGGGCCGGGGCAGCGGCCGGCGTGCTGGTGCTATGGCTGGCGGCCACCGGCGCGCTGCACCATCCGGATTACATCCCGTATTTCAACGAACTGGTGCAGGGCCAGCCCGACCGCGTGCTGTGCGATTCCGACTACGATTGGGGCCAGGACACCAAACGCCTGGCCGCGCGCCTCCAGCAACTCGGCGCCACCCAGGTCAATTACGGGTACGTCAATTCGTACGACAACAGCTTCCTGGAGGCCTATCAATACGGTCTGGAATACCGCTACCCCAACCTGCAGCCCTGGTACAAATATCTGCCGGTGAAAGAGCGCGTGAGTACCATCGACCTTCTCTATCTGGAGCCGGGCAGCCTGGACGGGAAGAAATAACCAAGCATGTCCAAGAAAAAGACGAAACCGCCGCTGCGCCCCGCCACCGTGCCCGCCGCCCCGGCAGCGCCCACCTTCTGGGATGCCACCCTGCTTCCCTTTCTGGCGCGCCGCTCGTTCGTTCTGGCCGCCACCCTGATTGCGCTCGCGAGCCTGCGCATCGTGTCCACCTATTCCGAAATGAGTCCCACTTGGGACGAGCCGGGCCACATGGCGTGCGGCTTGCAGTACCTGGCGCAGCACGTGTACCGCTACGAAGCGCAGCACCCGCCGCTGGCGCGCGTGATGTCCGCCCTGGGACCGTTTCTGGCGGGCGCGCGTCCCCTGGGGATCAAGAATCAGGACCAGGAAGGGGTGGCGGTGATGTATCACGACGGCCACCCGGAGCGAATGCTGACCCGCATGCGGCTCGGCATCCTGCCATTTTTCGTAGTGGCGGCTGGCGTGGTGTGGCTCTGGGCGAGGCGGCATTTCGGCAGCGCGGCAGCCGTGCTGGCCACGGGCCTGTTCACTCTGGTGCCCACCGTGCTGGCGCACGGTGGAATGGCCACCACCGACATGCCGCTCACCGCCTGCCTTTCGGCGGCCTTCTTCGCGCTGCTCCTGTGGGCCGAGGAGCCCACCTGGCCTCACAGCCTGCTCTTGGGGGCGGCCACGGCGCTGGCGGTGGTCAGCAAGTTCACCGCGCTGGGATTCCTGCCGGCGGCAGCGTTTTTCGCGTTCCTGGCGTATCTGACGGTCGAGCGCCCCGGCGTGGACGGCGTGGTGGCCGCCGCCAAAGCGCGCGCCTGGCCGGCGGCGATTGCGGTGCTCACGGGCGCGCTCGGCATCTGGGCGGTTTACGGGTTCGATTTCGGCAAGGTGAACGCGTGGGGCGTCAGCCTGCCCGCTCCTGAGCTCTTCGATGGCGTGAGTTTCGCGATGTACCACAACACCAAGGGGCACGCCGCCTACTTCCTGGGCGAGATCCGCAATACCGGCTGGTGGTATTTCTTCCCGGTACTGCTCGCCGTGAAGACGCCGCTAGGGTGGCTCGTGGCGGTGGGCTTGGGGCTGGCCGCCTGGTGGGGCAAGCGCGCGCGGCTGGCCTACTGGATGCCGGTGGCGTTCGCCGCGGGCATCCTGCTGCCCGGCATGACGAGCCACGTGAATATCGGGCTGCGCCACATCCTGCCCATCTTCACCGGCCTCGCGATTCTGGCGGCGCTCGGCCTGCTGCGCCTGCTGGAGCGCGCCGCCCGCACAAAATGGGCGGGCCCGCTGGCCGCCCTGCTGGTGCTGTGGGTGGCGGTCTCGGGCGCGCTACAACACCCCGATTATCTTTCCTACTTCAACGAGCTGGCGGGCTCCACTCCGGAGCGAATCGTGGTGGACAGCGATCTCGATTGGGGGCAGAACATCATCCGCCTGCAGCACCGCTTGCGCCAGCTCGGCGCCGCCCAGGTGGCGTTCGGCGACGTAAACTTGCATTCGAACCATCTGATGATCTGGCCCGGTCTCCCTCTGGTGCAGAACCTCGACGCCTTCCGCCCGGTGGAGGGATGGACGGCGGTGAGCCCAACCATGTGGATGCTGCGCAAGTACGGCCTGGGCTATCGCGACCTCAGCGTCCAGCCCTGGTGGGCCTACTACCACCCGGTGGAGAAGGTGGGCACGCTGTGGCTCTACTACATTCCGCCGGGGACGTTCCGGCAGTCGCTGCCGGGCGGGCGGTAGGGGGGCGTCTAGCGGTAGGCCTCTCGGCGGTGGCGGGCGCCGGTAATCTCGATCGTGTTCTCGTCTTTGGGATCGAAGAACACCCTATAGTCGCCACAGCGGAGACGAAAACCAGCGAGCGGCGGCCTGAGCTTTTTCAAGTCGCCGGCGCGGTTTGCCAAGTAACGATCCAGGCAGTGAAGAATCTGCATGGCTGTCTCATGGTCGATGGCACGCAAATCGGCGCGGGCCGCGGCGACCAGATGACCGCGATCCGCCCGGGCGCGGAGCCCTCGCTCACTGGTGCAGTCCGAACTCGCGTAAGATCTCTTCGTGCGGGATCCCTTCACCGCGGGCGAGGGAGGCGCGGGCGCGGTCCAACGCCTGGACCGTCTCTGGATTGATCTCTTCCTCTTCCGCCGGAGCCATGGCGAGCGAGCGCGCCAGCGGCTCGACCATCACTTCGAGCAGACTCCGAACGGCGTTCAGCTTTTCAGCCGGCAACATATCCAGCAGCGCGTGGGCCTGCTGGCGTTCTTGGTTGAGATCCGGTTCCATCGCTTTCCTCTTTGCGGCTTTGGCTCGGCGCCTCGCAGGTGTCCGGCTTGAAACTGCCTACACTGTCATTATCCACTATGCCTGCCTAACCGTGCCCCCGGCCCGGCCGGCCCGGCGCGGCGGCCCGGCGCGGTGCGCTATCCTCCTTGGAGAGGAACTAACATGAAAACGATTTGCATCACGGCCGCGGCACTACTCGCCGCGGCGAGTCTGGCTTCGGCCGAAACTAAGAGCGGGCTCACCGAATCCGTCACCATCGGCGGCAAGACCGTCAGCATTGCGTATTCCGCGCCGGCGGTGAATGGGCGCGTGGGCAAGCTGTTCGGCAAGGACGGACAGGTGGGCTCGGACTCGACCTATCCCGTGTGGCGCGCGGGCGCCAATGCGGCCACCAAGCTGCATACGGATGCCGATCTCGACCTGGGCGGCCTCGTGGTGCCCAAGGGAGATTACTCGCTGTACATCAACGTGGCCAATCCGGCGAGCTGGGAGCTGATCGTCAACAAACAGACCGGCCAATCGGGGATGACTTACGATGCGAAGCAGGACCTGGGCCGCGTCAAGATGACGGTCGGCAAGCCACCCTCGATGGTGGAACAGTTGAAGTACACGCTCTCCACCGCGGGCGGGAATCAAGGCAAACTCCAGTTGGCCTGGGAAAACGTGGTCGCGAGCGTCAATTTCACGGTGAAGTAAAGCCCGCGTCAGACGCGCAGAAACCAGCCTCGCCGATACAGGAAATACGCCACCAGATAGATCGCCGCGACGAACACCAGCGAATAGAGCAGCGAAGCGTTGGCCGGCGAGGCCAGAGGCACGAAGCACGCGCGATAGATGTACTTCTGCAGCGATATGGCGCCTCCGGCAGCGTTTACCTGCACGGCATCCAGAAACTCCGCCAGCCCCTCGGAGACCATGTAGAGCGCGATGGCGTTCATGCCGAAAATCACCATCGGTTGGGCCGGCTTGCGCCAGCCGAGTCCGTCGATGAACCAGGCGAAGATGGCGAAGACGATGAAGTCCAGCCCGGCCATGAAGAGGGAGAAGGAATCGGTCCAAAGCTTCTTGTTGATGGGCAGCCAGGCGTTGCAGATCAGGCCGCAGGCGAGCAGCAGGCTGCCGGCCACGAAGAACCACGTGGTGCGCTCGGCCAAAGATCGCTGCAGGCGCAGGATCTGCCCAGCCAGGATGCCGAACAGGGCCGTGGCGATGGCCGGCAGCGTGCTGACCACGCCCTCGGGGTCCCAGGTCTTGGTGTGAGCGTAGTTGTGGGCGCCCAGCACCAGGCGGTCGATGTAGTGGGCGAAGTTGCCTGCCACGTCCAGGCGCCCCGGGCCGTACCCGGGGACGGGAATGAGCGTCATCATCATCCAATAGGCCGTGAACAGGCCCACGATCCACAGGATCTGGCCGCGGACGCCGGTGAATAGGTAGATCGCGGAGGCGATCAGGTAGCAGATGGCGATGCGTTGCAGCACACCCAGAATGCGCTGCGTGCCCAGGTTGAAATTGGGGAAGGCGTAGACCAACAGGCCGAGGAGGAAGAGCACGGCGGCGCGCCGCGCGACCTGCGCCATCAGCCGGGATTTGGGGACCCCGGCGGCCAGGCGCTTCCCCAGAGAGAGCGTGATGGCCACACCCACAATCCAGACAAACGAGGGGAACACCGTGTCGGTAAGGGTCCAGCCGTGCCATTCGGAATGCTCCAACTGGCGGTAGGCGTCGCGGTCGCTGCCGTTGTTGTTGACCAGCACCATGAGGGCGATGGTGGCGCCGCGGAAGGCGTCGAGCGATACCAGTCGGGGCGCTGATTTTCGGGTGGTGGGATTCATCGACGCAGGCTCCCCGGCGGAACGTAGTATAGCAGGTAGGAGCCGACCCGTTCCCTGGGAGTCAGGGTGTCGAACCACGGCTGGATGTTGGGATAGCGGAAGTAAAAGCCGTATTGTGTCGTCTTGTCGGTGGTGGGGCTGATGGCGGTCCAGCCCTCCGCCGGGATGGCGGGGTGGATCGGCGCGATCTTGGGCAGACCGGGCCAGATTTCCAGGTACGCGCTGCGGCCGTTGCGGACTCCGAAGTTGATTTGCGTGGCCCCCAGTTCTTTCAGCCTGCGGGCGAGTGGTTTGGTGCTTTGTCCCCAATCGAGGTCGGAATCCACCAGGACCTTCTCCGGTTCGCTGCCCACGGTCTCGTTGAAATAGGCGAGATAGTCCGGATGGGCGAGCGCTCCCGAAATGGCCATCCAGAGCACCAGGACGAGCGCGCCCGCCGCCGCGGTCCGCGCGACGCGCATCAGGCCGGCGGCGGCAATCACGCTCAGGCCCAGGTAGATGGGCAAAATGTGGCGCACGCCGATATTGACGTGACCGGCCATGGCGGGCAGCAGGACGCCCAGAGCGAAGGCCAGCGGCAGGAGCGAGCCAACCCGCGCGCGTCCGCTCACGCACATCCACACGCCGGGCACGAGCAGGAGGAGGAACGCGATGGGCGTCTTGACCGCCAGCGCGACCGGGAAGTAATACCACCATCCGGTCGTGCCGTGCATGCCCAACAGGTAGGAGGGATGGCCCTCCGAGTTGTGGCGGAGTGCGGTGCGAATGCCGTCGAAGAACTCCGGCGCGGGCAGGCTCGGGCCGCCGCCGGGCATGGGCCCGAAGGAGAAGAAGTAGACCGCCCAAATGGTCAACGCGCCGACCGACGCGGCCAACAGCAGGCCTGGCGCGCGAACGCGGGCGGCCTGCACTAATTGCGCCCGCCCGGGCTTCACTACCAGGGCCCAGGCAAGCAAGGCAAGAACAGCGGTGGCCGGAAAGTATCCAAGCGCGGTGAACTTGGAAAGCGCGGCCGACGCGCCGGCCAGTCCCAGCAGCACGGATCGCTTCCAGGTGGGCTCTTCGGCCCACAGAACGAGCGCGAAGAACGCCGCGCCCAGGCACGCCGCCAACCCCATATCCGTAGTGGCCAAGCCGGCGTGCGCCAGCACCGGGGGCAACAGCGTAAACAGCAGGGTCGCGAGCGCGGCCGCCGGAGCGCCGAAGCTGTGGCGGGCCCAGTAGAAGACCACCAGGGCTGCCAGGGAAAAGAAGGGCAGGATCCCGGCCCGCATCAGGGCAAGGAAGCGATCGGGATCTTTGGAGTGGACCAGCAATCCCACGCCTTCGCTTTCGCGGTCCGGATTCCCCGAGGGACGCGCCCCGTCCAGATAGGGCAGCACGGCGGTCATGGCGCGCGCCAGGGGCGGATGCTGCGGTTCGTAGCGGTACACGTGCTTCGCCAGGTATTCCAGACCGGACGCAAGGTGTTGCGGCTCATCGAAAGTGAGACCGAGCTGCGAATAAGTGGACGCGATGCGCAGGCCGCCGACTGCGATTGAGCAGAGGGCGATGGCGAGCGCCCATCGCTCGAGAAATGGAAGAATGCGGGATTCCCAGAGGCCCGGCGCACGAGTTTTCGGGCCTGCCGCCGCGTCGCGCGGGCGATCTTTCGGTTTGGGCTTCGACACCGGAGAAACCCTTCCGGCTTAACGCTCGATGCCGAGTTCGGCGGCCACCTTCACCAGGGTGGAAATCAGGCGCTCCACATGCTTTTCGGTGTGCGCCGCGGTGCAGGAGATGCGCAGCAGGTTCTGCGCGGCGGCCGGACGCAGCACCGGATTGATGTAGATGCCCTCTTCGAGCAATCGCTTGCAGAGGCGGCACAGATCGAGTTCATCCTGGATCACCACCGGGACGATCGCCGTCTCGCCGGGCAGCACGTTGAACCTGCGCGAGCGCAGCTCATCGCGCAGCAACTGCGCGATGCGCAATAGATGCAGGCGGCGCTCCGGTTCCTTCTTCATGATCTGCAAGGACTGCGCCACTGCGGCCACGCTAGCCGGCGGCAGACTCGCCGAAAACATAAACGGCCGCGCCGTATGCTTCAAATAATCCACCACGGCGCGCTCGCCGGCGATGAAGCCGCCCACCGATGCCAGCGACTTGCTGAAGGTGCCCATTACGATATCGACATCGTCCAGCACGCCCAGGTGCTCGGCCGCTCCGGCGCCCGTCGCGCCCAGCACGCCGATGCCGTGCGCCTCGTCTACGTAGGTGCGCGCACCGTAGGGCTTGGCCAGTTTCATGATGGCGCGCAGGTCGGCGATATCGCCTTCCATGCTGAACACGCCTTCGCTGACGATGAAGATTTTCTCTTCGGGCGGGCAGTTCTCCAGGCAGCGCTCGAAGTGCTCCATATCGTTGTGCCGGAAACGGACCGTGCGCGCCGGCGACCGCAATGCGCCTTCTACCAGGCTGGCGTGCAGGTTGTGATCGCAGATCATCACGTCGCCCTTCTCGGTGAGCGCGCTGAGTGCCCCATAGTTGGCCTGGAACCCGGTGCCGAAAGTAATCGCGGCTTCCTTATGGACGAGTGCGGCGAGTTCGGCTTCCAGTTTGATGTGAACATCCAGCGTGCCGTTGAGAAGGCGCGAACCGCTGCAACCACTGCCGTACTTCTTGACGGCCTGCATGGCGGCTTCCTTCACCTTGGGATGGGTGATCAGGTCCAGGTAATCGTTGGACCCGAACATCAGCACTTTGCGGTGCCCCATACGAACTTCGCCAGCCCCACACCCTTCGCGGTCGCCAAAAACTTCGAAGTACATGTAGAGGCCGGCGGACTGCAAGTCACTCGGACGAGTGAAATTCCGGCATTTCTCGAAGATGTCGTTCGAGCCGCTGCCTTTTCTTTTGCCGGTGATGTCGCTAGTCGATACGCGCATGGTCCTCAGTTCCAATTATAGATTCGATATGTCTTGTAGCGCTTGGCTCCCATCACTTCTAGTGAGCGATTCATGAGCACGTTGTCTTCGAGAATCCAGGACATCTCGCAGTCGCCGAACCCTAGTTTCCGCGCGTTCTGGACCAACGTGGCGTAGAAACCCGCCGCCAGACCCGAAGCCCGGTACTCCTCGACGACCCCGAGGGCAAGGACCCGTACACTTCTTATCAAACGTTGATGATACAAGATTTTGAGCAGTCCCGTCGGGAACAGGCTTCCGTTGGCCGGTTTCAGCGCCTGATTCACGTCCGGCAATGCCAGCGCAAACCCCACTACCCGGTCACCCACTTCTCCAATCAGCACCAGATCGGGCTTGAGAATCATCTTCATCTCTTTGCCCATCAGGAGGAATTCTTCGCGCGTCATGGGGATGAATCCCCAGTTGCGCTGCCACGCCGCTCCGTACACTTCCCACACCCGTTCCACGTCGTGTTGGAAGTCCTTCATGTTGATGGGACGAACGCGCACTCCGGTGGTCTTCAAGACTTTGTCGGCTACGCGATCGATCTTCTTCATCTCGATGGTATTGGCGTTGCTCAGGTAGGCGTAGAGATCCTTGGCCTTGGTCAGGCCCACCTGGTCCATCAGCCCCGGGTAGTACCGGGGATTGTAGGGCATCATCACCATGGGCGAAGAATCGAATCCGTCCACCAGCATTGCGCATTCGTAGTTGGTGGATGGGCTCACCGGGCCGCGCAGGAACTTGGCGCCGCGGTCGAAAACCCATTGCCGCGCCCGTTCCAGCAGCGCGCGCGCCACCTCTACGTTGTCTACACTCTCGAAGAAACCGAAAAAACCGGCGTTCTCGTCATGGGACCGGTTGTGGTTCCGGTCGATGATGGCCGCCACGCGGCCCACCACCTTGCCACCCTGCCGCGCCAGGAAGAACTCCGCTTCCGCGTTGGCGTAATAGGGGTGCTTCTCGCGGTCCAACAGCTCTTTCACCGCGATGCGCAATTGCGGCACCCAATACGGATCGTTACGGTAGATTGTGAAAGGCAGTTCCACAAACTCATTCAGTGCCTTCTTGCCGGCCACTGCCGTGATTTCAATACCTACCAATCATAGCCCCTTTGGAGACAGTATTTGGTACAGCTTGGGTGCCATCAAAATCAAAACCGCGGCCGTAATCATCCCGGCCAGCAGGTCAACCGTATAGTGGTATCGAAGATAAACTGTAGCAAAAATGATGAGCGGAGTGTAGGCCAAGTAGATCCGGAACCACCGCTTCGACACCATGCGGCTACCCCACCACGCCAGTATGGTGAGTTCCGTGTGCCCGCTCGGAAAGCAATCATAATGAGCGGATTCCAGACGGTCGAGCCCGTTTTGCATGGCCTGAAACAACCATAAACCCTGCAGCGGAAAGTGCTGCAAATCTTTCAGAAGAAAGCGCGGTCCGCGGGCCGGAACCAGGATATACCCGATGTACGAGGTCAAAAACCCCAGCGCGATTAAGAAAGCGTAATATTGAAAATTCCGGCTGCGCCCCTTGCGCCAGAGCACCCAGGCGATGAACAGTACCGCCGGTACAAAAAGGGTGTAGATCGCTTGCAAAAACTCCGTCAGCACGGGCGTGTGGACGCGCTCCAGCCAGACGGATGGGTGCGCTCCCCAGATGCGAAAATCGAGATCCGCGAGCCATTGGTCGGCATCCGAAGTCCGCACCGCCCGGATGAACATCGCCATCTCTTTGTAACAGGAAGCGACGTAGGGCAGCGGATACCAGTTCCGGAATACCCACGAGGTGGCATTGGGCCGCTTCACCTGATAGACAATCACCGCGCCGCCAATCACGTTGGCTGCCAGCAGGGGGAGCGCGTCCGGCAGCGTGCTCCACCACCCTAGAATCACCACCACCGCGCCGGCAAAATAGGCGAGGATGACCTTGTCCACCGCCCAGAAGCGCGTGTCGTACTTGGACAGGTCGGCCTTTAGTACGTCAGCCAACCCGCCTCCTTGTACCAGGCCAGCGTCGCCGCCAGGCCCTCGTCCAGTGAAGTCGCCGCCATGAAGCCGAGTTCGCGGGCGGCGCGCCCGCTATCGCAGGTCCACGCCATGCAGCGCGCCTCGGCGATCTTCTCGCGGGAAATAATCCCCGGCATGCCGCGCATGCGTGCCCAGACTTCCCCACAGGCGCCCACCGCATGGGCCACGGCGAACGGCACCGTCACCACGCGCGGCCTACGCCCCACGATGCGCGCCGCCGATGCCCCCAGTTGGCGCCACGATACGGGCTTGGCATGCGCCAGGAAATAGGCCCGCCCCGCCGCGCCCGGCGCCGCCACGGCGGCCAGCAGACCTTCCACCAGGTCCTTGACGTAAATCGCGCTGAACCAGCGCTCGCCGCCCGCCATCTCCAGCACCAGCCCCCTGGAGATCGATTTCAGCAATTGAAAAACATCCGTATCGCGCGGCCCGTAAACCACCGCCGGCCGCACGATCACGGCATCCGGGGCCAGCTCGCGCACCACGCGCTCCGCCTCCAGCTTGGATTTCCCGTAGTGGGTCAGTGGATGCGCCTCGGCGTCCTCCGCCAGCGGCACGCCGTCTGTGGCGGGCCCGATGGCGGCCAGCGAGCTCACATGGACCAGCCGGATCCCCCGCCCTGTCATGGCTTGCGCCAGTTGCCGGGTGGCTTGCACATTGCCTGTATAGTAATCCTCCCGGTGCAGCGCCTTGGTGACACCCGCCAGGTGGATCACGGCATCGCTCCCGCGCAGCGCCTCGGCGAGGCCGGCGCCGCTCGCCAGATCGCCGTAGACGGTCTCCACGCCCGGGGGCAGCACGCGCGGGAACCTGTGTGTCCCACCGTTGCGGCGCACCAGGGCGCGCACTCTCTCGCCACCGGCGGCGAGCCTATCCAGCAGGTGCGTACCGATGAAGCCGGTACCGCCAGTGACGAGGATCATTACTGCAACGCGCTGCGGAAGGCGACCTCGCCGAAATAACTCTCGGCGATGGTGCCCGTATGTTGGGAGTTGATCTGCAGACGCAGACCCTTGACGCGCGGCGCACTCCTGCCGTAGGCGCGCTCGTAATCGGCGGCAAGATTGTGGCTTTCCGCAATCCACTTGTTGGCTTCCGCGGTGCCGGATTCGCACACGACGGCGAAAATGCGCACCAGCGGGATGTTGCTGGCGTATTGCATGGTTCCCTTGGGCGCGTTGCTATCCCAGATGTAGGTCAGGATTCGCTTGTCGGAAAAAGCCACCAGCACCTGGGCAGCCTGGTCGTCGGTGGAAGCGCGGCGGAAATCGCCCTTGCTCGGCAGTTGAGCCACCTTCCAGCGCCAGGTCAAAAAAGGCATCTGGGCGGGATCCACGTCCACCGAGTGCTCCAGCGCAAAGGAGCTCTTCACGCTCTTCAGGTGCAGGCAACTCTCGGTTTCCTTGCAGACCGAAATGTCGGAATTGCCGTGGTTCATCTTGATCTGCCAATCCATCGGCAAACGTCCCGAACCCCAATTCGCGGTGTTCAATACGATGAAAGCCATCTGGGAGGTACGTGCCTGGAACAGAAAACCAAGAAAGCTGCAAGCCAGCAGATACTTTTTCAAGAGACCTCTCACGCGCGTTTGCCGCCGTGCTCTGTTATTACTATCGCATGTTTGGCGCGGCTTTCGCCACTGCGTCACGGCTTTCCGCGCGCTTGAATCGCCTGCGCCGTGAGCGCCGCCTGCCGGGCCATCTTTTCTGGCAGCCCGGGCAAGGGCCGCAAAAACCGCCGCACGTCTTCCAGATCCTCCGCTTGCCCCACCACGTACAGCGCGCGCAGCGCTTCCCACACGTGACTCTGGTCGGCGGACAGTTCGGCCAGCGCCTCGCCATCCCCGACGTGCGCCACCAGGGTACCCGGATTCACGTAGTCCCCCAGCTTCAGCCGGTAGCGGACCGGTCCGGAGGCGGCCGCGCGCACCGCAAAAGGGCGCAGCATGGCCACCAGTTCGCCGCGCGCCGCGCCGTCGCCAAAGCCCGCGAGAGAGAGCGCCGCATTACGCCGGGAAACGGCGCTATCTTGGGTTTTATGGAAAAAAAGAAGGGTCGAGTGCCGGCGAGCCCGGAGAAATCCGTTTCCGCGCCCCCGCCGGCTCCACCCGAAGCTTCCGCGGCGGTTCCCAGCCTCCCTTGGACTCTGACCTGGTGCGTTCTCTCGCTGCTTTTCCTGACCCTGGTCTGGTACCCCGCCTCGAAGCTCTCCGCGCACTATTCCTTCGGTTCCAACGAGGGATTCAACACCACCTTTGCGGCGCAAGCCGCCGCGGGCCTCAAGATCTACGGCAACCCACCCCTCTACACCTACGCCAATTACCCGCCCGTCTCTTTTCATCTCATCGCATGGCTCTCGGCCATCACGCACGACATCAACCTCACCGGCCGCTGGATTTCGTTCTTCGCCTATCTGGCCATCGGCGGGCTGATCGCGCTAATCGTGCAACGGCTCTGCCGGTCCTGGCGGCATGCGGCGTACTCGGGCCTCTGCTGGCTGATCTGGATTCCGGCTTTCGACGTGGGACGCGTCGGTTTGAACGATCCCCATCTTCTGGGTGTGGCCTTCAGCCTCGCGGGGCTGTATTGCTTCCTGCGCGACCCCGAATCCACCCGCTGGCTGTGTATTTCGGCGGCCGTATTTGCGGTGAGCCTGTTCACCAAACAGAGCCTGGTGGCGTTTCCCGCCGCCGTCGCCATCCAACTGGCGCTCGCGTCTCGACGGCGCTTTGCCATCTGGCTGGGCGCGGCGGCGGCGGCCTGCGTGGTTCTGTTGATCTTGACGCTGGCGGTGGATGGCAAATACTTCTTCGACCATCTGATGCTGCCGCGCGCGTATTACATCTCCGATATCTGGTCGAGCCTGGGGAGCTATCTATATTTCGTCCAGGTGCCATTCGTAGTGGCAATCGTCTGGGCGTGCCGGGTCACCAGCATCGGTTCCACGGGTTTTCTGCTCTGGGGATTGCCCATCGCGCTCGTGGTGGGCGCGTTCTATTGCGGCGGCGCTGGAGCCGGCGTGAACCATCTGTTCGACGCCATGATTCTGACTGCCATTATCGTGGGGCTGGCGCTGCCTGGCGTTGGGCACTCAATCGAAGGCTCGCGATTCCCCAGAGCCGCGCTCACCTTCGTTCTGATTGTGCCGTGCTTTCTGACGTCGCTGGTGGTGCTGGCGCGGCGCCTTCCCGCCGATTTCGGCCACAAGCCGGACGAGCTGGCGCAGGCCGAGAGAGAATTCACCGGCGTCAGCGATTTTCTGCGCTCGCGGCCCGGTCCGGCGCTGTGCGAATCGCTGCTGTTGTGCTACGCCGCGGGCAAGCCTGGAACTTACGACCCCTTCGCGGCGGACCAGCTCATGCGCACCGGGAAGATCCCCCAAGAGCAGATTGTGCAACTGATCGCGGGGCGGCATTTCGCGGCGATTCAGATCGATTGGAACGCCAACGAGCCGATGCAGCCCGCGCCGCGCACACGCTTCCCCGGCCCGGTCATGCGCGCGCTATTCGGCAGCTATCAACTGGCGCTGCGCAGCGGAAAGTACGCCGTGTTCACGCCGCGGTGACGATAGGGACGAGGCTGCTGGGTAGCGACCTCACTCGAAAAGATCGCAGACAGGGACCAGCGTATCCGGGTTCTGGGTGCGCAACTCCGTCACCTCCTGCATGGCGCCGGGGGTGCAGCGCCAGGCTTGCCGCGTGGCCGGATCGAGGATCCAAACGTAGGGGACGCCGAAAGCCAGGTAGTCTTCCACACGTTGGCGCATTGCCGAAAGACGATCGTCCGGGGAGAGGACCTCAATGCAAATGAAGGGCGGGGTTTTGACGATCTGGTCAGGAGGCTCGCCCACGACCAGACAAACGTCGGGGATACGGAAGCGCGTCGCCGAGACTTGAACGCGCAGTTCCACGTAGCCCCAGAGTCCCCACTGCTTCTGGCGAGACCGGTAATAGAATGCTATCTCCGTCTGTAGTCGGGAATGATCCTTTTCACCCAAGTTCCGCTCCAGGACCACCCCGTCGACGTAGTCGCAATCCGGGCGGTAGCTGGTGCTCAAATACTCGTGGACGCTTACCAGTGACCCCGTGACCATAAAAGTCCCTCTTCCCTAAAATAGCAAAACGGCCGGCAGGCATTGCCAGTATCCCGTCATTCAGGCCCCAACAGGCGCGCCAGGATCTCGTCGGGTGTGCATTCAAAGTGGCGAGCAACGTCTCTCAGGATCGCTTTGAGAGTTCCGAGAGGAAGCACCTTATGGTCCGGCACGGTGACGTGATGAACGCCGCGCATCCGGGTTGTCATCCGGATGTGGCTGCCGGTCTGGCGCGTCTCCTCATACCCGAAGACTGCGAGTGCTTTCTTGAGGTCGGCGCCGGACCACTGCCGTGGCACCCTCATACCGCGATCAGTTCTTCACGGACAAAATGGAGGCGGATGATTTTGGGGCGGGACTCCTCTTCGAAGTGGCAGATCACCGCATCGCGAACCATTTCGTTCAGCTCTTCCAGCGTGTCGGCCACGGTAAAAATCGATTGGCCCAGAGCCTCCGCGGCGTAGCCCCCCTCGGGCGGCTCGCTGACAATGAAGATGATCTCGTTCATGTTCGGACCTCCCAAAATAAAGACCGCCGGCGAACCAGACTGGCCCACCGGCGGTTCGATTGCGTCGCGCTTACTCGGCCAGCGATTCTTCGCCGGTATCTTCGGGGAGGCCGCCGGCGTACTGCAAGCGCGTCTCCTCGTCGTAACCCGGGATGGAGTCCAGAGGCACCTCGGTCGGCGTCTCTTCCACCACATCCTCGCCCGCGATCTTCACCTGGCGGTAATACTCCATGCCGGTGCCGGCCGGGACCAGGCGGCCCATGATCACGTTTTCCTTCAGGCCGCGCAGGTAGTCCACCTTGCCGTTAATGGCGGCTTCGGTGAGCACGCGCGTGGTCTCCTGGAAGCTGGCCGCGGAGATGAACGAATCCGTCGAGAGCGACGCCTTCGTGATCCCCAGCAGCATCGCCTTGCCCTGCGCCGGACGTCCACCCGCTTCCGCCACCTTCATGTTCTCGGAGCGGAATTTGAACTTGTCGACGATCTCTTCGGGCAGGAACTCGGTATCGCCGATGTCCTCCACCTTCACCCAACGCATCATCTGGCGGCTGATGGTTTCCAGGTGCTTGTCGTTGATGTTGACGCCCTGCAAGCGGTAGACTTCCTGAATCTCGTTGACCAGGTACTTCTGCAGTTCCTTTTCACCGAGCACCGCCAGGATGTCGTGCGGATCGCGCGGGCCGTCCATCAGAGGTTCGCCGGCCTTGATCTTCTCGCCTTCCTGAACCTTGATATGCACGCCGCGCGGCAGCGAGTACTCGCGCTTTTCGCCGTCTTCGCCTTCCACGAAGATCTTGCGCTGCCCCTTGCTGACTTCGCCGTATTTCACCGTGCCGTTGATTTCCGCCATGATGGCCGTCTCGCGCGGCTTGCGCGCTTCGAACAGCTCCACCACGCGCGGCAGACCGCCGGTGATGTCCTTGGTCTTGGTGGTTTCGCGCGGGATCTTGGCGATCACGTCGCCGGCGTGAACTTCTTCGCCGTCGCGGACCATCAAGTGAGCGTGGGTCGGCATCAGGTACTTCTTGGCTTCCGACCGCGAGCCCGACGCGCCTTCCGGCCGCACCACAACCTGCGGCTGCCGCTTCTCGTCGGGAGAATCGGTGACCACGAGCTGCGACATGCCGGTGACTTCGTCCACCTGCTCCTGCAACGTGAGCCCGTCGATGAGGTCCTTGTAGTGAACCACGCCGCTGACTTCCGTCAGGATGGAGAAGGTGTACGGATCCCATTCGAGCAGGATCTGGTTGCTCTTGACGGGAGCACCGTCTTCCACCAGAACGCGCGCGCCGTATACCACCGGGTAGCGTTCCTTTTCACGGCCCTTATCGTCCACCACCGCCATGATGCCCAAGCGGTTCATGGAGATGATCTCGTTGGTCTTGCTGCGAACCGTTACGATGCCGATATAGCGGGCGAATCCGTCGGACTTGGCATCCTGCGTCGACTGCTCGCTGATTCGCGTCGCGGTTCCACCGATGTGGAAGGTACGCATGGTCAACTGCGTGCCGGGTTCGCCGATGGACTGCGCCGCGATCACGCCGACCGCTTCGCCGCGCTCCACCAACCGTCCGGTGGCCAAGTTGCGGCCGTAGCAGGCGACACATACGCCGCGCTTCGATTCGCAGGTGAGCACCGAGCGGATCTTGACGCGCTCGATACCGGCAGCCTGAATGGCCGCCGCCAGGTCCTCGGTGATTTCCTGGTTCACACCCACGATGATGTTGCCTTCGTAGTCCTTCTGATCTTCCAGCGGCATGCGGCCCACGATGCGGTCGCGTAGCGGCTCGATGATTTCGCCCGATTCGATGATCGGCTCGACGTAAATGCCTTCGGTCGTGCCGCAGTCGTTTTCGCTGATGATCACGTCCTGCGCCACGTCCACCAGGCGGCGCG
>JBEKDV010000164.1:0-23944 GCA_050014175.1 Candidatus Solibacter sp. | reverse complement strand
GTGTCGGCCTTCAATCGGTGGATCGTCGAAAGGAACTGCCATTGGTCGGGGTAGGGGTTGAAGTCGGAGTCAATGAAAACGCTGTTGCCCGACTTGCGCGGCGCAAACTGTAATGGGAGCGCAATCAGGTTCCCGAGCCCTCCTTTGGGCATCGTGTCTTGGTTGGGGAAGAATCGATCATAGGAATCGAGACCGAGTTGGTGCCTTCGCTCCATGGTTCGTGTGAGCAGGACGCATCCGAGTTTGCGTGCAGTGGTCGCCGGCAGCGCACAATCAAAGAAGATCCAAATGTGGCCGCCTTTCCCGGAACGGGAACGTTCCAAAGCCGCGGGCACATTCAGCTCCTGACAGGTTTCAAGGAAAGCCAGAGAGTCATACTCCCACGTCTTCTTGTCGAAGTCCGCCGCGAGGAACCAGCACGTTTCGTCTGGCAGCAAAGGGTACACGCCCACGGTTTCCTTGCCCAAGAGGTGGTTCTCGATGGCGGCGTCGGTCAGCGGGATGAACTTTCGTGTCTTCTGATCGACTTTCTTCCGCTCCTCTGGGCGGCTTCTGTTGATCGCTTCCCAGTCCTTCACAGCCGCAGGCACGTAACCATGCCGGCCGTCGTCATTTTCCCATCGCCGCGCGTAGACATCTTCTCGTCCGCGAAACAGGTTTCGAAATACTGCGATTCTCTTCCTGGCACGCTCCTCCTTGCCCACCGGTGGCGCCGTCTCGACGGCTTTGGCGGGAGGTGGATTCTCAAGCGCAACTTGGGGAATCGCAATGCTATGGACCGCCAGAAGCCGCCGCAGGCGAGCATTCTCCTCCCGGAGACGAATGTTTTCCTGCTCTGGAGGCTCGAATGGAAGAGACTCTGAACCGTTCTCGGTCATCCCGCGTTCACCGCTTCCGTGACGATCACAAGCTTACCCGCCTATTCTAGCGGTCGAGCTTATGCAAGTCGACATGGGCCTTGTGAGCCGATCACGATACCAGAGTCGCCCGCGTGCCGCCAGCGGGCCTCGCCGCGACCGAACTAGGCCCCGGGGAGAAGGCCCATTCCCACGTTCACGACATGCTACGCTAAAGGCGAGAAAGTATTGTGAAGCGTCCACTGTCTCGTTACTCGATTGAGACGGAAATCTTTGATTCAAGTCGGTGTTGAACAACGCATGGCCGCAGCCGCGCTGGCGACGTATACCGGCAGCCCTGAGCACAAGGTTCCGCATGCGAGGAGTGATGCAACACGTTGCCCACCGGATCTGGAGGCAGCTCAAGAGAACCTAACGACTTGGCTCAGGCAAGCGATCAGGGTAGGCAATATTGGAGGGTTGATGGAGGCGGGGTTCCCTCGCTATGTCTGGTACCGAGACGGTCATCGTGTATTTGAAGGAAGGCTCACCAATCAGATAAAGGGCGAATACAAGGGGTATCCAATCACATCGGATGAGGTTCCCGCAGAGTTTCAGGAACTGGGATGAAGGGGTTTCACATTGACTTGGAGTGGGAGGAATCTCCTCGTGTCCGCGCCCCAGAATTGAGTGCAACTTGGGCCCGTTTGGAACTCTACGCCGACGGAGAGCCTATCACAAAAGTGGAAGATCATCGCTCTCGTGGAGTGCGGGACGGTATCTACGTGCCTCTTTACCCGATCGCAGAATGGTTTGTCACGAACTGGTGGTTTCTCTGGCACGAGTGGAGGGCAGGCCGTCCCGACAGTCGACACAATCTGCTGGCTGCAAGGGACGGTTTTGCGCTCCCTGACTTGAGCTTCTTGCCGACCGAAACCCGAATGCAACTCGTTTGGCGGTCAAAGCCTGCCTCTGAGTTCGACCGCGTTTCCTTCTTATTCGAAGGTACACGAGTTGTTTCCAAGGACACAGTCCGTGAAGAGATATGCAGCTTCATTGACGCAGTTACGCAACGATTGAATGATCGAAATGTCGCCGAGACATTTCTCGCGACTGAATGGGAGGCGATTCTCGCGGCTGAAAAGGATCCCGAACAGAAAAGGTTTTGCGAGCAGGCCGCCCGCTTGGGTATCGATCCATTTAACCCCGAATCCTCTATCGCCAGTTCTTTAGAGGAACTGGATAGTCTGTTGCCGAAGACCGTGATCGACGATTTTTGTGACGCTGTCCGTTTAAACGAGATTCCTTCAGGCGTCAGAGCCATACGAGATTTTCTAGCGTCGTTGGGCGGCGGCGCCGTTGGCAATGCCGACTGGCAGAACCTCCATGAGCGATTCGGGATTTCAAACGGCCATACACCATGGCAGTACGGGTATGATCAGGCACGGCGACTGCGGGCGCATCTAGGACTCAAGGGCCCAATTCAGGAGGATCTGCTTTCCGTTTTACGGCAAGCGCTCGATCCGCTTGATATATACCCGTTTGAAGCACCAATTGGAATTGAGGCCATCACTGCGCCGAGTCCGGACGAGGTGGCAAGCTTTGGTATCACCAACCGCGTAGAGCGCGAGGAGAGCCGTCGGTTTCTCTTGTGCAGGGCGCTATCAGATCTACTTGTGCTGCACAAGCCATCGCTCGTTACAAACGCGCAGACAGAACATCAGCAACGCAACCGTGCCTTCGCGGCTGAATTCCTCGCACCGGCCGAAGCGATCCGCGAACGACTTCCGGCTAGTCATTTATCCGAAGAGGACGTCGAAGATCTGGCGCAAGAGTTCCGCGTATCGGGCTTTGTGGTTCGCCACCAGATTGAAAATCACAAATTGGCGGTGATCACCACATAACGAGTTTTCCGAACACAAGTGTTTGAAGGGTCTAGCCGACGGTTGAGGCTAGTTGCGCGGTAACGGCTTCTGTTTGTTTGTCGTCGCTAGACGCACGGTTTCACTTGAATCCACGACTGCGAAATGTCCTGAGTGTTTAGGACAAACTGTAGACGATTTTGTAGCCGCCCAGAACCTCCGGATTCAACAAGGCTCCACAAGCTTCAACAGGCCAACGCCAAGTCCTTGGTTCGGAAGCACTTGAAAACAAGCTGCTTTTGCAGCTTCCTTTCATCGGCCTTGGGCGCAGGGGGTCGGGCGTTCAAAATCGCCCCGCCCCGACCATAGAATCAATAACTTACGGACATTGCCCCACTCCCTTTAGTGTCATTATAGTGTCAGATCCGCATCCAATCTTGGTTCTATGCCGTTTTCTGGCGTGTGGCCGGCGAGGCGGTCTGCCATCACGTCCATGGAACGCCGCTCGCATTGTCTTCACTGGTGAGCGAACGGGCGCCAAGGCATAGATGGTGAACCCGGAGCGTTTGACGCCAGGCTAGCGCAGGGCGGATACCGCCGGCAGGGTCGAAGTAGTCCAACCTCCACCCAGCGCCTTGATCAGCAGGACACTGGCGTCGATGCGGCGACGCTGGATATCGACCTCGTTGCGCTCGTTCATCAGCGCAATCGTCTGGGCGGTGATGACCTGAAGGTAGTTATCCACGCCGCCCTTGTACCGGTTCGTGAAGATCTCCAACGATTCCTGCGCGGAGACCACAGTTTCATGCTGCTGCTTCGCCTCCGTCTCAAGAATTCGGAGCGCTGCCAGGTTGTCCTCGACTTGCTGAAACGCATCGAGGACCGTCTGCCGGTAGCCGGCGACTTGCGAGTCATATCGGGCCAGCGTGGAGTCGGACGAGGCGCGGCGCCGCCCGCCGTCGAACAGCGTTTGAGCAAGGGTCGGCCCTACTGCCCACAAGCGGCTGGGCCAATTGAACCAGTTCAGAATCGACGTTCCCTCGAGACCCGCCGACGCCCCCAAGACCACTGTCGGGTAGAACGCAGCGCGAGCAATACCGATCTGCTCATTCGACTCGGCCATCCGGCGCTCCGCGGCGGCGATATCGGGACGCCGTTCCAGAAGCTGTGAAGGCACGCCCACGGGAATGTTGGGCGGCTCGATTTTTGCCGCCACAATCGGCAAGCTGAAGCTTGCCGGAGGCTGCCCAATGAGAACCGCGATCGCATGCTCGAATTCGGCGCGCTGCACGCCGAGATCGGTGGCCTGCACGCGTGTCGCATCGAGCTGCGTCCGTGCCTGTGCGACGTCGGATTTTGGGGCGGCTCCTCCTTCAAATCGATTGACCGTGAGTTGCAACGCGTCCGTATAGGCCGCTACCGTGTCTTCGAGTAGCTGCCTCTGCGCATCCGCGCTGCGGAGTTCGAAATAGTCGAATGCCAGCTCGGCCTCCAGGCTCAGCCTGGCTGCCGCAAGGTCGGCGGCAGTGGCCTGGGCCTCCTCGCGCGCCGCTGACACTGTCCTGCGAACCCGGCCCCAAAGGTCCAACTCGTAGGAAAGATCGAAGGGTAACAGGAAATCTCCGGTACTTCCGTTGGCGGAGTTCGAATTAAAATAGGGCCGCTTGCCCGAGTCGCGGAGCGAAGAGATTCCCGGCGCCACGGAGATGGTGGGATACTTCGAAGCCCGGTCGAAGCGGATCATCGCGCGAGCATCACGGAAGTGAGCTTCGGCCGCCTTGAGATCCTGGTTGGCGATGGCGACCTGTTCTTCGAGGGAACTCAGTTGGGAATCCCCAAACACCTCCCACCATTTCGCGGGGAACGCCGGCTCATCCGGATGGGCGGTGTGCCAGTCCTTCGTCTCCTTGAACGCATCCGGCGTTGGCTCTTTATATGTTGGCGTCACGGGAGCGGAAGGCCGGGTGTACTTCGGCCCGACCATGCAGCCCGAAAGCGTCAGTGCCGCCAGCGTCACGAGGCTGGAGTAGACAGATTTCATCGTCCCCCGCCTGGGCTCTTCCCGGCGACCAATCGCACCGGCGTGCCACTGATCAGGGAGTCGGCCGGATCCAAAATAATCGAATCCGAGGGGCGTAAGCCCGAAAGGACCTCGACTGCGCCGCCGTAATCGCGTCCGATCTTCACCGGCCTCAATTCCGCGCGGCCATTGCGGACGACCCCGACGCGAAGCCCCTCGCTCCGGAAGAGCAGCGTGTTGGCGGGTATCGTCACCGAGCGAGTGGGGTCGGGGAGGTTCAGATGAACGGACACATAGGCGCCGGGCAGAAGTTGGCCTGTCGGATTCTCCACGTCCACTTCCACGAGCAGTGTCCGCGACGCGGTATCGATCGAGTTCGAGTTACGGACCAGTGTCCCGTGAAACACATCGCCTGGAAATTCGTCCAGCGTCAGGGATACATTCGCGCCGGGTACCGCCGCGCGCGCGTAGGCTTCAGGTACCGGGACGAAGACACGGAGCGTGTGGATCGCGGCGAGATGGAACAGTTCCTTGGCCGGCGTGCCGGCCCCGGCGTCGATCAGCGCTCCTACATCCGTGTTCCGCACGATGATAACACCGTCGAACGGCGCATAGACTTTTTCGAAAGACTGCAACTGCTCAAGCCGGCGCACGTTGGCGGCACTGGAATCCGCGTTGGCCTTCTGCGCCGCCAGATTGCCGATCGCCTGATCCGTTTCCTGTTTGGAAACCGAGTTGGTCTCCAGCAGGAATTTCCAACGTTCAGCCGTGGTTTCGGCGAGGTGATAGTTCGCCTGCGCTGTCTCCAATTGCGCGCGTGCCTGTTGCAGTTGCTGATCGATCTCCGGGGTTTCGATCTCCGCCAGTAGCTGCCCCTGCGTAACGCGCGACCCAATGTCGAAATACCACTTCGAAAGATAGCCGCTGGTGCGCGCATAAATCGGCGAATCGGTGAACGCCTGCATATTCCCTGGCAGGACAATCTCCTGGGTGGGTGCGCCCGTTTTCGGATGCACCACGTTGACGCTGGGAACCGCGGCTTCCGTTGTTGCCTGGACGAGCTGCGCGGCGGCGGCGGCGCGGGCCGTGATTCCCGAGTAAATTACCAAGCCAAGGGCAGCGAACGCGGCCACTATGAAAGCTGTTGTGCCGATCGCCCGCCACACAGGCTTTGGACCGTTTGTACTCTCGCTCACCTTCGCTTCCGGTCTCTCAGTTTCTTCCGTTTTCATCGTATTTCCCTCCAGTAGTCAAGCATGAATTGGTTCCCGATCCCCTTTGACGTCACCCTTCGCATCTGCCTGCGAACGCATGCCGTGAAACAGGCTAAACACCACGGGCACGAAAATCAGCGTGGCAACAGTGGCGCACAACAGTCCGCCCACCACGGCACGGCCGAGCGGCGCATTCTGTTCGCCGCCCTCGCCCAACCCGAGCGCCATCGGAATCATGCCGATGGTCATGGCGAGTGCGGTCATCAAAACGGGGCGGAAGCGCGTAAAACCAGCCTCAATCGCAGCCTCCGCGGAATTGCCGTGCACGGCAAGCCGCTCCTTCGCGAATGACACAATCAGAATGCTGTTCGCGGTGGCGACCCCCATGCACATGATGGAGCCCATCAAGGCGGGAACGCTGAGGGTGGTACGCGTGATAAAGAGGAACAGAACGATCCCGGCCAGCGCGGCGGGCAGCGCCGTGATGATGATGAATGGATCCAGCCAGGATTGGAAGTTCACCACGATCAGCAGATAGACCAGCACGATAGCGAAGACCAGTCCGCCCAATAGGCCGGTATAGGAACTGTGCATCGTTTGGAGCTGGCCTTTGACCGAAATGAAGCTGCCCCTCGGCAGGTCCTTCCGGCTGGCATCGACGATCCTGGTGATGTCGCGGCCGACGGCGCCCAGATCGCGGTCCTGGACGGAGCCGTAGACATCCACCACGCGCCGGATGTTGTAATGAGACACCACTTGAATTTCGCTGGACCGGGTGATCGATGCGACGTCGGCGAGGATCTCGGGTTGCTTCATAGCCGCTGAACTGATCGGGGTTGCCTGCAGATCGGCCAGGGATTGGATCTTGTATTGCGGTGTCTGCTCCACCAGATTGTAGTTCACGCCGCTCTTCCAATCGAGGAAGAAGGAAGGCGTGGTCTGGAAGCTGCCGCTGAGTGAAACCAGCAGGCTGCTGGCGATATCTCTTTCCGTGAAACCGCCTTGCGCCGCTTTGGTCCGGTCCACGGCAATGTTGAAAGCCGGGTATTCGAAGGGCTGCTGGAGCCGCAAATCGACGGTACCCGGCACGCGCCGCAATTCGCTCAGCACCTTCTCCGCCACCCGGCGGTTGGCTTCAATGTTCGGGCCGTCGATCTGGACGTCGATAGGCGCCGGCAAACCGAAATTCAGAATCTGCGTCACGATGTCGGCGGGACGGAAATAAAACGTTGTCCCCGGAAACTCACGCGGCAGCTTATTCCGCAACTCCCGCACATAGTCGCTTGTCGCACGATGCTCCGCCTTGAGCGACACCAGGATGTCGGCGTCAGCCGCCCCGATGGTTCCGGAAGTGTTGTAGATCATATTGATCTGACTGAAGGCCAGGCCGATATTATCGAGGATGGTATCCATCTCCCGCCGCGGAATCGTGGCGCGAACCGAGTCTTCAACCAGGTCGCAAATCCTCGCGGTTTCCTCGATCCTAGTTCCCGTTTTCGCGCGAAGGTGAAGGATGAACTCGCCGTTGTCGGTGCTCGGGAAGAAGTCCTGCCCTAGCCATGGTAGAAGAGCGCCGGCGGAGAGGCAGATCAGAAAGAAGCCGGGAACGAAGATGCGCCGCCTGCGCACCAAGGTCCCGAGCAGACCCCGGTAGGCGAAGCGAAGACGCTCAAAACCGGCGTCAAAGGCCCGCTGGAACCGTTTGAACGGATTCAACGTGCGACCGTGACGGTCGTGCCTTGCGCTCAGAAGATACATCGCCAACGTCGGCACCAGCGTCCGCGAGAGGACGTAAGACGCAATCATGGCGAAGATCACCGCTTCCGCCAGCGGAACAAACAAATACCGCGAGACACCGGCAAGAAAGAACATGGGCAGAAATACTACGCAAATACATATCGTGGAGACCAGGGCGGGAACCGCTATCTGGCCGGCGCCTTCCAGAATCGCTTCGTGCAGATCGTGCCCTTCTTCGAGAAACCGCTCGATGTTCTCGATGGTGACCGTGGCGTCGTCCACCAGGATCCCGACCGCGAGGGCCAAGCCGCCCAGGGTCATGATGTTGATGGTTTCGTTCAAGAAGCTCAGCGCAATCACCGAACTCAAAATGGAGAGAGGAATGGAGACGGCGATGATCAAGGTGCTCCGCCAACTGCCCAGGAAGACGAGGATCATCAGCCCCGTCAGGCAGGCGGCAATCACCGCCTCGCGAACCACACCGCTAACCGCCGCTCGAACGAAAATGGACTGATCGGCCAGCGGCTGCACTTTCAATTCCGCCGGAAGAGTTGCGGCAACCTGCGGAAGCATTCTCCGAATGCCACCCACCACGTCCAGCGTGGAAGCTTCGCCAGCCTTAAGAATGCTCACCAGGGCGCCGTGCCGGCCGTCCTCACGGACCACATTTGTTTGCGGGGTAAACCCGTCTGCTACCTGGGCGACATCGCGAAGATACACAGTGGAATCGCCGATGATCTTGATGGGTATGTCATTGAGTTCCTGCGCCGTTCTCGGGCTCGCGTTCAGTTTGATGTCATATTCGAGCTGGCCGATTTTCGCCGTTCCCGAAGGCAGCACCAGGTTCTGCAAATTCACCGCCGAAACGATATCCGCCGCGGATAGTCCCTTGGACTGGAGCAGTGCGGGGTTCAGGTTGACCATGATCTGCCGCTGCTTGCCGCCGTAGGGGTATGGCACGGACGCTCCGGGAACGGTAACGAGCTGGGGTCTCAGGAAATTGACGCCGATGTCGTTCAACTGCGCCTCGGAGAGTCCTTCTCCCGAAAGCGCGAGTTGCAGAACCGGCACGCTCGACGCGCTGTAGTTGAGAATGATCGGCGGCTGGGAGCCCGGAGGCAACTGCCGGAGAATCGATTGGGAAATGGCGGTGACCTGCGCGTTCGCCCGATCGATGCTGGCGTTCGGCTGCAAGAAGATCTTGACGATGGCCATCCCGTTAACGGTGAACGACTCGATGTGCTCGATGTTGTTGACCGTCGTCGTCAGGCTGCGCTCGTATACGGATGTGAGGCGGCCTTCGAGCTCCTCCGGGTTCAGTCCGGTGTAAGTCCAGGCCACCCCGATCACCGGAATATTGATCGTCGGGAAAATGTCGGTCGGAGTGCGCATGATCATCACCGGACTGATGATCAGGATCAGCAGAGCCAAAACGATGAACGTGTACGGACGATGAAGAGCGACGTTGATAATCCACATACGCTATGCCACGGAAAACAGCACCCGCGCGGGCGCCAGTTGAAGCACAGGGCTGATTCCCAGGCGCCTCATCTTGGAGATCAGGGTTGTGCGGGGAAGTCCGAGCAGGACGGCAGCGCCCTGGGGGCCGCCGATTACACCGCCCGTTTGCTCGAGGGCCTGCAAGATGTGCGAGCGGTCCGCCTCCTCCAGTGTGACGGGCACGGAGAACGTCCCGGCGTTCGAGCGTTCGGATGTCGCCACAATATGTTCGGCCAATGCAGCATCCAGGACCGTCCCCGACGCTAGAATGACGCACCGCTCCATCACATTCTGCAGTTCGCGAATGTTCCCCGGCCAGGGGTGGCGAGCGAGAATTGCCGCAAATTCCCCGGAAATGCCCGCCATCGGCTTGTGCATCCGCGCGGCGCACTCCATCGCAAAATGACGGGCCAGCGGACCGATGTCTTCGGGACGCTCGCGAAGCGGCGGCAGTTCGATTGGGAACACACCCAACCGGTAAAAGAGGTCTGCGCGGAATGCGCGCTGCTCCACCATCTCGCTCAGGTTGCGATGCGTCGCGCAGATCACCCGCACATCGGCGTGGATGGTCGCTGCGCCGCCCAGACGCTCGAATTGTTTGTCTTGCAGCACCCGCAGGAGCTTTGGCTGGAGTTCCAAGGGGAGATCGCCGATTTCATCCAGGAACAACGTGCCTTTGTGGGCCCGCTCAAAGCGGCCGATCGCCCGCGCCAGCGCGCCGGTGTATGCGCCCCGCTCATGTCCAAACAGCTCGCTTTCCAGCAAGCCGGAAGGGATCGCGGCGCAATTTACCTTCACGAAAGGGCCGGCCGCCCGATGGCTACTCTGGTGAATCGTCTCGGCAACGACTTCTTTCCCGGTGCCGGTCTCCCCCTGGATCAACACGGTGGCGTCGGTTTGCGCCACGAGCCGCGCCATGGCGAGGGCTCGTTGGAAAGCGGCGCTCGTGCCGATGATTCTGGGTGGCGCATTACCCGCACGAACATCCGTGCGGCGCTCCGTTTCGGCGCGATCGTCATCGTTGAAAGCCAACGGCTCGTCGTCACGAATTGCAATAACGCCGGCAGTCCGGCTTGTGCCTGCGAACATATTTGAATCCTCCCTTTTCTGTTGAAATCTCGGGACCAATGCAGAGCGGCCCTAATTCACCCCTGCGGAACCCTCAAACTTGCGAGCAGGTGCTTCATGTAGGCCCGGCTGGAGGCCAGTCGCGCGCCCTCCGTGGCCATTTGAAGGAGCGCTTTCTCCCCGACTGAGTCGACCGAGATGACGTCCTCCAGATTCACCACGCAGGTTCGGCCTTCCCGCGAGCTGCGCGTCTCTTCCCACTCATTTCTGATATCGATAGCCCACTGGCCGCAGAGCCGCCCTTGCAGGACCCACGTCTGCTCAAACGGGGCATCGGTGATCACGGTCCTAAGCATGAAGTCCCCTCTCTCACCACAGAAGAAAGCACAGGAGATGCCAAACGCGGACCACCGCTAACTTACGGCAAGAGAAAGAGAAGAGAGGGGTTGGAAAAATCCGGTCGCGACCGTGACACTGTCACGCTGTGTCATGACACTGTCAGAAGTGGCTAATGATGGTTCGAGGATTGATGCCGAAGCGCTTCATGTACGCGATGAACGTCGTCCGCTTGAGTCCCAGCCGGGCAGCAGCGCCGTCGGCTCCGCCCACGCGTCCTCCGGTCTCCTTGAGAACCTGAAGGATCTGTTCCGGAGCAGGAGCGGGAGCATTCCGCGCGCGTCTTCCCGCTGTCGCTTCGGCCCGATCGGTCGCTGGGGGCGCTCCGCGACCGGTGGTCAAATCCGCGGCGGCCACTTGCAGTACGCCTCCGGTCGACAGAATCACGGCCCGTTCGATCACATTCTGCAACTCGCGCACATTTCCCGGCCAGTGATAGCGCATCATGGCGTTCATAGTCTCGGGAGGGATGGTTCTGATCGACTTGCGCATGCGCCGGCTGAAAAGTTCCGCGAAGTGCTGCGCCAGCAACGGCACGTCCTCGGGGCGCTCGCGGAGCGCGGGAACCCGGATCGGGAAGACGTTCAGCCGATAAAAAAGGTCCAACCGGAACTTCTGCTCATCCACCATTTGCGCCAGGTCGCGATTGGTGGCGGCAATCAGGCGCGCATCCGTTCGGCGGGTATCTGAACTGCCGAGCCGTTCGTACTCGCGCTCCTGCAGGACCCGCAGAAGCTTGGGCTGCAGTTCGAGCGGGATCTCTCCGATCTCATCGAGGAACACCGTGCCGCGATTGGCCAATTCGAATCGCCCGATCCTCTGCGCGAGCGCTCCCGTGAAGGCCCCTCTTTCATGTCCGAAGAGCTCGCTTTCGAGCAGTCCGGAGGGAATCGCCGCGCAATTCAGTTTCACAATCGCGTTTGACCGTCGAGCGCTCAGATTGTGAATCGCCCGCGCGATCAGTTCCTTCCCGGTACCGGTTTCTCCGCAGATCAGGACCGTCGATTCGGTGGGCGCCACCGTTTCCACTTGTTTGAGCAGCTCTCGCAAGACGGCACTCTTCCCGACGATTTCTTCGAACATGGAAGTCTCGTCGATCTCCTGCCGGAGAGCCACGTTCTCCTGGTAAAGCTGATCCTTGAGTGTCTTGATTTCTTCGAACGCGCTCTCCAGCGCCATTCGCGAACGATGCTGCTCGGTAACGTCCATGTGCGTCCCCACGAACTCCACCGATTTCCCTGCCGCATCCATCACTGGATGCCCCACGACATGGATGTGGCGAATGGTTGCGTCGTCCAATAGGATCCGGTAGTCGCGCTCGAAATGGCTCCTTTCGCGGATGGCGCGCCGGATCGTCTCCTCGACGGATGCCCGATCCTCCGGGTGTACGCGGTTCAGAAGGAGATCGAGGGCTACCTTCGTGTGCGGATCGAGGCCGAATATGCGATAGCTCTCCGCGCTGAAAAACAAGTCGCCTGTCGAAACATCGCGCGCCCAGCTTCCCGTGTGGCTGAGTCTCTGGCCCTCCGCCAAATACGCCTCGCTGCGCCTCAGCGCGTCTTCGGCCTGCTTGCGCTGGCTGATGTCCCGATAGATCGTGTAAATCTCCGGATCGCCGCCATCCACCGAAACAGGCGCGGACAACAGTTCGACGCTCAGAAGCGTGCCGTCCTTGCGCCGCCGGACAACCTCGGCGCGGACACGTTCGCCACGGTCGACCGGCGCTCGCAGTTGCAGGGACTCCCCCCGGAGCTCGTCCGGCACGATCAGATCGGTGAGGTCCCTGCCCACCGATTCCTCAAGCGTGTAACCGAACAGCGCGGTGAATTCCCGATTGGCTCGCAACACCCGATTGTCGCCATCACGCAGGACAACCGCTTCCGGAGCCAGTTCGAACAGCCTCTCAAACTGCGCCCTCTGTTTGCGCATCACCTCTTCGGCACGCTTGCGTTCGGTGATGTCCATGCTGGTGCCGACAAACTCGACCAGTTCACCGGCTTCGTCCACCATTGCGTGCCCGGTGCCTTGCACGCAGCGCACGGTTCCGTTGGGGGGCACGATGCGGAATTCCTGCTGAAAATCACCGCAGTCCCGAACCGCTCGATCGACGATCTCTCGGAGGTGAGAGCGGTCGTCCGGGTGAACTCCTTCCCAGAACAGTTCCCACGACGGCTTCTTCTCACCGGGGGCGAGCCCGAAGATCCGATAGTGTTCCGGCGACCACGTGACCTCTCCGCGAAGGACATTCCACACCCAAGTGCCCGTATGGCTCAGTTTCTGTCCTTCGGCCTGCAGCGTCTCGCCACGCCGCTGCTCCTGGTCCCTGAGCGCGTTATCCACCGCTAGCGCGACTTGATCGGCCACCAGGCAAAGATAGCGGACCTCCTCCCGGGAGTATCCGTTCCGGTGTTCCGCGGCGAAACCCAGACTCCCGAGACGACGATGCGCCGTTGTGAGAGGAAGCACGCACGCGGACTCGACCGCGTAGTGCCGATAGAGTTCCATCATCCGCGGGAAGCGCTTCTCTTCATCCCTGGACGAAATGACGACCGGTTTCCGGTGGCGATACACCCACCACGTGATCGTGTCTTCCGCGGGGAAGTTGGCGGGAATCGCAAACCCCCGCCCACCCATGGTTTCCAGCAGCGGATTGTGTACCGTGTTCGACGATTCGTCGTAGAGGAATAAACCGACGAAGTTGAAGTCGACCGTGCGCTTAAGCTCGTCCGCTAGAATCCGAAAAAGCTCCTTCGGATCGCGGTACGCGCCAAGCACCCGCGACACTCGAAAGAGCGCTTCATATCGCGCGAGGAACGATTGCTCCCCCCCAAGTTGGAATCCTGTGCCCACTACCCAGTTGCGTCCAGTCGCCTACAACTCAGGCTACCACTTCACGCTTCCAGGATCATTCGGCCCTGCGAACTGCGATACGGCGTCAGGTCGGATTCAGAATCTCGCCCAGCAGGAACAGGTCCGTCAATAGCGCCCGCAAATGGATGGAGGCGTTCAGACTGTCGATCAGTTGAGAACTGATCGCAGGCTGCGCCAAAACCACTTCCACGGCCGCCAGGGAATCGCCCGCGTCCCGCTCCAGCACTGCAAGAAAGGGGCCGTAGCGCTCCGCGGGCTCGAGTTGTCTCTCGCGTATCGCACTCGCGCCAACCTCGCGCAGGCCGGCCATCGATCGCGCAGCCGTGCAGAGCGACGCGCGCGCTTGCGCTCCCTGCTGGCTGTCTTTTGTGCCGGGCCGTCCCTGGGCCGCGTACGCCAGCAGGAACTCGTAGCACTCCTCAATCGCGTTCACGCGGCGTCCAAATTCGGTGAGCATGCCTTAATGCTCCTCTCGGGAAGGATTCCATCGCTCCGGGTCGTAGTGCGACAGATAGAATTCACGCCGCATCGAGCCGGAAATCATGGATTTGGTGATGTCCAATTTCTCCGGCCGGATCGCGAAATAGACGTGGACCATTACCAGCGCGATCAACCCGACGCCCGCCAGGCCGTGGAGGACGTACATCATCCCCCAAGTCATGTCGCTGAATAAGTACGGATTCCGCCGGAAGAAGATCGTCCGCACGCGCGACATCATCAACACGCCCGTGCAGATCCCCGAAAGACCAGTGAGTAGAATCGCGCCGTGATAGAGCTTGTTCTCGATCGGGTACTTGGCGAACCTGCGCGGCGGCGGCGTCGCCAGACCGAAGAACCGTCGCACCCGCCGGGTCGCATCCCGTAAGTCCTCCCGGTCCGGCCAGATCGACCAGAAATTCAACCAGAACGAGGCGTGCACGATGTGAAACAGCACCGAAATAGTCAGTACAGAGCCCGCAATCCAGTGGTAAGTCACCCAATTAAAGCGCACTCCCACCTTTGGAAGAAATGCCGTGAACAACAGCACCAACATCGCGGCCGCCATCACCCAGTGAAACAAGCGCGCCACGAGCGAATGCCTGGCCACCGGCGGGCCCGGAGGCGCTGCGACACCAGCCGGATCGACGCCCGCGAACTCCTCCGGCCTGGCGAAGTAGCGAATGTAGATGGCATGAACGATCACGAACAGCAGGCCCGCAATTGCTGTCACCCAGATCAGAAACCACGCGATGTGGATCGGCACTATCCGTCCCCAAGGGCTTCTGGCCCACTCTAAGATACCCATACCGCCTCCTCCACGCCGCCGATTGCGCGTTTCACCAGGTTGCGCATCAGCGGGATCTTATACGCGTTGAACTGCAACGGAACTGCACCGCGGACCGCCAGCCTGCCAGCCATCTCACCGGTGTTTGCGTCCGGCGCGCGGCCGCGGACCGCGTCTTCCACTTCCCGCAGGCGCAGCGGACGCGCCGCCGCCGCGTTTACGGCGATCCGCATACGCTGAATGCGGCCGTCCGACAACACCATCGCGGAGGCCACATTCAAGAGCGGAAAGTCCCAGACGTTTCGATCGCGCACCTTTTCGAAGTAGAAGCGCGCGCCGGACCATGTGAATGGAATCCGGATAGCCGTCAGCAGATCTCCGGGCCGGAGAATATGCATGTTCATGATGTCGATGTCGGGTCCGACGAAATAATCTTCCGCATTGACGACGCGTTCACCGTCACGGGTTCGCACTACAAACTTCGCATCCAGCGCGATCAGCGCCGGCGCAGTGTCGGAGGGATTCACCGCCACGCAACGCTCCGCGTGGAGGATCGCGTGTTCGCGGTTGCGCCCGGTCGGCGTATCGGCATAGCAGATGTTCCCGCCGGCTCGATAGCACGGCCATCCGGCACGGTAGTACCAGCAGCGCGCATCCTGCGATACGTTGCCGCCGATCGTGCCCTGGTTGCGGATTTGCGGCGAAGCCACCAACCCGGCTGCCTCCGCCAGCAATCCGAATCTTTCGCGCACGACCGGATGACTCACCATCTCCGTCAGCGTGGTGGTGGCGCCAATCTCGATGCCGTTATCGCCAACCCGGACGCCACGCAATTCGGCGATGCCGCTCAGGTCGATAACCGCTCGTGGCTTCTTAATGCGGTCCTTCAGCCAGTCGAAACTGTCGAGCCCGCCCGCCATTACCCAAGCGTCGGCTCCGTGCTCTTCGTGCTTGCCTCTTTCTTCAGATATGCGCCATCAGCGGATGCTGCATGGGGCGCCCCGCCTCGAGCGATGTGAGAATTGTGTCCGCGTTGACGGGCGCGCGCCGGAAGATCTCGTCGCCCAGCGCGTCCGTCAGCGCGTTCAAGATTGCGGCGCATCCTCCGCCGACTGGCGGCTCGCCAATGCCGCGCGCGCCCACCGGTGTTTCCGGGTCGGGAATGTCGAGCGCCGCCCACTTCATGTCGACCGGCACGTCCAGAATTGTCGGCGGCTTGCTGTGGTGAAACCGCCTGGAGAGCATCACTCCGTATTGCGGATCGAAGACCCACTTCTGCCCGATCGCATGTCCGATGCCGAGCGTCGTCCGGCCCAGCACCTGGCCGCCAAGCGCCCGCGGGTGAATCACCGTGCCCACATCCGCATACGCCAGGAAATCGATCACGTAGTACTTCCCGGTCTCGACGTCGACCTCGATTTCCGCAAAGCTCGCCACATACGAATGGGTCATGCCGTCGCGCGGGTACTGGTCGCGGGCCGCGGCCACCAGGCCCTGGCCCGCCACCGCCGCCACGGCCGCCTTGGTGAGCTTGTTCAACTCGGGCGGCGTTTCGTGGCCATCGTAGATGCCGCCGAGTTGGATGGCCCGTTGCGCGGCCTGCGCCAACGTCATGCCCGCGCCGCCCTTGCGAAACACGCGCTCGCCGGCCACCGTGTAGTCCTCCGGTCTGCCGCCGTGATCCTTCGCCGCGATCTGCTGCAGCTTCGTTCGGGCGTCCGTGGCGGCGGCGTGCGCCGCGCGGGTCATGGCGTGCGTTGTCTGGCTGCCGCCCGAAACACAGGTGTAGGGAAGATTCTTCGCCGTGTCGCCCCAGATCACTTCGCACTTCTCCCACGGCACGCCGATCATTTCCGCCGCCACGCGATGTACATCGATCACCGACTCGGTCCCATGATTGCCGATCCCCGTCGGGAACATAACCGTCCCATCGGGTTTGATCACCAACATCGCGTCGAATCCCACTGTGCCGCCAACGTAACAGCTCAGCGACACGCCGACCCCACGAGCTTTGGTGCCGGCCCGCTTGGGAGTGCGCGCCGCGCGCTCGCGCCAGCGAAACTGCTCGGCGCCGCGATCGAGAGCTTCCTTGATAAAGGCGCTGGTGGCGTGGGCACGCACACCGTTGACCGCCGGCCCGAACGGCGCCTTTCCTTCCGGAGCATTGATGCGGCGAATGTCAATCTGGTCGAGTCCGAGGCGCCGCGCCGCTTTGGCCAGGATGGGATCGAAGATCGCGATGCCCTGCATTCCCCCGGGCGCGCTCTGTGCGCTACGTGGAGGCGTATTCGTCAGCACCGTGATCCCGCGCCATCGCATCGCCTGCGGTTGATACAGGAGAGACACCATCCGCCCCGAAGTCGGGCCATCGCCCATTGCGTCATACGGGCCGTTGTTGCAAATCACGAACATGTCCAGCGCCGTGATCCGTCCCGCCTTCGAAAAGCCGGCCCGGATCCGGCCCAGCAAGCTCGGCCGCGCGCGCCCGACGAACATTTCCTCTTCCCGGCTGAGGCGCATCATCACCGGAGCGTTCGCTTTCTTGGAAAGCAGCGCCGGGATCGTCAGGCTGACGCCGGCCGTGATCTTACTGCCGAAGCCGCCGCCGGTGTACTCGCTGATGAACACGACCTTTTCGGGGTCCATATTCAACCAACGCGCGATCGCCGGCCGCGTCTGCGCGGTGCTTTGTGTGCCGGTGTGGACGTAGACCTTGCCGTTCTGCCAGTACGCCAGCGCGCTGCGCGTTTCCAGCGTCTGGTGACTCGTATCCGGAGTGACGAAAGTCTCATCCAGGACCAGCGCTGCGCTTCGAAACCCGGCATCCAGGTCACCGTCTGTCCATTCGTCCAGCGTCCGGCCCATCGGCAGTCGGCCTGCCGATTCTTCCGCAAAATCGACGGGCGTCCACTTGACAGGTACCAGATCGGGCGCCTGTCCACCCTTCGCTGGCGCCCAGACGTTCCCATCGGTCCGCGGGTTAGGCCCGCCGGGCCGGAGAGTTTCGAGCGGGTCGATCGCGAAGGGCAAAGGCTCGAACTCGATCTCGATTCGCTCGATGGCTTCCGCCGCCGTAAGTTCATCGACGGCCGCCACCGCGAGAACCGGCTCACCCTGGTACAGCGGCTCCATGGTGAGCGCCCGCTCGCTTCGCTGGTTGGCTTTGATCACCGTGCCGTTGTCCGTGAGAGTGTCGGCCGGAGCCGGCAGATCGTCTGCCGTGAGAATCGCCCGGACGCCGGGCATCGCCAGGGCAGCCCGCGTATCGATGCGCTTCACCCGCGCATGTGGCAGCGGACTGAGCAGCAGTTTGCAGAAAAGCATTCCGGGAGCGCGATAGTCCTCCGCATACTTCGCCCGGCCTGTCACCTTGGCATACAGGTCGGCGGTTACATAGTCTTTCCCGATCAGCTTGCGATTGATCCCGTATTCAGGCACGGTTCGAGCTCCTCAGATTCTCCGCGCCGCGCATCAGGGCGGTGAGAATCTTGTCGTAGTCCTGGCACCGGCATAGGTTCCCCGAGATCCCGTGCGCCAGTTCGCTCCGCGTGGGATTCGGGTTCGTTTTTAGAAACCCCACGGTCGCCATCAGGAACCCGGACATGCAGAATGCGCACTGAAAGCCCTGCTCGTCGATGACGCCCTGCTGGACCGGGTGCAGCGTGCCATCCGCGCCGGCCAACCCTTCCACCGTCTGCACCCGCCGGCCACGTACCGTATGGGTCAGGACCGAGCACGAGTAGTGCGGCACGTCATCGATGAGGACCGTACAGGCTCCGCATTCCGCGCGATCGCATCCGAGCTTCGTGGCGGTGAGGCCAAGTTTGTAACGCAACGTCCACGCCAAGGTCTCCTGCTTCATCACGTCCGCCCGCCGCGACTGGCCGTTCACATTGATCGTGATCAGCCGTTCGCCCCGGCTTCCCGCCAGTCCGTGCGGAGTGGAAACCCGAAATAGGTAGCTGGCCGAAGAGACCGCCGCACCTCCGGCAATGACACCCTTGATGAAACGGCGTCTCGTGACCGAGTCGATTGAGTTCACACCTTGCTGGAGGCAATCGGTGCGCCAGTCGCTCGCGGCCGCCAAACGCTGGAAAGCAAAGCGCCTGAGAGCCAAATCTCGTTCCTCGTGCCGGGCATCGTGACGACCCTGCGACGCCGGGTCCGCCGAGCGTCTCGGCCGCGGCGCCAATTCCCCGGCCGGTTACCGGATCTCCAGATTTCCGTGCACTTCGGCTTTGGCACGACAGGTGCAATTACTTCGATCGAACGGCGTTATGAAATTCGACTAATTAAGGAGAACGGATGTTACCGCAAAATAGGAGTGTACCTGGCGCCCGGCTGGGATTCATCGGACTTGGACACTTGGGTCTACGCATTGCGCGACGCTTGGTTACCAATGGCTTCTCCGTGGTGGTGTACAACCGGGATCGCAGGAAATCGGAGCAACTGGCCTCTCTCGGTGCGACCGTTGCGCAAAGTATTGGAGAACTGGCCGGCGATGTGGACGTGGTCCTGTCATGCCTTTCGGACGGCGCCGCCGTGGAAGCAGTCTACCTGGGGACGGGCAATGTATTGCAGACCGCCAGGCCCGGCACGCGCGTCATCGAGTTGAGTACGGTCGCCCCGCGGACCTCACGACGGTTATTTCAGGCGGCACGCGAATTCGGAATTCCCTTCCTCGATGTAGCGGTTTCGGGCAGTACGACCGCCGCCGACAACGGGACCCTGACGCTCTTCGGTGGCGGCGAACGGAAAGCCTTCGAAGCGGCGGAGCCCCTTTTTGCCGCGATCGCAAGTCAGTGGTTCTATGTGGGTCCCAGCGGCTCCGGAGTCGCCATGAAGCTGGCAGTCAACACGCTTCTGGGGGTAGGTATGCAGGCGATTGCCGAGGCGGTGGCACTGGGTGCGGGATTGGGCCTACCCCGCGAACTTCTGCTGGACACTCTGGCCAAGACTGCTGTCGTTGCTCCGGCCCACGTGGGCAAGCTGTCCTCGGCCAAACTTCACGATTACCGGTCCCAATTCCCGCTTCGACTCATGCACAAGGACTTTGGACTGATCCGGGCCGAGGCGGCAAAGCTTGGACTCGTTATGCCTGCGACGGAGGCGGCGGCGGTTTTCAATGCCGCCGAAATGGCGAGGGGCGGCGAAGAAGACTTCTCCACCGTGATTAGAGGAATGGAAGAACAGATTCTGGTCGAACACGCTGTCTCGCCGGTGGCCTGACGATCGGGAGGTTACTATGCTGCTACACCTGTTTTCGACGGAGTCCGACTGGCTCCAGACTTTCCTTCGCATCACTCTGGGCATCGTCTTCTTCGCTCACGGAGCCCAGAAATTCACCGGCTGGTTCGGCGGATTAGGCTTGAAAGAGACGCTACGCATGATGAACCAGCAACTCGGCCTGCCGGTTGCGCTCGCTTTCACCGCAGTGGCGGCCGAGTTCTTCGGGGGCCTGGGCCTGATGGTAGGTCTGCTGAGCCGTGTCGCGGCAGTCGGAATCGCCGTAACTATGGTCTTCGCCATTGCGATGGTGCACGGCCGCCACGGGCTTTTTCTCAATTGGTTTGGCGACCGGGAGGGGCATGGGTACGAGTATCACCTTTTGGCCATTGCCCTGGCTGCGGCGATCGTTGTGAGGGGTTCCGGCGCGATATCGCTGGATCGCCTCCTGTATATGTGGATGGCTGTCTGAAGAACGCCATCCATCGCCTGCATGACTTCACTTAAGGAGAACTAGAAATGACACTACGAACACTCGGACAGACTGACCTTCGAATCACGCCGATTGGCATCGGCGCATGGGCGATCGGCGGCGGAAAATGGGAATTCGCATGGGGCCCGCAGAACGATGACGAATCGATAGCCGCCATCCACGCCGGATTGGATCGCGGCATCAACTGGATCGATACGGCAGCCGTCTATGGGCTCGGACACTCGGAGACCGTCGTCGGCCGTGCGATCCAGGGCATCGCTCCCCGTCCCCATGTTTTCACCAAGTGCAGCCTGGTATGGGACCAGTCCGGAACGATCTCTCACAACTTGCAGGCCGATTCGATTCGGCGCGAAGCGGAGGCCAGCCTCAAGAGACTGGGAGTCGAACAGATCGATCTGTATCAGATCCATTGGCCCGCATGGCGCGGCAATCCGGAGACCGCATCTCCCGGGTCGATCGAAGAAGCTGTCGACGCCCTCGCAAAACTAAAAGAACAAGGCAAGATCCGACACATCGGCGTTTCGAACTTCAACGCGCAGCAGATCGAGCGAGCCAACCGGGTGGCACCGATCGCTTCGCTTCAGCCGCCATATTCCCTTCTTTCGCCAGAGGTCGAATCCTCCACTCTGCCGTACGCTCTCGCGCACCGGATCGGCGTCATCGTCTACTCTCCGATGGCCTCCGGGCTCCTGAGCGGCGCCATGACTCGGGATCGGATCGCTGCGCTCGCTGATGACGATTGGCGGAAACAAAGTCCGAACTTCCAGGAGCCGCTGCTCTCGCGCAATCTGGGGCTCGTGGAAATACTGCGTGCGATAGGGCAGCGACACGGCGCGACGGCCGGCGAAGTGGCGATTGCCTGGACCTTGCGGAATCCCGCCGTGACCGGCGCCATCGTAGGCGTCCGCAGCGCCAAACAAGTGAGCGGAATTGCGGGAGCCGCCGATCTTCAGCTCGGTGCGGATGATGTGCTGGAAATTGAACAGCAGTTGATGTCGCGAGCCGCCTGAAGTATGTCAAGAAAATAGTCCGCGCAAGCACGCCGGACGATAAATCGATCGATTGAAGAGCGTACCAGTCTTGACGCCGCTGCTGGATGAGCGGTCTCGGCGTCTGTTGGTTGCTGCCGAGAGTCAGGTGATCGGTCGCAGCGGAACCGCGGTGGTATCGAAAGTGACTGGGGTGTCTCGCCGCGTAATTCGTCAGGGCATGGCCGAACTGAAAGACCCCGTGGTTTCGGAGGCAGGGCGAGTTCGGCGTCCGGGCGGCGGGCGGAAGAAAGCAATCGATAAGGATCCGGCGCGGAAGCATGCCCTGGAAGAGTTATTGGAGTCAACCACGCGGGGAGAGCCGGAGGCACTCCTGCGGTGGACCTGGGCTAAGCTGCTGGAACAGGTTCAGGAAAGGCCGCAAGCAGAGTGCGGACGGAAGCACGGCGACAATGGCGCTGGAGTCAATGGGCAGAAGGCCAATCCGAGAAGAGTTCGCTGGAGAAGAGGGAGCGGGGATCTGCCGCCGAGGAGCGGCGCGCGGAGGCGCGTATGAGGCGCCGCCTCATACTCCGCCAGGGGGCAAGCCCCCTGAGACCCCCGCATTTTCCGCTTGACAGGGAGTGGCCTTCTCATGGAACCTGCGCAACGAACTCTGCTCCAACTCCAACAACCTGCGCGACTTCGGCCTGAAGAAAGGACTCGATCATCTGGACGCCGTGCGAAAACGGTTCCAGACGATCACGGACCACTTTGCCGGCTTTCAGGCGGAGTGCCTCAACGTGCACGTGGATTTTCCGCTACTGCAACGACTGGCCCTGCCCGTTACCATCGGTTCGGTCCGCTTTCCCGGAATCAAGATCCACGACACCAGGACCATCCGGCTTCTGGAGGTACTCCTGCACGGCGGCACCACCGTCGGCGGTTGGACGGCAAAGCAGATTCACGAAGCCATTCTGACCACGTTCGAGCTTTCGCCCAAAACCTACGGGCTGAACCAGTTCCGCTATGACCTGCGGAAGCTGAAAGGCCATGGCCTACTGCAACGCGATGGCACCCGCTACGCCTACCAACTCACATCAAAAGGCGTCCAAGTCGCACTCCTATTCCTGTTCTTCCACAAGCGCCTCTGTGGGCCGCTAGCCAACAGCCGCTTCCACCACCAACCCGATCCCGCACACCGCCCCAACAGCAAACTCGAAGCTGCCTACCACAACGCCGACAAAGCCATTCAGGCCATCGTCGATCTGCTGGCCGCCGCGTAATGTTGCCCGTCCAAATGTTGAAGTATTTCTGTTTACGATCTCCGATTCAAGAATCTAGCACTTGAGCCGCCGAGTGCAGAAACTCTACCAGGCCCGCAAGCAGCATCTCGAGGATGCATATCGGTTGGCTGGAGCGGACAATCAACAGGTATCGTAAGCCGCCACACCCGCGTCACGACCGAAGAACTGAGGCCGGTTCTCCTAAAGGTTTAGGATGAAGTGTAGATGATTTTGTAACTGTCGAGAGCCTCCAGATTCAACAGATTTCCACAGGCTTCAACAGGTCGGCAACAACTCCTTGCACCGCAAGTACTTGAAAAGTAGCTGCTTTTGCAGCTTCTTTTCATCCGCCTTGGGCGCAGGGGGTCGGGCGTTCAAATCGCCCCGCCCCGACCATTAGAATCAATGGGTTAGGACGGTTTTACAGAGAAGATCGCACAGACCTATTTGCGCAAATTGTTCTCGCGAGAGCATTGGCCAAGTCCGCATCAAAGCACCGTGAGTTGGCGGAAACAGACGGTCGAGCAGTGTTGTGGCTTGCAAATCAGCTCGATGCACTCTTCCTTGTAACTGCCTTTCGTGGATTTCGCGACTTAACGGTCGCCGAGTTACTTGTTGACCTTAAACATAAAAGCTGCGGACAAAAACCTACTATACTACCCGACTATATCGACCGTTTTATCGACATTAATTGGCTCGCACGCGCAGATCGGAAGCGTTTCCCACTATTGACCGCACAAGACTTCGCACTGATTCAGGAGCGCACGCAGTCGGTCTCAGCGGCGACGCATTCCCATTTACTGAGTCGTGCGGTCGAATTCGTTAGCGTTTACACCCGGATATTCGGGACGAACAAATCCCCCCTGAATTTGGAGCAGGATTTATCTCTTCTAAAAGCCCTAAAGACTGGAAAGCCTCAAGGGATATTGAAGTTTACGGGCCGACAGACTACTAGGTTTTCTAAAGACGCAGTGCTTCATAATTTGAATACATTCGTAAACGCTCCTTCGGTAATGTGTCGTGACGAGACCTGCGAAGTGGGCAAAGATACTGCACAATGGGGTTATCTTGAGCGAGTTCGACTTCGGTGCTCACGAGAATTGACCCAGTAGCGCTCGATTGGAGTGACCCAGGCCGGGAACGGCATTTGAGCCGGGGGTGACGGCGTCATCATCCACGCCGAAGGCGTGCCGTTGTGCCGGT
>JBEKDV010000163.1:0-15851 GCA_050014175.1 Candidatus Solibacter sp. | reverse complement strand
CATATCTGCGTAGATTAAGTAACAGGTTCGGGGCGGAAACCCGCGCCCCGAACCCGTCCGGGGCCTGCCAAGATCTCCGGACAGTTTATTTTGCAAGTTCCTAGAAAGCGCCTGCCCCACCAACGGCGCCACCACAACCCGATCGTCCCTCCCCCCTACGCGTAGCAGCGGATCTCGAAGATTCGCGCCAGAGCGTCGCCGTTGGTGGCCGTCACTTCCACCCGCACCGCTTGCACTTCCGCCGCCTCAAAGCGGTGACGGTTGAGCCGCTGGAAATTACCCTTCACCCTGGCCAGCAGCCGCTCCGTGCCATCCGCCAGGCGCGCCACCACGGTGTAATCCTTCACCGTCTCCGGTTGCGGCGCGCGCAGCAGGTTGACGTTCTGCGCTTCCTGCGCGGAAAGCGTGAGCTGCCGTTTGAAGCCGCTGTCGAAGGTGATCTGCACTTCGCCGATGCGCCGCGGCCGATCCCAGCGCAACTCCACCCAGGCGGGGCGCCCGTCGCTCACCGGCGCGGCCCAGTGATGCACTTCCGCCGCATCGCCTTTCTTATCCGGTAGGTCGCGCACGTGCCCGTCGAGCAGCAGGGCAGCCTTGGCGGCGCCAGTCTCGCTCGACGCCGTCACCGTCGCCCCACGCGCCATGTCCAGCGGATCCTGATTCGTCAGGCCCTTGATGGTCTGGTCGTCGCGCAGCAGCGTTTGCCGCAGTTTCGCCACCTGCCCCTCATCGCGCGCCACCTCCCGCGGCGTCAGGCGCGCCTGCAGGCACTGCGCGGCAGCCGTCCCGATGGCCTGCCCTTCCACCGCGCAGGTCGCCATCACGCGCGCCGAAGTGAACGCCACGTAGCTGGCGCTGATGTTGCGTCCCGCCATCAGCAGGTTGGAAATGTTGCGGCTGTACAGCGAGCGCAGCGGAATGTCGTAAACCTGGGGCGGGCTCAGCACCGTGTTGGGCGGCAGATCGGGCCGGTCGAAACCCTCCGGAGGATGCCCGTCCATGGCCCATCCGCCAATCGCCACCGCGTCGGCAAAACCGCCCTGCATCAGGTCCTGCTGCTTGAGCATGTAGTCCCCCACCATCCGGCGGCCGCCGCGCCTGCCGGGCATCATCCCCACCCAGTCCATCGCCCAGTGCCTGCTGTCCGGGAACTCGCCGCTGTTTTTGATGTAATCCCAAACGCCCAGCACGATGGCCAGCAGCTCGAACCGTATGCGTTCGTTGTCGGCGACGATCTCGCGATCGCCGCCCCACTCGATCCACCAATAGCCGTACTCCCAGCTCGTGATCGGCCGGTGCCGCAATTGCGCCTTATCGATTTTCCGCGCCCACGACGGCGCGGTGAACGGCATCGGGTTGTGATACAGCCGCGAGGTAAACAGAATGCTCGAACCGAGCGTGCGGTTTTCCGGCTTCTCCGGCGCCAGCGATTCGCCGAACTCCGCGCGTCCTTCCCGCCCCGCGCGCATCTCTGCGCCCGCCTCCAGGCCGAGCCGCGAATCGCCCGTGCAATCGCAGAACAGCCTCGCGCGTATGCGGTAGAGATGCTCGCTCTTGTCGCAGCGCGCCGCCACTTCGGTGATGCGTCCGTCCTTTACGCTCGCCGCGAACACCGTGGTCTCCAAGAGCAGCGTGATGTTGGGCTCGCTCACCACTTTGTCGTAGAGCAGCAGATCCCACAGCTCCCACGAGCGTTGCGGATTGTTCACCGCGTCGGCCAGCCGCAACTCTTCGATCAATCCGCCTTCGCGCCATCCCGGACGCCCGGTGTGCTGGTTGGCGCCCACCACGTGCATCTTCACTTCGCTGGAAGAATTGCCGCCCAGCCGCGAGCGGTCCTGCACCAGCACCACGCGCGCCCCGTGACGCGCCGCCGCAATCGCCGCGCATACGCCCGCCATGCCGCCGCCGGCCACCAGCACATCGGTTTCCAGCCGGACCTCGCGCATGTGCGGTTCCGCCGCCGCGAACCCCGCGTCCCGGGGCGCGATCTTGTCGAAATCCGCCGGCGCCGGCGCTCTGGTTTGCGCCTCCGCCTCGCCGGCGAGCACCACCAACGAATAGGTGCCGAATCCAAGTTGGCTGAAAAAACCGCGACGGTCCATGGGCGCCTCCACAGTCATTGTAGTGCCTTGCGCATTCAGCCTCCGGCTGCCGCGGCTCACCCCATGTTGGAAGTCGGCGTGCTAACGTTAATCACAAAGGAGAGTGGCATGCGACACTTTACTCCGCGTTCGAGTTTGTTGGGTTTCGGCGTGCTCTTGCTGGCCGCGACACCAGCTTTCGCCGACACCGCAGCCGGGTTGACGGCATTCAAAAACAAGGATTACCAGAGAGCGTATCGGGAATGGAAAGCCGCGGCCGACGCCGGACAGGCCGAAGCCCAATTCGATTTGGGTGTGTTGTACGCCCAGGGGCTGGGTGTGCGCCGCGACTTCACCGCGGCGGCCAGTTGGTATCGTAAGTCCGCCGAGCAGGGCAACGCCGAAGCCCAGTTCGCGCTGGGACAGATGTATTCCCGCGGCTGGGGCGTTCCCAGGGATGAAGCCGATGCCATCCGCTGGTTCCAGATGGCGAACTCGGTGGAATCCGACGGCCCTCCCACCGACTGGGCTAACGTGGAAGGTTACGGCATGCCGCAGGATCCCGAGCAAGCCGCCTATTGGTACCGCCAGGCCGCCGACAAGGGCCATGCCGAGGCGCAGTTCAACCTGGGCGGTTTGTATTCCAGCGGCAAGGGCGTGAAGCGCGACGAGGAGCAGGCCGCGCGCTGGGTGAGCGCCTCGGCTACCCAGGGATATGCCCCCGCCTTGGAGAACTTCGGAGAGCGCTATGCCAACGGCAACGGAGTCGAAAAAGACGACAAACGTGCGTATTTCTGGCTGACCCTCGCCTTCCTCCACGGAGACAAGAGGGGGGAGAGGTTGCGCGCCGCCGAAGCCGCCAAACTGAGTCCCGCCGACGTGGCGGACCGGGAACGGTCCGCGCAGAACTGGAAACCGAGGATGGCGGCCGCGCGGCCCAAACAATAGGTTTGCCGCGGGCCTCATCCGCCGAGCAGCTATGAGATTCGTCTTCTTCCTTGTTGCCGCCGGCATGGCCCACGGCCAGACCGGCCCCGATCCCAACGCCGTGCTGGAGCGGGCGCGCGCCCAGCTTCAGGCCATGGCCCGCAACCTGGAGAAGTACGTCTGTATCGAAACCTTGAATCGCAGCTACTATCGGCGCGTCGTGCCGCGCGACGCGCCGGCCCGGCCCGAGGCGGAGCCGGCCTGCGGTCCGGCAGCCGGCGGCAGCGCCGCCGCCGGCGACCCCCGTCAGCTCGACTCCACCGACCGCGTGCGGCTCGAGGTGTCGGTGTCTCACGGGCGCGAATTGCACTCCTGGCCCGGCGCCAGGGGCTTCGACACGCGCGACGTCGATGAGATCATCCGCGACGGTCCCGTCTCTACAGGCGCGTTCGGCGGCTATCTCGCCGGCATCTTTAATGGGCAAGGAGTCGCATTCCACTATAACGGCGAGCGCTCCGCGAACGGCAAAACTCTCTTCGAGTATGGATACGAGGTGCCCCTGGAGGCCAGCCGCTTCTTGACGAAAGTGGACGAGACGTGGCGTCCCGTAGCCTATGAGGGCGATTTCCAGATCGATCCGCACTCTCTCGAACTCGAGCGCCTGACGGTCCGCACCACCCAGGTGCCGTCGGGCGCCGCCTTCTGCCAGGCCGCCACCACCCTGAACTACCAGCGCGTCCACATCGGCGACAGCGACGTTCTGTTGCCCCGCCAGAGCCAGTTGGAAATCGTGCTCAGCGCCGAACGGGAGACCCGCAACGTGACCACTTTCTCCAACTGCCGCGAGTATCAGGCGGAATCGGAAATCGTCTTCGATGCCACTGCCGGCACGGAGAGCACGGCCGCGCCGAGCGCCTTCCGCGGCCGCGTGACGCTGCCTATCGGCCTGCCGGTCACCCTGGCCCTGGCCGGCCCCATCGACACCGATACCGTCGCGGCCGGCGACCCTGTGGCCGCCAAACTGGTCAAGCCGGTTCGCCGCCCCGGTTCGACCGAGGAACTGGTTCCGGCCGGCGCGGTGGTCTACGGCCGCATCCGCCGCATCGAACACTACCTGTCGCCGGCGCCGTATTTTCTCATCGCCATGGCGTTCAACCGCGTGGACGTACAGGGGGCCCTGTCCCTCTTCGCGGCTCACAGCGAACCCGATGAGGAACTAACCAGAAGGCTAGGCGCCAACCTGGAAGTGCACGCCGCCGGAATCTGGTTCTGGGACGTCGGCACCTTCCTGTTTCCCACCGGCAAGAGCCGCACCGTGCTTCCCGCCGGCTTCGAATCGAAGTGGTTCACGCTGGCCACCGGCAGCCGCTGAGGGTCTGTCGGGCAACAAACGCCCGCCATCGTCCGCGGCAGGCAAGACCGGCTGCGGGCCTTCGACCCACGGATCAAATAATTCTTCTCCATGTGGAGTAGAATTAAGCTGTGGACGGATACACGCCTGCACAAGCCGCTGCGTTGACGGGTTTACCCCTGGCGGCGGTTCACAAGTCGATCGACAGCCGGTTGATTCGCCCCCGCGCCGCGCGATCGGGTGCAACGGTTCGCCGTCTGCTCACCAAAGAGCAATTGATCTATCTGCAGCTCGAAGCGGAAGGCCTTCGGCTTTTGCCTGTGGGTACGCGACGAGAGATCGCGGATTCGATCCAGCGGTCGCCGAACACGGAAAAGTTGCACGTCGCGAATGGAACAGCGCTTCTGATCGAAATCGGGTCTGCGAGGCGCAAGATAGAAAGCAAGTTGAAGCAGCTAGCCCGTATCGAAGAAATGGTCGTCAGCGATCCCGGGATCATGCGTGGAACACCTGTCTTCAGGGGGACGCGGATTCCTGTAGACCTTGTGGCCGACATGCTTGCCCAAGGCGCCACTGTAGAAGAAATTCTTGCGGGGTATCCGACGCTGAACAAAGAAAAGATTACCATCGCGCCGCTGTACCGGCGCGCGTTTCCCCGGCGGGGACGTCCCAGCCGCCGCCCCTGGCATGGGAAAAAGATGCAAGGCGGGAAATCCTTTCCACTGAGCGCTCTGCTCAGAAGTGCATGAGGTTCCTCATCGACGAGTGCCTGCATGAGTCGCTAGTCGGGCTGGCCCATGCCGCCGGTTTCGAGGGAACCCACGTGAATCACCTCGGGTTGAGTGGTCGCCCCGACTGGGCAGTGGCGGAACGGATCGCCATAGATGAGTTCACGTTCGTCACCAACAACCGCGTGGACTTCCTTCAGCTCTTCGGCAAAATGGATCTGCATCCCGGCCTGATTGTCCTGGTTCCGAGTGTAGTGCCCGTCTTGCAGCGAGCGCTGTTCGAGGCCGCCATTCAATATCTGGCAGGCAGAGACCCGGTCAACACAGTGATTGAGGTGACCTTGGAGGCAAGACCGTGAGGTGCGTGGAATACAAGTTGCCGGCGGCGTGAGGCCGGTCGCGCGCCGCCGCCGCACTCCGTCCCTTGCGTTCGAATCGTGGGACAGACGATCGGTTTGTGTCGTCTGTCAACTGCCGGCCTTCAGCGAGGCATGACAGACCACCAAAGGCGATGGTCTGTCCCACCTGAACACCTACCGCCCGCCGGAACCCGTGCCTGCCGGCGCCTTCGCCGGGCGCTGGTAGTTGGGGAACTCGGGACGCTTGGGCGTGGGCGGCGGATTCTTCTCCAACAGTTCGAGCGTCATCGCCACGGCGCGCTCCAGTTGCGGATCGTGGCCCTCGCCGACCAGCTTCGGGTCCATCTCCACCTCCACATCGGGCGCGACGCCGTGGTTCTCCACGTCCCACTGTCCCTCCGGGCTGAAGAATCCGAAGTTCGGCGAAGTCACATTGCCGCCATCCATCAGCACGGGATATTGCGAGACGCCGATCAGCCCACCCCAGGTGCGCTTGCCCACCAGCGGCCCGATCTTGGCGTAGCGGAACATCCACGGCATGCAGTCGCCGCCGGAACCGGCCATTTCATTAATGATCATCACCTTCGGTCCCAGGATGGATGCCGCCGGCGTGCGGTAGATGGCGCCGTAACGCGGGCTCCAGAAGCCCATCAACTGCCGGCGCATGGCTTCGATGATGTAGTCCGCCACCTGGCCGCCCGAATTGAAGCGCTCGTCGATCACCGCGCCCTGCTTGTCGCTCTGCGCGAAGTAATAGCGGTTGAAATTGGTCAGCCCGCCCTGCGCCGTATCCGGCAGGTAGACGTAGGCCAGCTTGCCGCCGGAGAGCTGATCCACCTTGCGCCGGTTGGCGGCGATCCATTCCGCGTGGCGCAATTGCAGTTCGCTCGCGATGGGCACCACCGTGATCTCGCGCGCGCCGGTGCCCGACGCATCGGCGCCGATCTTGAGCAGCACCGGTTTGCCGACGGTGTTTTCGAGCAGGCGCGACACATCGTCCTTGCCCGCCAGGTCCTGGCCGTTGACCCCCAGCAGGTAATCGCCCTCGTTGACGTTCAATCCCGGCTGCACCAGCGGCGCCTGCAACGTCGGATTCCAGCTTTCTCCGGCGTAAATTTTCTTGAAGCGGTAACGGCCGTTAGCGATCTCGTAATCCGCTCCCAGCAAGCCGCCGGGGATGGTTTTGGCCAGCGGAATGTTGCCTCCGCCGCCGCGCAGGTGGCCGCTCGTCATCTCGCTCAGCATGTCCTTGAAGATGTAGTTCAGGTCGGCGCGCGAGGAGAGCGAATCCAGGTACTTCTCGTATTCCTTCTCCGAATCGGAGGTGTTCACGCCGTGCAGATTGGGATCGTAGAAGTAACTGCGCTCGATGCGCCATACCTCGTGATACATCTGCTTCCACTCGGCGATGGGGTCCACGTTGACTTCGAGATCGGCCAGTTTCAAGGCGCCTTCGCCCGGCTTCACCGGAGTTGCCGAGGGCACGATGACGTAGGATGGAACCGCCGGGACCGCGCCCGGAGCGCCGCGGCCCGCACCGCCGCCGCCCATGCGCAGCAGCATCTTGTCGCCGTTGGCGGAGACGTCGAACGAAGAGACGCCGTCGGCGAGTTTCTCGCTCTTCCGCGTCTTCAGGTCGAAGCGCGTCAGCGTGGCGCCGCCGCCGCCGCCGACCGCGCCGCCGCGGCCGCCGCGCCCGCCTTCCGCCGCCGGCTCCAACACAAAGAGGATGCCGGCGCGTCCGGCTTCAATGCCCATGTAAGCGCGCGCCGGGAACGGCAGGGCGACGATGCGCTGCTCGAGCTTGTCGAAATCGATGCGCACCGGCTTGGGGGGAGTCTCCGGGGCCGGGGCCGCCGCCGCACCCGCGCCCGCCCCGTTGCCACCGCGGCCGCCGCGTCCGCCTTCCGCCGCGGGGGTGCCCTTTGCGCCCGGCGCGCCTTCCTCATCGCTCTCCGGCGCCAGGGGCGAGGGGATGTTGTTGGGCAGCACCGCCAGGTAGATGCTGCTGGTGACTTCGTGCTCGTCGCTGCTCATATCGAGCGTGCTGGTGGTGGGAGCGTAGTTGGTGCTCGCCGTGAAATACAGATATTGGCCGTCGCGGTCGAACACCGGATGCAGCGCGTCGCTCAGGCCGTCGGTAATCTGCACGGCGCTGCCGCTCTCCACCGAATACATGGAGATGGCGCGCAGGCGGTTGGGGAGGAATTTCTCGAAGGCAATCCACTTCGCATCGCCGGACCAGTTGAACTCGCGGTTGAGAGTGTAGATCGTGTCGGTGTCCACCTTGGTCATCTTGCCGCTCGCGATCTCCATCATCCACAGGTTGTCCATGTTGTCGGTGAACGCGATGGCCTTGCTGTCCGGCGACCACTTGGGGTCGAAGTAGAACGCCGATTTGCCGGCCAGCGGAATCTTCTTGGTCTCCCCGGCCCCGTTCTGCGGCTTGATGTGCAGCGCGTATTCACCCGATTCGTCGGAGAAGTAGGCGATGGTCTTGCCGTCCGGCGACCACGCCGGCGAGCGCTCCATGACGCCCGGTGTATTGGTGATGTTCCGCGCCTCGCCTTTCTCGGCGGGGACGGTCAGCACCTCGCCGTGGGCTTCGAACACGGCGCGCACGCCGGTGGGCGAGATGGCGGCGCTGCGCAATTCGCGCGACACGTTCTGGAAGTGCGGGCGCACTTCGGCCAGATCGGCGGCAATCTCGATGTTGACGGCGTGTTCCTTGCCGCTCGCCACGTCGTAGATATGAATCTGCCCGAACTGCTCGTAAACGATGCCGCCTGGTCCCGCGCTGGCCGACACGATGTCCTTGCCGGCATTCTTGATCAGCTCGGTGACCTTCTTCGATTGCGGATCGTAGCTGAACAGCGTCATGGGGCCGTTGCGGTCGGAGAGAAAGTAGGTCTTCTCGCCGATCCACATGGGATAGATGTCGTTGGAATCGGTGCGCGGCACCTTGACGGTGGTCAGGCCGGCAAAATCGATCATCCACAGGTAACTGGCCGAGCCGCCGCGATAGCGCTTCCAGGCCACGAAGTTGGTGAACCCGGGCGCGAACTGCCCGCCGTCCAGCGGCGCGTAGAGCATGCGTTTGCCATCGGGCGAATAAGCGCCCATGCAGCCCATGGGCAGCGGCAGCGCTTCGGGCAGCCCGCCTTCGGCGGCCACCGTGAACAGTTGCGTGTAGCGCGACTGGCTGAGGCGGTTGGAGCGGAAAAGGATGCGCGCGCCGTCGGGAGTCCAGCCCACCACGCGGTCGTCATTGGGGTGAAACGTGAGACGCTTGGGGACGCCGCCGGATGCCGGCACGGTGAAGACATCCACGTTGCCATCGTATTCGCCGGTGAAAGCCAGGGTCTTGCCATCCGGGGAAAAGGCGGCATCGCTTTCGAAGCCGGGCCCGGAGGTCAGCCGTGTGGCCACGCCGCCCTCGCGGCCGACGCGCCACAGGTCCCCCGAGTAGGAGAATACGATCTCGGTTTTGTTCATCGCCGGCTTCTGCACCAGGTGGATGGCGCCGGGCGCGGCGAATGCGGTGGCAATGGCGGCGCAAGCGAGCGCGGCAAGAGTAAAGAATTTCATGGTTCGGTCCTCTCCGAACCTCATTCTACCCGAAGAGGACCGGCTACTCAGATCTGGTAGTCCTCGACGTAACTATCGCGCGAGATCTTGGGAATCACTTTCACGTTCGCCGCCTCCAGGACTACCAGCGAATTCGCCGGGACGCTGCTTGTCAGGAAGACGCTGGCGCCGATGGTGCTGCCCGCTCCCACCACCGTGTCGCCCCCGATGATGGTGGCGCCGGCATAAACGGTCACCCGGTCTTCCAGCGTCGGATGACGCTTCTGGCCGCGCAGCGCCTGCCCCGCGGCCAGGGATCTCGCCACCAGACCGACGCCTTGATACATCTTGACGTGGTTGCCGATGGTGGCCGTCTCGCCCACCACGGTCCCGGTGCAGTGATCCACGAAGAAATACGCGCCGATTTTAGCCCCCGGGTGGAGATCCATTCCGGATCGGGCGTGCGCCCATTCGGTCATGATGCGCGGAATCAGCGGGACGTTGTCGAGGTAGAGTTCGTGGGCCAGGCGCTGCACGGCGATGGCTTCGATGAACGGATAGGCCACGATCACTTCATCCCTGCTGGACGCGGCGGGGTCGCCGATATAAGCCGCCTCCGTATCGGTCTGCAGCAGTTCCCGGATGCACGGCAGGCTGCCCAGGAACTTGAGCGTGAGCGTGCGCGCCAGGGCGGGAACGTCCGCGTCTTCGAGTCCGGCGGGTAAGGCGTATTCCAGGCTCTTGCCGATCTCGTTTTCCAGGCGGACCAGCACGCTATCGAGCAGCGCGGTGGTGACGGCGCCGATTTCGGAAGAGTGGATCGGCGTTTCGTCGAAGAACCCGGGGAACAGCAGGCGCAGCAGATCGACCGTGATACCGGCGATGGCACGCTTGGAGGGCAGGTTCTTGCCGTCCACGTGGTTGATGCCGCCGGCGTCCACGTAGGACGCCATCAGGCGCTCCGCCAATTGGTCCAAGGTCAACGCCACGGCGCAGCTTTCGCTCCTCTGACGAACGAGTTCATGAAATCTAAGCTTACACCCCCATGGCCGCCGCGTCGCTCGCCGCCGTCACCGGGAGTCGCCGCCCCGATCGGTCCGTGCCTGGCCACTTTTCTTCGCGAATCTGCTGGGAGAAGTATTGGTCGATGGCGAGGATCCGGGCAGGCGCGGCTGCTGTTCGCCGGCACGGAGCACGGCATCTACGTTTGGTTCAACGACGGAGGGGAGAGGCAATCGCTGGCGCTGAACCTGCCCAACGCCCTGCGGAAATCTAAGTAGTTGAATCCGTGGGGCTTCTGCCCCAACTGCGCCATTCGCCCCTGCCCGAGGCGCTTACTTTCTCCGCAACTTATTGAGAATTCAAACACCTGGCAACGGAATGACAAATGCACCCGATAAGGATTCTATGCAGACGTATGTGGGAGCGCCTCAACTGCCCTCCGACGATAAACGATGGAAAATCGTCGAGGCTACGGCACGCCGCCACGGCCGCGAACCGCACGCCCTCATCGAAACCTTGCACACCGTCCAGGAGTGTTTCGGCTACCTCGATGAAAACGCGTTGCGATTCGTGGCCTCGGTGTTGCGCGTGCCACTCAGCCGCGTGTACGGCGCGGCCACCTTTTATCACTTCTTTACCCTCAAGCCCAAAGGCCGGCACACCTGCGTGGTCTGCACCGGCACCGCCTGCTACATTAAGGGCGCGCCGCAATTGTTGAAAGCCATCGAGCGGCGCTACGGCATTAAGCCGGGCGAAACCACGCCGGATGGGGAGTTGAGCGTGCTGACGGCGCGCTGCCTGGGATCCTGCGGCCTGGCCCCGGCGGCGGTAATGGATTCCACCGTGCTTGGCAAGATCGCTCCCGAAGACATACTGGCACGCATCCAGAAAGGCATCCACCCATGACCATCGAGGAGCTACACAAAATTGCGCAGGCGGAGCGCGACGCGCAGAAGAAGTTCCAGCACCATGTCTGCGTGTGCATCGCCGCCGGCTGTCTCTCCAGCGGCGCCGACCTGGTGCGCGACGCGCTGAAAATGGAAGTCGTCGAATCGGGCATGCAGAACGAGGTGCTCGTCAAGGGCGTCGGCTGCATGGGGCTGTGCAGCGCCGGACCCCTGGTCACGGTGGAGACGGAGGACCAGATGTTCTCCTCGGTGACCCCGGAGACCGCCCCGGAGATCATTCGGTCCCTGGATACGGGTGGCGACCCCACCGCCGGCGGCCTCCACCAATGTCCCACCAACGTGCCGTTCTTCGAGCGCCAAAAGAAGATCGTGCTGGAAAATTCCGGCAAGATCGATCCCGAGCGCATCGAAGACTACATCGCGCACGATGGGTATCTGGCCCTGGTGACGGCCATTACGGAGATGTCACCGCTGGAAGTCATCGAGCAGGTCAAACGCAGCGGTCTGCGCGGCCGCGGCGGGGCGGGCTATCCCACGGGTCTGAAGTGGAGCACCGTGGCCAAGACCGGCGAGCAGGAGAAGTACGTCATCTGCAATGCCGATGAAGGCGACCCCGGGGCGTTCATGGATCGCGCCGTGCTGGAGAGCGATCCGCACCGCGTGCTGGAAGGCATGGCCATCGCGGCTTACGCCGTGGGCGCCCAGCGAGGCTACATCTACGTCCGCGCCGAGTACCCGCTGGCGGTGAAGCACCTCAAGACGGCCATCAAACAGGCCGAGCGCCTGGGCCTGCTGGGCAACAGCATCAGCGGCACCCGCTTCGGCTTCCACGTGGATATACGGCTGGGCGCCGGCGCCTTCGTCTGCGGCGAGGAGACGGCGCTCATCGCCAGCATCGAAGGCAAGCGCGGCACGCCGCGTCCGCGTCCGCCCTTCCCGGCGGAAGCGGGCCTGTGGGAGTGCCCCACGCTGATCAACAACGTGGAGACCTTCGCCAATATCGCCCCTATCCTGCGCAACGGCGCGGCCTGGTTCGCTGCCATCGGCACGGAAAAGAGCAAGGGCACCAAGGTGTTCGCCCTCGCCGGACGGGTGGAGAATACCGGCCTGATCGAAGTCCCCATGGGGATCACGCTGCGCGAGATCATCCAGCAGATCGGCGGCGGCATTCCCGACGGCAAGAAGTATAAGGCGGTACAGACGGGCGGCCCCTCGGGCGGCTGCATTCCGGCCGAGCACCTGGATTCGCCGGTGGATTACGAATCGCTGGCGCGCATCGGGTCCATCATGGGCTCCGGCGGCATGATCGTCATGGACGAGACCTCCTGCATGGTGGATGTCGCCAAGTATTTCATGGAATTCTGCATGAGCGAATCCTGCGGCAAGTGCATTCCCTGCCGCGCCGGCACGCAGCAGATGCACGGCATCCTGGAAAAAATCACGGCTGGCGTTGCCACGCCGGCGGATGTGGCGCTGCTCGAGGAACTCTGCGAACTGGTGCGCAACACCAGCCTGTGCGGGCTCGGACAGAGTGCCCCCAATCCCGTGGTGACCACGCTGAAATACTTCCGCAAGGAATACGATGCCCACGTGACCGGCGAGGGCTGTCCGGCCGGAACCTGCAAGACCCCCGAAGAGGTCAAAGGAGCCGAGGTGAACGTATGAGCCCGCGATCTCCCATCCGCGTCAAGACGCTCACCATCGACGGCCGTGAGTGCGGCGCCCGCGAAGATCAGACCATTCTCGAAGTCGCCCGCGAGAACGATATCTTCATCCCCACGCTGTGCAATCTCCCCGGCCTGAGCAATGCCGGCGCCTGCCGCCTCTGCATCGTGGAAATCAAGGGCGTCAACAAACTGCTGCCCGCCTGCGTCACCCGCATCGCCGAGGGCATGGAAGTCACGGTGAATTCCGAGCGCCTCGCCAGGTTCCGGCGCGGCATTCTGGAACTGGTGTTCGCCGAGCGCAACCACGTGTGCAGCGTCTGCGTCACCAACGGCCACTGCGACCTGCAGAACATGGCGCTAAAACTGGGGATGACCCACGTCCACTTCCCCTATCAATATCCGCGCATGCCGGTGGACGCCTCTCACGAGCGCTTCGTGGTGGACCACAACCGCTGCATTCTGTGTTCGCGCTGCGTCCGCGTGTGCGACGAAATCGAAGGCGCGCACACCTGGGACATCATGTCGCGCGGCGTGGATTGCCGCGTCATCACCGACCTGGCCCAGCCCTGGGGCAAGAGCGAAAGCTGCACGGGATGCGGCAAGTGCGTACAGGTGTGCCCCACCGGGGCGCTTTCGGAGAAGGGTAAATCGGTGGCCGAGATGTCCAAGCGGCGCCAGTTCCTGCCCTATCTCACGCTCATGCGGGAGGGAAGACGATGATCGCGGCCAAGACCAAAACCAAGGTGAGGCTGGCCACGGTGTGGTTGGATGGCTGCTCCGGCTGCCACATGTCGCTGCTCGACACCGACGAACGCCTGGTGGCCCTCGCCCAGCACGTCACCGTCGTGTGGGGTCCGCTGGTGGATGCCAAGGAGTTCCCCGAGCACGTCGATGTCACCCTGGTGGAAGGCGCGATTTCGAGCCAGGAGGACCTGCACCGCATCCGCCTGGTGCGCTCGCGCAGCAAAATTCTGGTGACCCTGGGAGATTGCGCCATCACCGGCAACGTTTCCGCCATGCGCAATAATTTCGGCGCCAACGCCGTCCTCAAACGCGCCTACCTGGAAAACGCCACCTTGGACGCGCAGATTCCGCGCCAGGTGATTCCGCCGCTATTGCCCATCGTCCGCCCCGTCCACGAATTCGTCCCCGTCGACGTCTTCGTCCCCGGCTGCCCGCCCCCGGCCGACCTGATTTTCTCGGTGCTCAGCGATCTCCTCGAAGGGAAGATGCCCAACCCGGCAGCCAAATTCGGATAAATTATGCCACGGCAAACAATTGTGATCGACCCGGTGACCCGCATCGAGGGCCATTCCAAAATCTCGCTCCATCTGGACGAGGAGGGCCACGTCGAGGAAGCCTACTTCCACGTCACCCAGTTCCGCGGGTTTGAGAAATTCTGCGAGGGCCGGCCTTTTTATGAGATGCCCTCGCTCATGGCGCGCATCTGCGGCATCTGCCCGGTCAGCCATCTCATCGCTTCGGCCAAAGCGTGCGACGCCATCCTCGCCGTGCGCATTCCCCCCAACGCCGTGCGCCTCCGCAAGGTGCTCAACCTGGCGCAGATCTTGCAATCCCACGCACTCAGCTTCTTTTACCTCTCGGTCCCCGACCTGCTGCTCGGCATGGATTCCGATCCGGCGGCGCGCAATGTGTTCGGCGTCATGGAAGCCAACCCGGCCATGGCTAAAGACGGTGTCCGCCTGCGCCAGTTCGGCCAGCAGATCATCGAATGGCTGGCCGGCAAACGCATTCATCCCGCCTGGGTCGTGCCCGGCGGGGTCGGCAGTCCCTTGACCGCCGCCCATCGCGACCTCATCCTGGCCGGCGTCCCCGAAGCGCTGGCCATCGCCACGCGCGCCCTGGACTGGTTCAAGACCGAGATCGAGCGCTTCCGCGAGGAGATCCGCTGCTTCGCCAATTTCCCCACCCTCTTCATGGGCCTGGTGGGCGACGATGGCACGCTCGAACACTATTCCGGCAAACTCCGCTTCCTCGATGCCGGCGGCCACGTGGTGGCCGACTACCCCGACACCACTTATCCCGATTACCTCGCCGAGATCGCCCATCCCTGGAGTTATCTCAAGACCAGCTTCTACAAACCGCTCGGCTACCCCGATGGCGTCTACCGCGTGGGTCCGCTGGCGCGCTTGAATGTCATCGACGGCATCGGCACGCCGCGCGCCAGCCAGGAGTGGGCCGAGTTCCGCGAGCTGGATCGCGGCGCCGTCCTCAGCAGCTTCTATTACCACTACGCGCGCCTCATCGAAATCGTCTTCGCGCTGGAGAGGATGGAGCAACTCTTGCGCGATCCCGACGTGCTCGATGCCAACGTCCGGGCCCATGCCAGCGTCAATAACTCCGAGGGCATCGGCGTCTCCGAAGCGCCGCGCGGCACCCTCATGCACCACTACAAGGTCGATCGCGACGGCCTCATCACCTGGGCCAACCTGATCATCGCCACCGGACACAACAACGCCGCCATGAATCGCGGCGTTTTGCAGGTGGCGCGCCATTTCGTACACGGCAACAGACTCACCGAAGGCATGCTGAATCGCGTGGAGGCGGTCATACGAACCTTCGACCCGTGCCTGAGCTGTTCGACTCACGCCGATGGGAGCCTTGCCCTGGAAGTCGAACTATGGTCGCACCAGGGCGAATTGGTGGACGTATGCCGCACACGCTGATCGTTGGTTACGGCAACCCGCTCCGCGGCGACGATGGCGCGGGCTACCTGGCCGCCGATCTGCTGAGAAACAGGATCCGGAATCCCGAAGTCGAGATTCTCAGCCAGCAGCAGCTCCTGCCGGAATTGATGGAGCCCATCTCGCGCGCCGCCCGCGTTATCTTTATCGATGCGTCGGTTTCCGGCCGCGCCGGCAAGTTCAGCCGGGTTCCGCTGCGTCCCGCTCCGGCGTGCGCCCGCTTCACCCACCACGCCACTCCGGAATCGCTGCTGGCCGGAGCGCAGTCGCTCTACGGGCACACCCCCGAGGCCACCCTTTACACCATCCCCGGCCGTTTCTTCGAGGCCGGCCAGGAACTGACCCCCTCCGTCCGCCGCGCCGTCGACGATTTGGTCGCCACCCTCGCAAAAGAACTTGCCACCACCACTGCCGGCGCCCCTCAGCCTTAGAATGGCCGGTAGAGTAGGACAGTGAGCGACGGTCCTCGCGACCCACTGTCCCCTCGTCGAACCGGACGTGCAGATTTCCCGCATCCGGCTCTCCTGAAAACCCTCGTCAGCGGCTTTCGCAG
>JBEKDV010000162.1:0-15853 GCA_050014175.1 Candidatus Solibacter sp. | reverse complement strand
GATCCCATGCGGTGAAGCGCGCGATCGAAGACCATCACGCGCACCTGCTGAATCTGATTATTGACGGTTAAGTCCTGGGTAATGAGAATGCCATCCTTCGATGCGCTATCGAACTCTTCCTGGGTGAGGTTGAGGTCCTTTTGGATCGGAAACGATGCGCCCTGAAAAATACCGTTGCTGTAGAGTGCAAGCATGACGTTCAAGCCGCCTTCGAAGCGTTCGCCGAGGCGATGGATGAGGACGTCCGCCGGATCGACGTGGATATCGAAATGCAATGCCGTGGCCGCCGAGCGGGACATCGCCACCCGCAATGCGATCTCCGTGGCGTCGAAGGGGCAATGGCCCTGGCTGCTGAAGGCGGCCGCCGCCGGTTGGTCCGGTTCGGGATCCGGCTCATCGCCGAAATAGGCTTCACGGGTGAGCAGACGAACGCCCTTGCGCACCGAATTGAGGCGGATCTTGTGTTCTTTTCGGCCGTTCTCACGAACGGGTGAATCGTAGGCCAGCCGATAACTGCCGCGAGCATCGGCCATGGCGCGTGCGATCGCTTCGTCGATTCTACCGCTCGTGTACAAGCGTCCGCCCGTCAGCGCAGAGAACATTTCGAGCGTCTGCCTGCCCAAGCCGGCCGGGTCCTCGCCCGCCCCTTTTTCGGACTGGTCCACAGTGTAGATGGCTATTTGAGATCGCGCGACCGTCTGGGCCAGATCCTGCACCGGGACTGTGAAATCGCCCCGTTCGCCCGTCAGAAGTGTCGCCGTCAGGGGGAAGCCATGGGTGACCCAGATCAGATTCTTCCGTCCTGCCATCAATGCGCCCCGCCAGAGCATACTGAGGGCATCACAGGTTGTCTTCACACGCAGAACGGGGTCCCGGGCGTCGATGTCGCGGAATCCCTCGAAGGACCGAACGGCGTCGTTGACTTTGGCAACGAGTTCCGCGGCAGTGGCTGGGGCGGGTACGCGCAAGTCCGCATCGGGCGGCGGCAGCGGATTGACGGGAACCAACTCGCCGCGACCGGTCAGGAAATAAACGTAGACCCGATCAAACGACTCCATCTGGGCGAAGGCGGCGCTGACGTCGTGCCACGCCGATGCCAGGGTCAGGAGTCTTGCGTTCCAGCGGTCCACCAGGATGAGGGTGGGAGGCGGCGCCGGCCGATTGATAAACTCGCCTGGCCTAAGCGGCGAGATCGAGCGATTGCTCCCATTGAACCGGAAAAACACTACCGGACGGGGCTGGCCATCTTCGCGCACCTGGACATCAGCGGCCCGCAAATCCACCACCGGGTCGCCTTTTGCATCGCTGGCAACGACGCTGAGGTGGACGAGCCTTTGAGATAAATAAGATTTTCCGCTCGATTGTGCAAATGCCAGCGAAGCATAAGCGCACGAGATCACCCATAAAACCGCAAACATCCGTCTCATACCGGACCTCCTGGCCTCTCACGACGGAGATTACCTGCTGCAGGAACGCCGTCGCCACCGGGGCACCCCCGTCTCGCTTGCGGCCGGCGAGGATGGCCTCGCCCGGATTTCCACTTGGCCCTTCCAGCCTTTCTGACACCATTCTACGCGTCGGCCCGCGGATGGCAACGGGTATTGTGAGTCCTCTATCTGAAACTCCCAAAGGCTTGCATAAATAGTCTCGACGCTCCTGGTTAGCAAACGGCATTTGTGGAAAGTAGCGAGGGTCACCCGGACGAGAAGCCGTCAAACCACCGAATGACCAGGATCGGTGACCGGAACGTAAGAGCCGAGGCCAAGCCAATCGGCAGAATCGCCGCTTTGCACGCTCCTGCCATCGGGAAACCAACACAAAAGTCGATTTGAGGGACCCTCACGACTTCTCGCCCGGCAGGATCGCGTTGAGCAGCAGCGCGCACATGCCGCCGGTGGCGATCCCCGAGGCGAGCGTGTTGCGCGGCAACTCCGGCAGGGCGCGCAGGATATCCGGCACGAACGTGACGCCCAGACCGAGCCCCAGGGAGACGGCCACGACGATCGAAGACCTCCGGTTCATGTTCACGCCGGCCAGGATTCGGATGCCGGCCACCGCTACCGTTCCAAACATAATGATGGTGGCGCCTCCCAACACCGACTGCGGAAGCGCCTGCACCAATCCGCCCACCACCGGGAACAGGCCCAGCAGCATCAAAATTACGGCGACGAAAGTGCCCACGTGGCGGCTCCCGACTCCCGTCAATTGGATCACGCCGTTGTTTTGCGCGAACGTGGTACTGGGGAAGGAGTTGAAGCAGGCCGCCAGCAGAGAGTTGATTCCATCCGCCAGAATGCCGGATCGCAGGCGCCGGAAGTAGACCTCCCCTTGGATGGGTTGGTTGGTCAGAAGCGAGGTTGCCGTCAGGTCGCCGATGGACTCGATCACCGTGATGACGTACAAAAACGCGAACGGCAGGAAAGCTCCGGGGTTGAATCCCAGCCCGTAACGCAGGGGCACGGGCACGGCGACAGGCGGCAACTCCCCGAGGCCGCGCAGATCGACCCTTCCCATGAGGAAGGCCGCCAGGTAACCCGCTCCCAGCCCGATGACTACCGAGGTCATGCGCAACAGCGGAATGGAGCTGCTGTTGAGCGCCACGATCACCGCAACCACGATACCGGCCAGCAGGAGATTTTGCGGGCTGCCAAAGGAACCGTCGCGCCGCGCATCGAAGCCGCCGCCCATGCTGGTAATTCCCACTTCGATGAGCGTCAGCCCGATCAGCGTCACCACCGTGCCGGTGACCAGCGGTGTGATTACCCGGGTGGCCAGACGAATGAACTGGCTCATGGTAATTGCCACCAGCGAACCCGCCAGGCAGACCCCGAAGATCATCCCCAGGGCGTGGGTGGCCGAGACGCCTGCCGCGATGCTCCATTGCGCAGTCGAGATAATTGGCCCCAGGAACACGAAGCTGGTCCCTTGTATGCTCAGCAGGCCCGATCCTACCGGACCGATGCGGTGCGTCTGGATGAGCGTGGCGAGGCCCGATACAAACAACGACATGCTGACCAGGAACACGGTGCTGGCGCGGTCCAGCTTGAGCGCATTGCAAATGATCAACGGCGGGGTGATGATTCCCACGAACACGGCAAATACGTGCTGCAAGGCCACGAATAGCGTCTCGCGCAGCGGAGGCTTGTCGTCGAGACCGTATAGCAGTTCGGTGGCGCCCTCGCGCCGGCTGCCGGCTATATCGTCCCGCTCCGGGCTGCCAGCGTGCGCACCGTGCATCGGAGTATTATACCGAAGTGCGACTGGCCGCCCGGCCCTAGCAAGATAGGGCGGCCACAGCGGCCAAGACACAGCGGCGGGATCAGACGGGGCGGCAACTGCGCATTTCCGCGGGGCGGGTCTAAGCGATGGCAAATTCGGCGTGGAACGTGGTGCCCTGGCCCGCGGCGGACTCGAACCAGGCGCGGCCGCCCAGGTAGCTCTCGGTCAGGAGTTTGATGCTGTAGGTGCCCAGGCCGCGGCCCGAACCTTTGGTGGTGAACGAACGTTGGAAGACGTGGGCGCGCACCGCATCCGTCATGACCGTTTCATTGTGCACAGAGAAACGGATTCGGCCCGGCGTGGACATGACGCAGGTGGCGGTCACGGTCATTCCCACGCTGGAGGCTTCCAGCGCGTTCTTGAGCAGATTGATCAGGACCCGGCCGAGCAGCGTGGTGTCCGTCCGGAAGAGCATCGATTGCGCCCCAGGCAGGATGGTCACGTGTTTGTCTTCCGCGAAGCCGTACATCTGGCAGGCGGCGACGGCGCCGGCGAGCGTCTCCAGGGAGTCGCAATCGGCCTTCTCCACGGCCAGATCGCCATTTTCGGCGTCGAGCAGCGTGCGATGGCTGCGGATCTCGTCCACCATGGCGCGAGCGGAGATGGAAAGCATCCTGATGAAATGGGTCCGCTCTTCGGCAGACAGGTCTTCGCCGGCCAACAGGCCGGAGACTCCCTGTATCGCGCTGGCACGGTTCAGAATGTCGTGGAAGAAGGTGCGCTCCAGGGCTTCCCGCCGCTTCTCGCTGCTGACGTCGCGCAGCGAATAACACTGCCAGCCGGCGCCCGATTCCGGCAGCGGCCGGATCTCCACCGCATACTCGGCTGGGACTGTGCGGTCATCGCCCTGGCGCTGCAGCCGGCACTCCCCCGAGGTGGCGCGGCCGTGCTGGCCCCTCCCTAGCGCCTGCGCCATACCGCAGTAGCGGCACGCCTCGCCAGTGCCGCAGCCGTCGGGGTTGTCCCCGGCGTGGATGCAGTGCAGCAACTCTCCGGGCCGCATCCCCAGGGCGTCCTCTTTGCGGGCCAGGCCTCCCGCCTTGGCGCAGGCATCGTTGCAGTATACGATCTGCCGCGACAGATTCAGCAGCGCCACCATGCCGGGCGCGGTGTCCAGCATCGCAATCAGCACGGGGCTCCCGCCTATTTGTTCGGCCTGGCCGAGAATCTCCTCGTGCGACAAGCGCTTCGCGGGAAGAAATCGATTCCGGATCGGCATGCTCCTCCACTTGACCTATCGGACAAAAATGCCAGAACCTTAGCCCCTATCCCACAGTCTTCCCCGAGAACATCACGTAGGGGAACACTTCCGGTATGTGCGAATCGTAGTGCCCATGGCGATTCCACGTCCAGCCCACGCACGGGTCCAGGACTTCCCGATGGCGTCCCAGCTTCTCGAACCGCGAACAATCGATGCGCCACACATCGCCATCCTTGGGCGGTAACCCGCGCCCATCCGCCAGCTCTCGGAACCCGCGCCACGGGAAGGCCAGTTCCACCGTCCAGCCACGGTCGGTGTGGGTCCGCCCGTTGACCACGCCATCCACGTGGACCGCGGTGCGCAACCCCGGAAAGTCCCAGTCCAGGAATCCCCAGCGCTCGCCGCGCGGGTGAACGTGCCCGCCCACGCCGTCGAGCACCATGGTGCGCCGCGCGGCCGGGTCGAACTCCGGCCGCCCATGGTACGGCGACCCGGGCCGCAGGATGTCCTTCCAGATCCAGAACACCTCGTACACCGTATTCAGCGCGTTGACCTCGAATTCGTAGTACGCGTCGTTTCGGCCATCGGGGCCGCCGATGAAGACCTCCACGTCGTTCTCTTCCCAGATCTTCGAGTCGCGCTTCGTCATGGTGCCCCACACATCCGTCTCTTCCACCCAAAAACCGAAGTACAGATGGCCGTCGTCCCAGAGCAGTGCCACGCGCGTGTCGAACCACGCGGGCTCGCCGGTCACGATGTCCACGAACGGCGCCGATTTGGGGGCCAGTTGCCAGGAAGGCTCGTCGAGTTTGCCATCGACCGTGATGGGCCCCGCGGCACGGTAGCACGTGTAGCGGGCGGGCTCGAAATTCAGGTGCGCGAGAGGGCGGTACATGACGCTACTATGTTAACCATGGATCCGAAGTTTCTTTTGGCTATCGCCCTGGCGCTGCCCCTGTGCGCGCAGGTCAAGATCGTGCAGCAGGGCAAGGAGAAGGTCTCGGTGGAGATCGACGGCAAACCCTTCACCGATTTCTATATCGGTCCGGAGACCGCCAAACCATACCTGCATCCGCTGCGCACGGCGGACGGCAAGGTGGTGACCCGGGGCTTCCCCATGGTCACCGATATCCCGGGCGAGGCCCACGATCATCCGCACCACCGCGGCCTGTGGTTCACCCACGGCGACGTCAACGGCTGGGACTTCTGGGGCAACGAAGACTCGCAGACGGGCGCCGGCAAGGGAAAAGGCAAGGTGGTGCTGGAGAGGGTGGACAAGCCCTCCAGCGGCAGGAAATCGGGCACCATTTCGGCCAGTTTCGCCTGGAAGATTCCCAGCGGCGAAACGCTGCTTCTGGAAAGCCGCAAAATGACGTTCTACTCGGACCCGCAAGTGCGCATCATCGATTTCGACATCACGCTCTCCCCGCAGGTGGAAGTGAAGTTCGGCGATACCAAGGAAGGCATGTTCGCCATCCGCCTGGCCGCGCCGCTCGAAGAAGAGCAGCCCAAGGATATCGCCGAGCCCAAACGCACCGGGAAGATGGTCAACGCGCAGAACAAGCAGGGGGAAAAGAACGTCTGGGGCAAGCGCTCCGAATGGGTGGATTACTCCGGCCAGATCTCCGGCGCCACCGTGGGTGTGGCGATATTCGATCATCCGTCGAACCCGCGGCCGCCCACCTACTGGCATGCGCGCGCCTACGGGCTGTTTGCCACCAACATTTTCGGCCTGCACGATTTCGAGCGCGACGCCTCGCTCGACGGCAGCCTGAGCATCCGTCCCGGCCAACCCCTGCGCTTCCGCTTCCGCGTGTTCATCCATCCCGGCGACGTGAATTCGGGCGGTATCCGGGACGCCTTTGACGCCTGGCTCGCCATGAAGTGATGCGGGCAGGCGCTTTCGCCCAATGCCTCGCGACCGTTTCAAAGCTATGGCATATCGGTGGGATGGCGTTTGCACGGTCAGGCGACTGTCTATGAGGAGCCGTGGCGTGGTGTTAAACTGAGCTCGCCCGAGTCTCCCGTGATGACGCAAATGCCTGTCCTCGTCGATCTCGATCCGGCGAGCATCGAGACCTTGCCCTGTTGTGGGATCAAGAGTGCCGCCCACGAGGGACGATGCCACAAGAACCGCTGGCTCAAGGCGCAATTCAAGAAAGGGCTTCGCGCCAAAGTACTCCTCACCCCCGACCAGCGGCAGTGCGGCTACATCGAGTACCTTCCAGGCGAGTATGCCTGGCGTGGGGTCGATGCAGGCGGCTACATGTTCATTCACTGCGTCTGGGTCTTTTACAAGCAGTACAAGAATCACGGCCTTGGTGCGCTGATGATCCAGGCTTGCCTGGAAGATGCCGCAAAGACCGGCATGCACGGTGTGGCCGTCGTCGCCCGTGAGCAGCCTTGGCTTGCGGGTCCCACGCTTTTCCTGGCCAACGGATTCGAACTCGTGGATACTCTACCACCCGACTATCAGTTGCTGGTCAGGAAGTTGAGCCCGTCCTCCGCCAATCCAGCCTTCAAGGCGGGTTGGGAAGACAGGCTTAAGAAGTACAGCCGTGGACTCACGATCATCCGCTCCCATCAGTGCCCGCAGATCGCAAAGTTCGCCAGTGAGATCGCACAAGCGGCGGAGCGGGAGTACAAGATCAAGCCGCGAATCGTCGAGATCAGATCGCACCGCGACGCGCAGAATGCGCCGACCCCGTACGCCGTGTTTGCCGTGCTGCACGATGGCCGCATCCTGGCAGACCATCAGATCAGCCGCACGCGCTTCCGAAATATCATGAAGAAATTGCCGGCGTAGCGCTACTTCACCGTAAGTTCGAAATCCACCTGCAACACCAGCGCGTCGTTGGTGACGCGGATATCCGGCACGGTAAACTTGCGGGCTTCCCGTTGGTACCCCGGCTGCGCGCCAGCGCCTTCCAGCATCTTCCGCGCCTCGGCTTCCAGGGGGTATTGGAAGTCTTTCGCCAGGCTGGCCTGCAACGCCTCCGAGACCCGGCGGATGTAGTACCCGCTCTTGCCTGAGCTCGTCACCTTTACTTCCTGCAGACCGAGGGCGCCGTTCCGGTATACGGGGGCCGCGGTAATCACCACGTCGAACGCGTCTCCCAAACCTACGCACTGGCCCACCACGTTGAGCGCGCTGCGCCCGGTGAAGCGCGCCTGCATCCGCAATCGCCCGCCCTCGCCGCGCACCTGCGGCTTTTCCAGGTATGCGAAGTTGCACTTGTTGGCCTTGCTGCCGTGTACGTAGCGGCGGCCTTCCTGAGTGAAGACCTGCTCGCCCAGCAGGCGCTCCAGCGCCCCGAACTGAATGTGCAGTTCCACGGCGGCCGCGCATTCGGACAACGCCAGCAACAGTAGCACGGAACGGATCACTCGTGCTTTTCCAGTTGCAGGTTAATGGTGCCGATGGTGAACGTCATCCGCACCCGGATCTGCACCGGCAGTTTGCGGCGGTCGTCGCTCACCCACAGGTTGACGTGGGCCGACCGCTTATAGAGCACGCCGTCGAACAGATAGGCCTCGTAGCGGATGGTCTTGAACGTGCCGTCGGGGGTCTTCACGTCTTCGCGCGCCTGCGCTTCCACCTTCACCATGACGCTCTTCTTGCCGTCGCTCACCGGGACCTGGGTGCTTTGACCCGGCTCGAGGTTCAGCGTGCGGACGAAGAAAAGGCCCCCGATCACATCGTGCACGCAGGGCGGGATCTCGGTCTCCCGGGAGAGCACGATGGCGTTGTTCCTGGCGCGGTCGCGTTCCAGGTAGCTGGCCTTTTTGGCCTCGCCGTCGAACGCGATCGTGGTCTCGCGCAGGCGGTTGCCTTCGTGGGTGGTCATCTGCAAGGTCTGCGCGCACCAGGCGGAGTCCATGTTCGCGGAATAATCGTCCTCCACCTTGAAGAGTTTAGAGACGATGCCGGTCGATTCCATGTGCAGAGTGGCCTGATACCCGGGGCGCGGCTGGCCGGCGGTCAGTTCGATCCTGGCCTTGCCCGCCGTGAACAGGCGCCAATCGATACTGTAGTAGAGGGTTTCCTTGGCGGGCAAACCGCTGCTCTGCGAAAAAGCGAGCGTTGCACAAACGAGGGGCAGCAGCAGTTTGCAGACCATGAAAGGCCAGTTTCGCACTTGCGGCGCCAGCGGCGCAATGCGCGCGCTAAATTAGGAAGTGCCCACAGGAGGTTTCGGTTGGTCGTATTAGGCATCGATATCGGCGGCAATCAGATTCGCGCCGGAATGGTAGACGAAGAGGGCGCGATTCTGGCATCGCGCACCATCCAGACTCCGGCGGATCTGGACACCTTCCTGCCCTCGTTGCAGGACGCCATTCACTGGCTGGTGGAGAGCACGGAACTTCCCTCCGCGGTGGGCGTGGGTTGTAAGGGCATCATCAATCCGGACACGACATGCATCGAAAGCCTGCGCGGCGGCCTGCATTTCCTGCAAGGATTGCGCCTGGTGGACATTGTCGGCCTGCCGCTGGAGGTGCCGGTATTCGCCGATAACGACGCCCGCGTGGCGCTGGCCGGCGAGGTGGTGTGGGGAGCGGCGCGCGGCCGGGAGGACGTCCTGATGCTGACGCTGGGCAACGGAGTAGGCGGCGCCGCGCTGGTGAACGGGCGCCTGCTGCGCGGGCATCGCGGCGTGGCCGGCCACATCGGCCACCTCACGGTGAACCCCCATGGCGCCATCTGCTCCTGCGGCAATCGCGGCTGCCTGGAGACCGTGTTTTCCGCTCGCGCCATTGAGGCGGATGCCTGGGCGGCGGTCCATCGCGGCTGCGATTCCGTCCTCACGCGGCTCTTCCGCGAGCAGCCCCAACTGGCCTCCTGCCGCACGGTTTTCCAGGCCGCGCGCGAGGGCGACACGGTGGCCGTGGCGATTGTCTCCCGGGCCATCTACAACTTGGGCGCGGCGCTGGCCGGACTGCTGCACATCTTCGACCCGGAGATCGTGATTCTGGGCGGACAGGTGGCCGATGCCGGCACGGATCTTCTGATCCCGCTGCAGGAAGAAGTGTGGAGCCGTTCGCGCGGTCTGCTGGGCCGCGACGTGCCGATTGTGGAGCAGCAGGTGGGCGACAAATCCGGGATCATCGGCGCCGCCGGCCTGGCCATGTCGCCTCGCTCATGAAGGCTCCGAGACAACCGCGCGGCCGCGGAAGAAGAAGAGTCCGAGCTTCGAAGCGGATTGGCAGGCTGAAGCCTGCCCCACCAAAGCATGCCCCATCCTGGAGCCAGAAAATGGTTCGCACTTCGGTTGTCCTGCACTAGAATTGATCCAGGCGCCATGCTGGAAAACATCAATTTAAAGAAGAAACTCTCGCGCGAGGATTACCGGCTCGCGCTACCGGGCTTGCAGCAGCGGCTGTACGACCTGGAGAAGTCCTGTTGGGAGCACGGAATACCGAGCGTGATCGTATTCGAGGGGTGGGATGCCGCCGGCAAAGGAACGGCCATTGCCGCCGTGACGCAACGGCTCGACCCCCGCGGATTCAGGCTGTACCCCATCACCGCGGCCCGCACCTACGAGCAGCAACGGCCATGGTTGTGGCGGTTCTGGCTGAAAGTACCCAACCGGGGCGAGATGGTGATTTTCGACCACAGTTGGTACGGCCGCGTGCTGGAGGATCGCGTGGAGGGGACCGTCCCGGAAAAAGCGTGGCGGGACGCCTACCGCGACATCGTCGAATTCGAGCGCATGCTGGCCGACGACGGCGCCGCCATCCTGAAGTTCTTCCTGCACATCAGCCAGAAAGAGCAGAAGGAGCGTTTCCGGACCATCGAAAACGAGCCGCTGGAGGCCTGGCGGGTGACGGACGCCGACTGGGCGCGCCACAAGAAGTATGTTGAATACCTGAGCGCGACCGAGGAGATGCTGGAATTGACAGAGTCGGAATTCGCGCCCTGGACGATCGTGCCGGCCACGTCGAAATGGCACGCGCGGCAGAAGATCTTCGAGACGATGATCGACGCCATGGAGAAGCGGCTGGGAGCCAACGCGCCGCCCAGGGGCGAGGTTACCGACGATGCCAAAGACGCGGAGCTGCGGGAGGCGATGGAATCGCTGGGCGGAGGAGGACTGTAATGTTGGAAACCGTCGACCTGACGCTCGGGCTGGATCGCGACGCTTACGTGCGCGAAGTGACGCGGCGGCAGATTCAGCTTCGCGAGCTGGGATATCAGATCTATTTGCGGAAACGGCCGGTGGTGATCGCCTTCGAGGGATGGGACGCGGGAGGCAAGGGAGGGGCGATCAAGCGGATCACGGAGAAATTGGACCCCCGCGGCTACGTGGTCTACCCCATCGCCGCGCCGCAGGGTGAGGACAAGACGCGCCATTACCTCTACCGCTTCTGGCGGCGCCTTCCGGAGCGCGGGCAGATCGCCATCTTCGACCGGTCGTGGTACGGCCGGGTGCTGGTGGAGCGGGTGGAGGGGTTCGCCAAGGAAGAGGAATGGAAGCGGGCCTTCAAGGAGATCAATTCGTTCGAGCGCCAATTGAAAGATTTCGGGACGATTGTGGCGAAGTTCTGGATCCACATCTCCCAGGAGGAGCAGTTCCGCCGGTTCGAGGAGCGTAAGGCGATCGGCTACAAGTCCTGGAAGCTGACGGAGGAGGACTGGCGGAACCGCCAGAAGTGGAGCGTCTACGAGGAAGCGGTGGAAGAGATGCTGGTGAAGACGAGCACCAAGACCGCGCCCTGGAGCCTGGTGGAAGGAAACGACAAATACTGGGCGCGGGTGAAGGTGCTGTCGGGGCTGGTGGAGATCCTCTCGGCGGAGCTGGACTACAAACCGGCGGACCCGCTGAAGCGAGGATCCGGGAAGAAAGCCGCCAAGCCGGCCACGGAAGGCAAGGCAAAGCCGGAAAAGAAGCCCCCCGCGCGCAAGGGGAAATAGGCCGAAATCGCCGGAACATGCGGATTCCAGATGCTATTATCTTCGTCCTGAGCCGCCTGCTGGACCGCCTGGACGCGTGGAAGGCCAACTTCGGCCAGGGCGATACCGGGCAACTGGAAAAACTCCTGACCGCTGCCGCCAAGTGGCGGCCCGGCACGCCGGCCGAAGCCATCCGCTTCCACGAAACCCTCCTCTTCCTCCGCGCCTATCCACGCAGCCCGCGGGTGGCGCGGCTCGCCGACCAGCTTCTCTTCCGCTTCGCGGACCGCGTCGCGCGCCTCGAATCCGCCGGCGCGGACATGGAGGCGTTCGAAGCTCCGGAAGTCTCGGGCATCGCCGGCACCTCGCTGGGCGCCGTTTTCAGCCACGAGTTCGCGTGCAGCCTGGCCGCCCGCCATCCCCGCCGTATCGATATCGGCTGGGACCGCTGCGACGAGATCGAAAAATTCGGCCCTGTCCTGGCCCGCATCCTGCCGCTGTTCGCCGAAGATTGGCCCACCGAAGCCCACGCTCCATTCCGCGACTGGATCGCCGCCGCGCGGCCGCCGCGCACCACCGACCTCGCCTGGCTGCTGCAACAGATCGCCGCGCTGCCGCTGTCCGCCGGCGAGCGATCCAAGGTCTACGGCTCCCTCGATCTGCCGCTGAACTGGGAGATCGGCAACTCGCCGGTTTCGCGGTCGCGCCTGCGCCTGCCCGGACGGAAGCTCTTCGTGCACCGCGAGCCGCTCATCCGCCGCGCCGATGTCTCTCTCGTTCGGGAACTCGCGAGCCCGCCTGTGGCGCTGCGCCGTCTCGCGCCGCCGGAAGCGCGCCGCGTGCTCGATCTCATCCTCGACACCTCGGCGATGCGTTATCGCGAGCTCTACGGCTTCAGCCACCCCGACGAGCGCGCCGTGGATCACGCGGATCTCGGCCGCGGCGTCGAGATCTTCTTCTTCGGCGTCCCGCCCCCGTGGCGCCTGCCGTTCCGGGCGTACCACGCCGGCATGTTCTTCAAGAACGGCGTCCCCGCCGGTTACGTGGAGTTGCTCTCGCTGTTCGAACGCGCCGAAGTGGGCTTCAACCTGTACTACACGTTCCGCGAAGGCGAATCGGCGTGGCTCTATGCGCGGCTCCTGCGCCTCTTCCACCAGGTGCTGGGCGTCAATTGCTTCTCCGTCGATCCGTATCAGATCGGCCGGGAAAACCCGGAAGCGATCGATTCCGGCGCATTCTGGTTCTATCGCAAACTGGGCTTCCGTCCCAGCGAGCCCGCGGCGGCTGCGCTGGTCGCGCGGGAAGAGGGGCGGATGGCGCGCACACCCGGATACCGCAGTTCCAGACGCACCCTGGAGCGGATGGCCGAAACCTACCTGATTTTCGAGGGGCCGGGGGCGGAACCCGGCGCCTGGGACAAGTTCCGCATACGCACCCTCGCCCTGGCCGCGCAACGCGTCGGCGGGAATCCGAAACTGAGCCCGCTGGCGCAAGTCCTGGAGATGATTCCGGGCCGCGCCGGTTGGACGGGAGAAGAAAAGCGCGCCGCCGCCCGCATTCTGCGCGCCAAGCGGGTGGGGGAGGAGAGCCGCTACCTGCTGGAGATGCAGCGCCACTCCAGGCTGCGGGCCGCCATCCTCCGCGCCGGGCAGACGGCGGTGAAAAACGTCGGCAGGGACGCCGACGTGGCGACCTGAAAGGTCACTCTACGAAGAACAGCCTTTGGGCGTTGCCGCCGCGGATGCGCGCACGGTCGGCGCCCGAGGCGAACGCCAGCAGCTCCTCGAAGCGCGCCGCCTGTTTCCGGTAATCCGCCAGAGTGTTACCCAGCGTGCCCCAAACGATGCGCTCCCCTCCAAAAGTGTCGTAGAGCCGCCTGGTCAGCCGGCCCAAATCGCCTTTGTACTCTGCCCAGTTGGAGTACTTGAGGACGACGCGCGGCAGTTCCGCCAGCCTCAGCACCTCCTCGTATTCCTTTTCCGTACCTTGTCCGGGCCGGCCCATGTGATCGAGGATCACGGTGGTATCGGGGAAACGCGCCGCCACCGCGCGGATGTTGGGCGCCTGCCCCGGAATGAAGTGCATCTGCACGGCCATCCCGAGCGAGGCGACGGCCTGCCAGCAGGCCAGCATGCGGGGATCTTTCAGGTCGCGATTGCGAATGGGCCCGCCCGTCTCGGGTGTCATGGACATTTCGTGAATGCGCAGGGCAACGATGCGCTTCGGCCAGCGTTCCGCCAGGGCGCGCATGCGGCGGGGCGTATCGTCGCGCAAGGGATCGAACAGGCATGTTCCTTTGAAATACCCCGGCTTCGGCTCGTGGGCGAAGCAGTATTCCAGATAGCGGTGGTCGTCCTGGTAAGGCTCCGGATGAACGATAATCGAGTGCGCCAGGGGGGCGGCCTCGGCCAATTTCAGGTGATCTTCCAGCGTGTAGGCGGCCGGCTTGTAGGGCGCGTCCGGGGCGTAGGGGACACGAGCGGGATCGAAGAGGTGAACGTGGGTCTCGATCGTCTCCGGCGCCGCGGCGGCGGCGAGCAGGCCGCCGGCCGACGCAGTCATGCCCACCAGCGCCTCGCGGCGGGTGAAGGTGTTTCCCATGGCTGTTGTTATAGCAGATGGCCCGAGGAGGCGCGGCGGCGGGAGCGGCTTGATACAATTCGTAGCGACAGGAAGGGTCTCAGCCGCACATGAAACGAATCCAACTGGCCTGCGGCGGCATGTTGTGCGCCGCCCTGGCGCTGACGTTATGCGTCGAGGCGCAAGACAATCCTTTGCCGAATCCCGTGTTCCCGTTTGGCGCGGTGTATTTTCGCAAATCGAACCCGCCGGAACAGGATTGGGAAGGCGACCACAAAACGGCGGCCCAAATGGGCGTCAACATTTTCCGCCACTGGTTCATGTGGGCGTCCATCGAGAACGCGCCGGGCCGGTACGACTGGCGCGATTACGACCGGATGGTGGAACTCGAAGGCCAGAACCACATCAAGACGGTGATCGCCGAAATCATCAATGGCGCGCCGGAGTGGATGTGGGACAAATACCCACACGCGCGCCACATGGCGAGCGACGGATCGGAGAGTTTTCCCTCGGTCAGCGCCAGCAGCGCAACTTCCAGCGCTCCCCTGTGTCTGGACAATGACGACGTCCTGCGCGAGGCCGGGAAATTCTTGACCGCGCTGGTGGAGCGATATCGCGATAAGGCCGCCACGCTGGGCTACGACGTGTGGAACGAGGGGGCTGTGCAAGAGTGCTATTGCCCAGCTACCCAGGCCAAGTTCCGCGAATGGCTGAAGGCGAAATACGGCACAGTGGAAGCCCTGGGCCGCGCCTGGCACCGCTACAGTTACGGCGACTGGGAATCGGTGCATCCGCCACGCGGCACGGGCGGCTACCCCGACTCCCTGGACTGGCTGGCATTCCGCCGCGACGATGCCATTCGCCTGCTGCACTGGCGTACGGAGCTGATTCGCCGGCTCGACAAGCGGAACAAGATCACGGCGCACAGTACGGGCCTGCTCACCGAGATCGAGTGGCGGACGGCGGCCGACGTGGATTCGTATGGCTACACGTGGGTGGCTTCGCGCCACGGCAACGACCCCTGGATGCAGTTTCAGGCGGTGGATGTGGTGCGCGCCGGCTCGCGCGGAAAACCCTTCTGGCACGCCGAAGCCACGGGCGGGCCGCTGTGGCTGCAACCGCAGGTGCTCAACCGCCCGCTGGAAGACGGGCGCAGCTCGGACGAGAAAGACGTCCGCGTGTGGAGCCTGATCGATATGACCGCCGGCGCCACCGGCATCCTCTTCACGCGCTGGCGTCCGCTCCTGGACGGGCCGCTGTTCGGCGCGTTCGGTCCCATGGGGATGGATGGCTCGGTCACACCGCAGGCGGAGATGGCCGCTAAGTTGTCGCGCTGGACCAACTCGCACGCGGAGATTTGGAAGTCGCGTCCGGTCAAGGGTGACGTAGGGATCGTCTTCGTGCAGGAATCCGACGATTTCAGCGTCGTCCAGGGCGGAGGAGGCGCCACGCCCGGAGCTGGCGGGCGGGGCGCGGGAGGCGGGGGCAGCGGCGCTGCTAACTACGTCCAATCGGCGCAAGGGGCATACGAGGCATTCTTCGACTCGAATATACAGGCGGATTTCGTGGGCATCGACGATATCGGGGAATACCCGATGATCTATCTCCCCTATCCGGAGATGCTCCGCAAAGCCACGGTGGATAAGCTTCGCGACTATGTCGCCAAAGGCGGGAAGTTAGTCAGCGAAGGTTGCCCCGGTTACTTTGGCGACGGTGGCACGGTGGGCGTGGTGCAGCCCAACCTCGGCCTGGACCAGTTATTCGGCGCCCGCGAGAGTTATGTCCAGTTCACTCCCGACATCTTAGGCAAACTTACCCTGACCGTCAGAGATAAGGAGATCGGCGGCCAGTATTTCCTTCAGGAGTACACGCTGGCGGGAGGCCAGGCAGCGGGCCAGTAC
>JBEKDV010000161.1:0-15917 GCA_050014175.1 Candidatus Solibacter sp. | reverse complement strand
GAAGCAATACGAAGAAAAACGGATACGTGCCCTCAGGAACACAGCCAATCAGATGGGCTTCAACCTCGTTAAACAGGAGGCCGTATCCGCCTGATTCTACATGGGGGTCTCAGATGAGCCTGTCAATCCGAGCGGAGCTCGGACTCTTTTCCCCCGGGCTTCCCATCGCGTTCCACCTCGGCCTCCAGCACCTCTCCTCTCCTTCAACATTCTTCCGGCCGCGAAACTGATGAAACCTTTAACAGTGACACCAACATTTCATCTCGCATTCCCGTCTCCCAGAATGACTTAGCACGTCCAGCCCCGCCCTCTCCGACCCCTCCCCTGCTACCCTGTAAGCGGGCAACCCTCCGTCGAGCCGGTGCCCGCGCGGGCATCGCAACCAAATGGAAATCAACAGATACCAAACGAAGCCATTTTCTCCCCCAACCCAAACAAAATGAAACCACTTGACCCGTCCGAAACGAACCCGCTGCCAGCCGCCGGCACGCCAGGGAACAGCGCCCCCTCGCCGGTCGTATCTAAAAAAGAAAGCCTCGCGCAGAGTCTGACTGGTGACCGCTCACGTGCAGACCCCATCGCATCGCCAGGGAATGGGAGCGGGGGAAATTACCAAACGAAGCCACTTGTCCTCCCAAACCAAACAAAATGAAACTACTTGCCCCATCCCCGACGAACCCAACGAACCTCACATTCCCAAGGAAAAATACCCCGCTACTTGACAGTAAGTAAGTACTAACTTACAATGAATCCTGTGAACGATCACCACACCGCAACCCTCCGCCTCCCCGCCAGCGACCGCCGCCGACAACTCGTCGAAACCGCCCTCGACTTCTTCTCCCGCAAAGGATTCGGAGGCACCACCACCAAGGAAATCGCCGCTGCCGCCGGCGTCACCGAAGCCATCATCTTCCGCCACTTCCCCACCAAGCAGGACCTCTACAACGCCGTCCTCGATCTCCACCACGGCGACGGCCGGCTTGCCGACTGCATCGCCCGGTGGAAGGATTTCATGGACCGCAACGACGACGCGGGGCTCTTCCGCTCCATGATCGACGAGATCATGGAAGCTCATCGCCGCGACCTGCGGGGCCACCGCGTGATGCTATTCGCCGCGCTGGAGGGGCATGAAGCCGCGCTCGAATACAACCGCCAGTTTTCACTTCCGATTTACGGACTGTTATGCCAGTACGTCACGCGCCGGCAGCGGGAGGGCGCTCTCCGCGCGGGCGACCCCGGCGCCATCATCGCCGCCGTCTACGGCATGGCGGAGCAATACTCCACCATGACCCGGATGTTCGGCTTCCGCACCGACTCCACCGATGAACAAATGGCCGACAGTTTCGTCAGTATTGTCATGCACGGAATCCAGGCACAGCCACACACCCAGAGGCCAAAGTAAATGAACCGACTCGTCATCATCCCCCTTCTTCTGCCTTCTCTTTTTCTCGCCGCATGCGGCAGCAACCGCGAGGCCGCCGCCGCCGCTTCCGTCGGACCGAAAAAGGTGCCGGTCTCGACCGCGCAGGCCGTCACCCGTACCGTCCCGGCCAGCTTCCAGGAGACCGGCACGTTTGTCGCCGACGAGACCAGCGACATCGCGCCCCTGGTTCCCGGGCGTGTCATCGCTACCCCGGTGAACGTCGGCGATTTCGTCAAGCAAGGCCAGGTCGTTTGCGAACTCGACCACCGCGACGCGCAACTCCGCCTCGATCAGTCCCGCGCCGCCTTGGATCAGGCCACCGCCGCCGTGCGCCAGTCGCAATCGCGCATCGGCTTCAGCGGCCAGGGCAAGTTCGACCCAGCCCTGATGCCCGAGGCGGTCGCCGCCCGCGCCGCCCTGGAATCCGCCCAGGCCCAGGCCCGCCAGGCCGCCGCCGACGCCAAACGCTACGAGAACCTCGTTGCCTCCGGCGACGTCTCCCGCTCCGCTTTCGAGAAGGCGCGCACCCAGCAGGAAACCGCCGACGCCCAGGTCAATGCCGCCCGCCAGCAGTACGAGGCCGTGCTCAATGGCGCGCGCCAAAGCTGGGGCGCCGTGGAGAATTCCCAGGCCTCGCTGGAAGGCTTCCGCGCGCAACTCGCACAGGCCGAAAAGGGTCTTGCCGATACCACCATCCACGCTCCTTTCGATGGCTTCATCACCGCGCGCCCCGTGGCCGCGGGCGAGTATGTGGCGCTGGCCAACAAGATCGCCACCATCGTGCGCATGGGCTCCATGAAGCTCCAGTTGCAGACGCCGGAGCAGCGCGCCGCGCGCGGCAAGCTCGGCATGACCGTCCTCGCGCGCGTCGCCGCTTACCCCGATCGCGATTTCACCGGCACCGTCACCGCCGTGAATCCCTCGGTGGACCCCAACTCCCGCGTCTTCATTCTGGAAGCCCGCTTCCTCAACCCCAACGGCGAGCTGCGCCCCGGTATGTTCGCCACCGCGCGCGTCCTGCTGCCCGGCGGCGAAAACGCCGTCTTCGTGCCGCGCAACGCCGTCGTCCGCGACAAAACCACCGATTCCTACCAGCTCTTCACCATCGATAACAATACCGCCCACCTCCGCGTCGTCGTGGTCGGCGACGTGGAAGGCGATCGGATCCGCATCGTCAACGGGCTCACCGGCAATGAGACCGTCGCCACAAGCGCCCAAAGCGAGCTGTTCGACGGCGCCCAGGTACAGACACAGCCACAGGCACGGTAACCCATGCACGCTCTCGCCCAACTTTGCGTCCGCCGCCCCGTGTTCGCCACCATGCTGATTCTCTCGCTGGTGGTGGTCGGCATCTTCTCCTACTTCAGCCTCGGCGTCGACCTGTTTCCCAAGGTCGATATCCCCACCGTCATCGTGACCATCGTCAACCCCGGCGCTTCCCCCGAGGAGATCGAAACCGAAATCTCCAAGAAGGTGGAGGATACCGTCAACACCATCAGTCAGGTGGACGAGGTCCGCTCCACCTCTTCCGAAGGCCAGTCGCTCGTCATCATTCAGTTTGAGTTGTCCAAGAACGGAGACGTGGCCGCGCAGGAAGTGCAGAACAAGGTCAACCTGATCGTGCCGAATTTGCCGCAGACCGCCAAGCAGCCCGTGGTGCAGAAGTTCGATCCCGATGCCGCGCCCATTTTGCAGATCGCCGTCTCCGCCCAGCGTTCCCTCCGCGACGTCACCCTCATCGCCGATAAGCAGATCAAACAGAAGCTGGAAAACGCCGCGGGCGTCGGCGAGATTACCATCGTCGGCGGCGCCCGCCGCGAGATCCATGTCGAGGTCGATCCCGACCGCCTGCGTTCCTACGACCTGACCATCAACGACGTGTTCAACGCCCTGCGCGCCCAGAATCTGGAGTTGCCCGGCGGCAATCTGAACGCCGGCGCCCGCGAACTTTCCGTCCGCACCACCGGCCGCATTCTCGATCCGGCGCAATTCAACCAGATCACCGTGGCCACGCGCAACGGCTACGTCGTGACGGTGGCGGACATCGGCAAGGCGGAGGACAGCTACGAGGAGCCGCGTTCCGCCGCCCGCCTCGATGGCATCCCGTCCGTAACCCTGATCGTGGCCAAACAAAGCGGCATGAACACGGTCGCCACCGCCGACGAAGTCAAACGGCGGCTGCAGGAGATTTCCGCTTCCCTGCCGGCCGATGTCAGGGCCCGGGTGATCAGCGATCAATCCGTCTTTATCAAGGCTGCCGTCGATAGCATCAAGCACCACCTCGTCGAGGGCAGCTTCTTCGCGGCCATCGTCATCTTCTTCTTCCTGGCTAATATCCGCACCACCCTGATCGCCGCCGTCGCCATTCCCACCTCGATCATCTCCACCTTTGCCTTGATGGCCGCCATGGGGTTCACCCTCAACCAGATCACCATGCTGGCCCTCACCCTGATGGTGGGCATCGTCATTGACGACGCCATCATCGTGCTCGAAAATATCTACCGCTTCATCGAGGAAAAAAACATGCCGCCTTTCCAGGCGGCCATTCAGGGCACCAAGGAGATCGGCCTCGCCGTTATGGCCACCACCTTGAGCCTGCTGGCCGTGTTCCTGCCGGTAGGCTTCATGGGCGGCATCGTGGGCCGCTTCATGAGCTCGTTCGGCTTCACCTCGGCCTTCGCCATCGCGGTTTCCCTCCTGGTGTCCTTCACCCTCACCCCGATGCTCTGCTCCCGCTTCATCAAGCCGCCCGACCCGGCCGCGCCCCATCGGCACTCTTCCAAGGAATCCTTCGTCTTCAAGCACCTCGATATCTGGTACACGCGCATGCTCACCTGGAGCATGGCCCACCGCGGCGCCGTGGTGGCGGCCAGCGTGGTTGTCATCCTCTCCATTGCGCCCCTGTTTATGTTCGTCGGCAAAAACTTCATGCCCGAGGACGATCAGTCGCAGTACAACGTCCTCATCCGCACTCCCGAAGGCGCCTCCATCGCCGCCACCACCAACCTCGCCGAGCAGATCGCCCAGGAAATCCGCCGGCTCCCGGGCGTCGCGCACACCCTGATGACCGCCGGCGGCAGCGCCGATAAGAGCGTCAACAACGCCGTCATTTACGTCAAGCTGACCGATATCGATCGGCGCCAGGTGACCCAGCAGCAGCTCATGCAGCGCACCCGCGATCTCATGCGGAAGTACCCGCCGGAGATTCACACCGGCGTGGAACTGGTCAGCACCGTGGGCGGCGGCCAGAGCAACGCCGAAATCCAGTACTTCATCCAGGGACCGGACCTGCGGAAGCTTACCGAGTATTCCCAGGCCCTGCTCGCCAAGATGAGACTCAACCCCGGCCTGGTGGATACCGATACCACCCTGCGCAGCGGCAAACCGGAAGTGCGCCTGGAGATCGACCGGCCGCGCGCCGCCGATCTCGGCGTCAGCGTCATGGATATCGAGCAGGCGCTCAACACCCTGGTGGCCGGCCAGACGGCCTCCACCTTCAACGCGGGCGAAGACCAGTACGATGTCGTGGTCCGCGCCCAGGAGCAGTTCCGCGGCGGCGTCGAAGGCCTGGCCAAAATGACGGTGCCCTCGCAGAAACTCCGTTCCGTGGGCCTCGACGAGGTGGTGCGCATCGTCCCCGGCACCGGGCCCTCCTCCATCAACCGCATCGGCCGCCAACGCCAAGTCACGGTGAGCGCCAATCTGTTGCCCGGTGGCTCGCAGGCGGCCATCATCCAACAACTCAACCAGGAAACGCAGAATCTGGGGATGGAGGCCGGCTACCGCGCCGGCCTCACCGGCATCTCCAAGGAATTGGGCCGCACCGGCTACTACTTCGCTCTCGCCTTCCTGCTGACCTTCATCTTTATGTACATCGTCCTGGCCGCGCAGTTCGAAAGCTTCATCCACCCCATCACCATTCTCATCACCCTGCCGTTGGCTGTGCCGTTCGGCATTTTGGCCCTGTTGATCGCCGGGCAAACGGTGAACATTATGTCCGGCCTGGGACTGCTGCTGTTGTTCGGCATCGTCAAGAAGAACGCCATTCTCCAGATCGACCATACCAACGGACTGCGCGCCGCCGGCATGAACCGCTACGACGCCATCATCCTGGCCAATCGCGACCGCCTTCGCCCCATCCTCATGACCACCATCGCCTTGGTGGCCGGCATGGCGCCGCTGGTGATTTCGCGCGGCACCGGCGCCGCCACCAACCGCTCCATCGGCGTGCTCGTGGTAGGCGGGCAATCCCTTTGCCTGCTGCTCACTTTGCTGGCTGTCCCGGTGTTTTATTCCCTGTTCGAAGACTTGGGCGACAGCTTCGCCACCGGCCGCGTGGCCCACTTCTTTAGCTGGTTCGGCCGGCGCTTTAAGAAGGCCGCCGTGGTCTCTACCGCCGTCGTTGGTTCGCTGGTGGGGCAGGCGCTTCCGCCTGCCAACCAAGCTGTTCCCCCGCTAACTCTCCAACCCCTCAGACAAGTTGCCGTCGCTCCCCGCGTCGGCATCGTCACGCAAGCCCCGCTCCGTCTGCCGGAGGTCATCGAGCGCGTCCTGGCCAACGATCCCGATCTGGCGATATCCCGAATTCAACTCCAGGAGGCCGGCTACCAGATCTCTGGCGCCCAGGGCTATTACGATCCCCTTCTCGGACTGCGCACCTACCGCACTCGCGCCATTCAGCCGGTGGCCTCACTGCTCGGCGGCGCCGCATCCGGCAAGCTGGGCACCACGGATCTCAACTTCACCCCCCAGGTGAGCGGCAACAATCTGTACGGCGGAACCTACGCGTTCAGTTTCAGCAGCGCCCGCCAAACCAACGACAACTCGTTCAACACGCTCAACCCCCTGTATCCCTCGTCGCTCAACATCAACCTTACCCAGCCCCTGTGGCGCGGGCTGCGCTTCGATGAAAACCGCCATCGGTTGCAGGTGGCGCGCAAGAACCAGCAGCTCAGCGTGCAGGCGCTGCGCCAGCGCGTCATCGAAGTGGTCACCCAGGCCATCCAGGCATACTGGGAGCTCGATTACGCCTGGAACAATTTCAATGTGCAGGCCGAGGCGGTGAAACTGGCCGAACGCCAGTATGACAGCAACCGGCGGCAGGCCGAGCAGGGAATCCTCGCGCCCATCGACGTGGTGGCGGCGCAGACGCAGGCCGCCAATTTTCAGCAGAGCCTGTTCGCCGCGCAGCAGACCCTCACCGCCGCGGAGAACAATCTGAAATCCATGATGCTGCCCACACGCACCGACCTCATGTGGGCGGCGGCGCTGATTCCGGAGACGCAGCTCGACACCAACATTGCCATTCCCGCGCTGGAAGACGCCGTCAAGCAGGCGCTGGCGGCCCGTCCCGAGGTGGCGGAAACAGGCTTGGCGCTCGACATCAATTCGCTGGATGAGCGCCTTGCCCGCGAGGGTGCCCGGCCCCGCATCGATGCCTTTGCCAACTTGTCGTCGGCCGGCCTCGCGGGTGTCATAATACCGCAAGGGAACAACCCGCTGGCGGCTTTTTTCCCGGCAGGACTCGGCACCGTGCCGGCCATCCTCACCGGGGGCTACGGCCAGTCGCTCAGCAATATCGCGCACGGCAACTTCCCCACGGCCCAGATTGGCCTGCAGATGTCGTTGCCGATTCACAACCGCACCGCGCAATCGCAGGCCGCTATCGCCGCCGCCGAGGGCCGCCGCCTGCATACCGTGGAAAATCAGATCGGCATGGCCGTGGAAGCCGACGTGCGCAACGCCCTGCAAGCGGTCAATTCCAGCCGCGCGCGCCTCGATGCGGGCGTTTTGGCGCGCCAATCCGCCGAAGAGCAGTACGCTAGCGAACAGCGCCAGTTTCAAGCCGGCACATCCACAGTCTTCCTGGTGCTCCAGCGCCAGACCGACCTCATCAACGCGCGCAATCGCGAACTCCGCGCGCATGCCGATTTCGCCGAAGCCCTGGCCAACCTCGATCGCGCCACCGCCCGCACCATCGAGGCCCGCGGCATCAAGCTGCAGTAGGACTCTTCTCTTCCGCGCAGCCTGTCACCGCCCGCAAGGGTTCACCGCGTTGCCCGCGCACTGGTTCTCCGCCTTCCATCGCATCGCCGCGTAAATCCGCGTGCGGCCGCTGGGATGATCGAAGAAAATGAATTCCTCCACCGGCCCCGGTTCCAGCTTGCGGTATTCCCCGAGCAGCAAATCGGCCTCCGCCTCGCCATCCGGCTGCCGCGCCGTGTTCAACCCGAAGATATCCGCCTCGTATTCCTGCGTGCGAGTCAGCGTGTTTTGAATCGGCGTGGCGAGGAACGTGAGCAGCGAGAAGATCAGGATCGCCAACGGGATCATCGCCACGTCGCCCGTCCCGCGGATTCCCCATCGCACGCCCCATCGCGCCAGCGACCAATCCAGCAGCCAGCGCAGCGCGGCGAAATACGCCACGAACAGGATCGCCTGGAACGCAATCATCTTATACACGTGGTTCAGCACGTAGTGCCCCATCTCGTGGCCCATCACCGCCATGATGGCCTGCGGCGAACAACGGCGCAGCAGGTTGTCGTTCAGCGTGATCCGGTCCGTCCCCAGAAAGCCGCTGACATTGGCGCTCACCCGGTTGCTCTGCCGCGAAGCATCCACCTGATACACCTTCGTCGCCGGAATCCCGTTCTGCCGCGCCAGCCGCAGGATCGGGTCGCGAACGGCTGCATCCTCCAACAGCGAATACTTATTGAACATCGGCGCCAGAAACACCGGCCCGATGAGCGCCGTGATCATGATAAATACCACCGCCGCCCCCGCGCCCACGTACGGCCACGCGCGCGGTAGCCGCCGCACGATTCCCACCAGCGCCATCACCGCGAGGCCGCCCAGCACAATCCCGATCGCGAGCCCCTTCCCCTGATCCACAAACCATGCGCCCAAGCTCTGATTCATCAAGCCGTACTGCCGCTCGCGCACGAAGCCTTCGTACACCGCCCACGGCAGCTCCAGCAAGAAGGACACCACCGAAAACTGCGCCCAGTACAGCCACGTCCCCAGCCCCTTGCGCCGCGTGATGCGCTCCGCCCAGTCCCGCATGCGCGCCGAAAAACCCGTGGCCAGCAGCAGCACGCTCACCGCCACCGTGTAGAGCAGATCCCACAATTGCAGCCAGTAGCCGCCTTCGAAATAGGCGTCCGACCGCGCCTTCTGCTCCGGCTTGAACGTCGCCAGATACGCCCTGGCGGCGGTTTCCGCGCTGAACCCCGCTCCAGCCTCCGCCCCCGCCGGAATCTGTAGAGTATGTGGGTTGGCGGCATTCTGCGCACCCAGGGAAATCGCCAGCCACAAGAAAGCCACAAGCAGTCGCATCGCACCGCGATTATAGCCTGCCCGCCGTCCCTACTTCTCTCCCGTCGCCAGCAGCGTCTCAAAGTGCGGAGCTTCCTGCTCGCGGAACACCACCGCCGTCTCCACGTGCTTGAACCCCGCCGCCTTCATGTGCCGCTCGATCTCCAACTCCGTGAACCCGAGCCACAGATCGGCGTACATCTCCCGCGCCTCTTCGAAGTGATGGCGGCTCAAATCGAGAATGGCGATCCGCCCGCCGCGCTTCAATATCCGCCACGCCTCGCCGATCGCCCGCTCCGGATGCACCGCGTGGTGCAGCGCCTGGCTGAGGAACGCCAGGTCCACCGTGCCGCTGCGGATCGGCACTTCTTCCAGATCGCCCAGCCGGTATTCCAGGTTGGCGATCCCGTGCTTGCGCGCCAGTTCCGCGCCGAATTCCACCATCTTCTCCGAATTATCGATGGCGATGACCTTCTTCGCCCGCTGCGCCATCAATTGCGAAATCGTGCCCTCGCCCGCGCCCAGATCGGCAATCACCATCGGCGGCATCAGCTTCAATAACGCCTCGGCGATGCCCTTCCACGACCGTCCCGGCACGTACTGGCGCCCGAACTTGCCGGCCAGTTCGTCGAAGTAGCGCCGCATGTTGTCGCGCCGCTTTCTTAGCGCCATGCGAAGCGCCTCCTGGTCCTGCGCCGCCTCGGGAATTTCCACCGCGGCCTGGCGGAAAAGCTCCATCAATTCCCTCGACGCGGTGAGGCGGTAGAAGGCGTTTTTCCCCGTGCGCCGGTCGTCCACCAGCCCGGCCTGCTTGAGTTGCGCCAGGTGCGTCGAAATCTGGCTCTGCCCCTTGGACAGGATCTCCTGAAGCTCCGCCACGGACAATTCTTCCTGTTCCAGAAGGAGCAGGACGCGCAGGCGGTTCGGGTCCGCCGCCAGCCGCAGGGATTTCAGGATTGACGCCATAACAAAAACATGTGTAATATCAATGTATCAAGATTTCTTGATACGAGCAAAGTCGGAGACAACCAAAAGATGGGCGCCGCAACACTCAACCAAACCGCCGCCGAATTCAAAGTGGCCGATCTCTCCCTGGCCGAATGGGGCCGCAAGGAGATCTCTATCGCCGAGTACGAAATGCCCGGCCTGATGTCGATTCGCCGCAAGTACGCCGTGGGCAAACCGCTGGCGGGCGTGCGCATCACCGGTTCGCTGCACATGACCATTCAGACCGCCGTCCTCATTGAGACGCTGGTCGATCTCGGCGCCACCGTGCGCTGGGCAAGCTGCAATATTTTCTCCACCCAGGATCACGCGGCGGCGGCCATTGCCGCCGCGGGCGTTCCCGTCTTCGCGTGGAAGGGCGAGAGCCTCGAAGAATACTGGTGGTGCACCTACCAGGCCGTCAGCCACCCCGGCGGCCACGGCCCGCAACTGGTGGTGGACGATGGCGGCGACGTGACCCTCCTCATCCACAAAGGCTACGAGCTCGAAGCGGGCAGCGATTGGGTCGACAGCCCCTCCGAAGCCCACGAAGAGAAGGTCATCAAGGACCTGCTGAAAAAGGTCCACGCGGAAGATCCCCGGCGCTGGCACAAAATGGTGGCGGCGTGGCGCGGCGTCAGCGAGGAAACCACCACCGGCGTGCACCGCCTCTATAAAATGCAGGAACAGGGCAAGCTGCTGGTGCCGGCCATCAACGTCAACGATTCGGTGACCAAGAGCAAATTCGACAACCTCTACGGCTGCCGCGAATCGCTGGCCGACGGCATCAAGCGCGCCACCGACGTCATGGTGGCGGGCAAGGTCGCCGTCATCTGCGGGTACGGCGACGTGGGCAAGGGTTCGGCGCACTCCCTGCGCGGCATGGGCGCGCGCGTCATCGTCACCGAAATCGACCCCATCAACGCCTTGCAGGCCGCCATGGAAGGCTTCGAAGTCACCACCATCGAAGAAACACTGGGTCGCGGCGATATCTACGTCACCTGCACCGGCAACTGCGAAATCATCACCCTGGAACACATGCGGAAGATGAAAGACCAGGCCATCGTCTGCAACATCGGGCACTTCGACAACGAAATCCAGATGGACCGGCTGAACGAAAGCGACGCCAGGCGCACCAACATCAAGCCGCAGGTGGACATGTACACCTTCCCCAACGGCAACTGTATCTTCGTCCTGGCCGAGGGCCGTCTGGTCAATCTGGGCTGTGCCACCGGCCACCCCAGCTTCGTCATGAGCAACAGCTTCGCCAACCAGACGCTGGCACAGCTCGATCTGTGGAAGAATAAAGACACGTACAAAATTGGCGTCTACACTCTCCCCAAGAAGCTGGATGAAGAGGTGGCGCGCCTGCACCTGGAGAAGATCGGTGTCAAGCTGACCACGCTGACGGCCAAGCAGGCCGAGTATCTGGGCGTGCCGGTGGAAGGCCCGTACAAGGCCGAGAATTATCGCTATTAGAAAAACTGGAGACAACCCCTTGGCAGACAATCAAAAACATATTTTTACATCGGAATCGGTGACCGAAGGGCACCCGGACAAGATCGCCGACCAGATTTCGGACGCCGTTCTGGACGCGGTCCTGACGGACGACCCGATGGGCCGCGTGGCCTGCGAAGTTCTGGTGACCACCGGCACCTGCATCGTCGCCGGTGAAATCACCACGAAGACTTACGTGGACGTGCAGCGCATCGCGCGCGGCACCATCGAATACGTGGGCTATAACGACGCCGCCTACGGCTTCGATTCCAATACCTGCGGCGTGCACAACCTGATCCAGTCGCAGTCGCCCGATATTTCGATGGGCGTGGATACCGGCGGGGCGGGCGACCAGGGAATGATGTTCGGCTACGCCTGCGATGAGACGCCCGAACTGATGCCGCTGCCCATTATGATGGCGCACAAGCTCTGCCGCCGCCTGAGCGACGCGCGCCGGGAGGGCTTGCTGAACTTCCTGCGGCCCGACGGCAAGAGCCAGGTTTCGGTGGAGTACGTGGACAACCAGCCGAAGCGCATCGAAACGGTGGTGATTTCCACCCAGCACAGCCCGGACATCTCCATCGAGGACCTGCGCGCCGAAGTGCAGAAGCACATCATCGACGCCGTGATTCCGGCTGGAATGGTGGACGAGCGGACCAAGTACCACATCAATCCGACCGGCCGGTTTGTAGTGGGCGGACCGCACGGCGATACCGGCTTGACCGGCCGCAAAATCATCGTCGATACCTACGGCGGCATGGGCCGTCACGGCGGCGGCGCCTTCAGCGGCAAAGATCCCACCAAGGTCGATCGCTCGGCCTGCTATATGGCCCGCTACATCGCCAAGAACATCGTGGCCTCCAAGCTGGCTTCGCGCTGCGAAGTGCAGTTGGCCTACGCCATCGGCGTGGCCGAACCCGTGTCCGTCATGGTGAACACCTTCGGCACCGGGCTGATTCCGGATGCCAAGTTCACGGAGTTGGTGCGCGCCAATTTCCTGTTGACACCGCGCGCTATCATCGACACCCTGCGCCTGCGCCGTCCCATCTACCGCAAGACAGCCGCCTTCGGTCACTTCGGACGAACCGAAGACACCTTCACCTGGGAAGCCACCGATAAAGCCGCCGCTCTGAAGGACCAAGCCGGCGCCGCTCACGCCGTCGCTTAGCAAGGTGGCATAAGGCTCCGCCTTGTGCATCCGAGCTGCGCTCGGACGTCGTCGCCTTGAGCTAGCATAGTTGTCTCATGGCCCCCTTTGTGCGGCAGGCATGGCAGTCCTGGAAGAGCGCCAAGGCGACAGCGCTCCTCGTCATCGTGGCCTTTACCGCCGGCATCGGATCGGCGACCGCCATCTATGCCGTAATCCATTCGCTGGTCTTGAAGCCCCTGCCCTACGCGCACGGAGAGCGCTTCGTGTCGCTGCTCGGTGGGTCGCTCGCCGATCCGTTCACGGTATCGTCCTTGAACTTGAACGACGTGCGGGAGTACCAGCAGGGAATGCGCAGCTTTGACGCCTTCGGTTGGATGCGGTACATCCACTACAATCTGACCGCGCCCGGAGAACCGCGTTTCCTCAACGGAATCGGCGTCACGCCCGCGCTGGCCAACAGCCTGGGAGTGAACCCGAAACTGGGGCGGTGGTTCCGCGATATGGCGGACGGGCCCGTCGCCGTGATCTCCAACGGCCTGTGGCTGCGTTTGGGCGCCGACACCGCCATCGTGGGCAAGACCATCACCCTGAGCGGCGGCATTTACACGGTCGTGGGAGTGATGCCCCCCGGATTCGATCTGCCGTTAGCGGGAACCCGCGACGAGACGCAGACCGACGTCTGGGTGCCGCTAGATCCCTCCGGCCTGGGACAGGATCGAAACACCGGCGACAACTTCTGCTACGCGCGGCTGCGGCCGGGCGTAACGGTTGCCGAGGCAGACGCGGAGGCCAAACGCATCGCCAAAGAGATCGCACAGCGCGACCCGGTCTCGCGCCAAAACTACACCGCTCACGTAGATGGCATCCGCGACCTAACTACGAAGAATATCAGGCCCATCCTGTGGCTGCTGTTCGGCGCGGCCATCCTGCTGCTCGTCATCACCTGCGCCAATGTCGGCGGACTGCTGCTGGCGCGCTCGGTCGCGCGCGCCCGCGAAACCGCGGTGCGTGTCGCGCTCGGCGCGGGATTGCGCCAACTGGCGCTGCAATATTTCCTCGAAGGATTGTTGGTTGGGCTCCCCGGGGCGGCAGGCGGCCTGTTGTTCGGTTTTGTGCTGGTGCGGATGCTGGTTGCCTTCGGGAGCGCGGTCACCACGCGCGTCGACGAGATTGCGGTGGACTGGCCGGTGATGGGTTTCGCCATCGCCACGGCGTTCGTGGCGTGCGCGCTCACCAGCATGGCGCCGCTGTGGCAAGCCGCGCGCACGCTGCCCAACGACGTCTTGAGCGAGGGCGTGCGCGCCTCGGCGGGAGCGCGCAGCGGGCGGCTGTCGCGGTCCTTCGTGGTGGCCGAAGTCGCGCTGGCGTTCGTGCTGCTGGCGGTCGGTACCGTGCTGGTCTCCGAACTCTATCGCGTCACGCGCATCTCGCCCGGCTTCGATCCCAATCACCTGCTAACCTTCCAGCTCAGCTTCGCCGCCGAGGGCATTCCCGGCAAGCCAAGCCAGTTCGCCTACCAGACCCGGCTGTTGGACGCGATGGAAGCGATTCCGGGCGTGATGGGAGCCGGCGTGACGGACCAACTGCCCCTCGACTGTTGCCTGAGTGCGGCGATCTTCCAGGAAGGCCCGTCACCGCAGCCCTCTACCGGCGAGACAGTCGCCTATCTTCCCGTCAGCCGCGATTACTTTCGCACGATGGGGATCCCGCTGCGCCGCGGCCGCCTGCTGACGGACCGCGACAACACCGAAAACCTGCTGCCGGTGGTCATCAACCAGGCCGCCGTCAAACGCTATTGGCCGGACCGCGACCCGGTGGGCGTATTCGGGCACTTCGGTAACCCGAAGGGAGATCGTTTTCAGGTGGTAGGCGTGGTGGGCGACATCAAAAACAGGGGTCTGGACATCCCCACAGTGCCCGAAATCTACATGCACTCCGCCGTAGCGCCCATGAACCCGATGAACTTCGCGGTGCGCTCCGCCCTGCCGCCCGAAACCCTGATCCCGGCCGTGCGGCGCGCCATCCGGAACGTCAATCCGGCGCAGCCTATCCACGACGTCAAAATGATGAGCGATCGGGTTCGGGAATCGGTGTTCCTGAAGGTGCTGGCCTCGTCGGTGATGACGTTCTTCGCGCTCGCGGCGCTGCTCATGGCCACCCTCGGCACGTACGGCGTGGTGTCCTACTCCGTCCGCCAGCGGACCGTGGAAATGGGCACGCGCATGGCCCTCGGCGCCAGCAGCCGCGACCTGCTCTACCTGGTGTGCGGTTCCGGCCTGCGCATGGCGGCGTGGGGCATCGGCATCGGCTGCGTCGCGGCGGTGGCGGCCACCGGGCTGCTCGTCCGCGAACTTCGCATCGACAACCCTGGCGTCATTCCCTTTGTGCTCTCCGGGGCCATCGTGGCGTGCATCGCGCTCGCGTCCTCGCTCTTCCCCGCGTGGCGCGCCACCCTGCTCTCCCCCCTGGTGGCCATCCGCAACGAGCCCGGCTCCATGTGGGAATCGGCGCGCCAGGGCATCTCCCGATTCTTCGAAGCTTGGACTACAGCAAGCGCGCACGGCGAAGATCTCCCGCCCTCGCCGGACGCCGACCTGATGACCGCGTTGATCGAGGCTTCGCGCCACGCCGCTGGATTCCGCGAGGCCATCCGCGCCGCGCTCGATGCCCTGCGCAGCAACATCGGCGCCGAATCGGCGCTTCTGCTGGAGGGCGTTGGAGAGGAATTCCGCGCCACGGCATCGGTCCCCGACCAGGGTTGGGGCGCGTACTCCATCCCCCGAAACGGACTGCTGTCGAACCGCCTGCGCGCGTATGGCGCGCCCTTGCCGATCGACGCGGGCGATCTCGATACCGGGCGCCGCTGGGCGGCCGAATCCAAGCCCGAGCACCTCGCCGAAATCGAGGCGCTGCGAAGCAGCGGCGCCCGCCTGGCGGTGGCACTGCGCACCAATAAAGAGGTGCTGGGCGTGCTCCTGTTGGGGCCGCCCGCGGGTCGCGAGCAATACAGCCGCGCCGAGAAGCGCGTCCTGCGCGGCTGCGCCGACCAGTTCGCGCTCCTGCTGGAGAATGCGCGCCTGACGGATCGCGTGGTGGAGCAGGAAAAGGTGCTGCGCGATCTCGCCCTGGCGGCGGAAGTGCAGAAGCGCCTGCTGCCGCGTCAGGGCCTGGAAACCACCGTGGCCTCGCTCACCGGCCTCAATCTTCCCGCCCGCTCCGTCGGCGGCGATTACTACGACTTCCTGGATCTGGGCGGCGCCCACACCGGTATCGCGCTCGCCGACGTGGCCGGCAAAGGCATCCCCGCCGCGCTCATCATGTCCGTGGTGCAGGCCTCCTTACGAGTTATCTCCTCGGAACGCGATCTTACCCTGCCGCAGCTCGCGGCGAAGATGAATTACTTTCTCTACCGTTCCACCGGACCCAACAGTTATGCCACTTTCTTCTATGCGCAGTTAGATCAGGAGACGCGCGAGTTACGCTATGTGAATGCCGGCCACAATGCCCCCTACTTACTGCGCGCCGGCGATCCCACGGTGTAAGAACTTA
>JBEKDV010000160.1:0-15998 GCA_050014175.1 Candidatus Solibacter sp. | reverse complement strand
ATGGCGGGCCCCTTGCCGCCTGCCCTGGGAGAAGTGCTGGAAAAGTAAGTGGCATAAGGCTCCGCCTTGTGCATCCGCGGGGCAGCTCGGACGCTTCACCGCACGACGATGTAAATGTACGGCTGAATCCCGGCCCGGGTCACATCGTGCGAAGGGGCACGCTAAGCGCTGCCCACCCACTGGATCAGCTCCACCGAGAGCGTATTGAGGCTGTTGGTGACACGGTCCGCTTCCACGTTGACCAGATCGTAACGTTCGGCGTGCGACACCCCCGATTGCAGGAGGGCGCGATGGTCCTCGCGCAGGTCGGGAAGGTCGCCGGGCTCCACGGGAACGCCGCGCAGGTAGGCGGCGAGGAAGTACAGGGTGGAATCCACATGGTTGGCGAACGTGGCGAATTCCGGGCGCGCCGGGACGGGTTGGCTGCGGAACAGGCCGGCTTCCAGCGCCATGGCGGCGTGGATGAAACGGTGCGAATTGGCCAGGATGGCTTGCAGCGTGGTGAGCCTGGCGGCGGCTACGCCGGGTTCGAGGCGCAGGCGCGCCATGGAGGCTTCCAGGGTGGTGCGCGCCAGGCGGCCGCCCTGGCGAACCCGTTCCAGGCGCGGCGCAAAGGCCGGATCGCGCTCCAGGCCGGGGTGCAGGTAGGCGTCGCGTACGGCCTGGAAATAGGCGCGATAGGCGTCCAGCAGGCGTGCCAGCGCTTCCGGCACCTGGGTGCGTTCCCAGGTAGGCCAGACGCGATAGGCGGCCAGCGCGATGGCGCCGCCGACCACGGTGAACAGCGCGCGCGCCGCGATCAGCTCGGCGGGGGCCACGCCGGTCGCGGCGAACAGGAGCACCACCAGGGCGGTCAGCGCCGTCACCATCACGCCGTAATTGGCCGGGCCCGTCCAGCGCATCAAATACACGAAGACGGCGATCAAGAGCGCCTGCATGGCGGCGGTGGGCGAGAGGACGAGGAACAGCGCAGTGGCGAGCGCCAGCCCGGTGAACGTGCCGGCCAGGCGCAGCACGCCGCGGGTAAAGGTGGTGGTGAAATCGGGCTTGAGCACGATGGCCACGGTCATCGGTCCCCAATAGGCGCGATGCCAGCCGATGCCGCGGGTGAGCGCGTCGGCAATCGCCACGCAGGCGGCCAGGCGCAGGGCGTGGCGGAAGGCGGCGGAATCCAGGGTGAGGTTGGCGCGCAGTACGGCCAGGACGCCGGCCAGGCGCAGGCTCCAGGGCTGCGCTCGCTCGCGGCGGTCGAACTCGCGGGCGCCGCTCGGGCTGGTGTGCGCGGCGAGTTCCACGGCGGAGGCAAGCTGGCCGGTAAGCGCATCGAGCTGCCAGCGGGCGTCGGCGCGCGTGGCGGCGAGTTGCGGCGCGGCGGAGGCGGCGCCGGTGGCGGAGGGCGCGCGCAGTTGCTCGGTGAGGGCGCGGAGTTCGCGCAGGCACTCGGGATGGGAGTCGCCTTTGACGCCGGCGGCGAGCGCCGCGCTGACGGAGTGCAGCATGCGTGCGGCCAGCTCGCGGGCGCGGTCGAGCAGGGCCGCATCGGCGGCGGCGCCGGGCTCGCGAGCGATGCGTACGTGCAGGCGGCCCAGCGCCACCAGGGCGAGGCGAATGCGTTCGGCCTGGCTGAAGAGGGCCAGGTAGCGCTCCGCCTCCACGGAGCGGGCGGAATCGAGCGCGCCCAGGGCGGCGCGGGCGGCCAGAATCGGTTCGGTGGCGGCCGGCGCTTCGGTGGCGGCCACGCTGCACTCGGCGGTGCGCGCCAGTCCGGCGTACAGCACGGCCAGGGCGCGGCTCTCCGGCAGGTAGCGGTGCACCGGCCACAAGGCGAGCGAGAAGATGGTTTGCAGCACGCCGCCGGCCAGGGCCAGCAGTCCCGAGGAGAGAGCCTTGCCGAACGACGAGGCAGGCGAGGCGGAGAAGACGATCAGGGTGACCAGGGTGATACCGCCGATATCGCCGGGGGTGGGGCCGGCGGCCACCAGCAGACCGGCGGCAAAGGCGCAGGCGGCTTCGAGCAGCAGGGCGAGCAGGTGATTGTACCCGCAAAGGCGCCCCGCGAAAACGGCCAGCGCCACAAAGAGCGCCGCGCTGAGCATGCGGCGGCCGCGGTGCGGATAGGGATCGACGCCATCGGAAAAGGCGACATCGAGCGCGCCCGTGGCGGCCATGGCGCCGCCCGAGGGGTTGCCCAGGGCGATGCCGATGGCGAGCGGCAGCACCACGCCCAGGGCGTTGCGTAGCGCCATCGCCGGCTTGAGCTGCGCGCGGTCGAAACGCGTGATGGTGGACCAGAAAGTGGACGCCAAGGCTATCTCCAGGATAACCGGGAGGGCTGCGGCTCCGAATCACGGCTCTGTGCTTTCAGAGATGCGGGCCTGATAAACTGAATCATCATGAGCACAACTACGAATCTGAACGAGGCGTTCGCCGGCGAGAGCCAGGCCAGCCAGAGATACCGGGCGTTTGCCCGCAAGGCGGAGCAGGACGGTTTGCCCAATGTCGCCCGCCTGTTTCGCACCGCCGCCGAGGCGGAGCTGGTGCACGCCCAGGACCACTTCAAAGCCATGGACGGCGTGGCCTCCACCAACGACAATCTGAAGGCCGCGATCGCGGGCGAGACTTACGAGTTCACCACCATGTATCCGCCCATGCTCGCCGAAGCGGAAGCCGAAGGACACCGGGCAAGGTTCATGTTCGGGTATGCGTTGAAGGCCGAGAGGGTGCACGCCGAACGCTACAAGCAGGCGTTGGCGGCCGTGGAGCAAGGCAAGGACCTGGCCGAAGCGGGCTTCTACCTGTGCCCGGTCTGCGGCAACATCGAATTCGGCACGCCGCCGGATAACTGCCCGATCTGCGGCACGCGCAAAGACAGATTCGTGACCGTGGCGTAGGCTAGTGCTAGTTGGCAGGCGGACCCAGAGGGTACCCCGCCTGCCCCACCTCTACGCCTTCGTCACCGCGGCGATCTCGTAATCGCGGACGCCCGGCAAGGTGAACTCCAGCGTCTGGCCGGTGATTTTGAACTTCACTTCCGCTGCCGCGCGCAGCGCCTGCACGCGGCGGACTTTCACACCCTCCGGCAGCTCCATGCGCACGGTCTGCGCGCCCAGCGGGTAGGTTTCGCGAAACCATCCCAGGGCGAAACTCGGATTGGTGTAGTTCAGGATGTGCACCGCGTAGCCGGGCTCGGTCTCCCAGGCGAAGAGTTCCACCAATCCGTCGCCAGTGACGCGCACCGGCATGCGATCGCGCGCCACCCAGCGGATGGCTTGCTGCAACAAGCGGCTGAGATCGCCGTTGCCGCTGCGCCAGAAGCTGCGTTCCACGTCGCCGGGCAGCCAGATGCGCCGGCTCATGCCCTCCTCGGCGATGACGATGGCCGGTTCGTCGGTCTTCGGGGTGCGGGTGTAGACCATCTCGGGCGGGAAGGCGGGATAGGGCGGCACCACCGTCATGGCCTGCGGCGCGCGCGCCTTCACCGGCAAGCGGTATTCGGCGCCGGGGAGGACATTGGTCTCCTCGAAGCCGGCGAGGATGGGGTGGCGCTGCTCGATGCGCGCGTAATACGAATTGCCTTTGGGGCCTTCCACGCCGCCGGTGGCGGAGAGCAGCGATGCGCCGAAGACATCGGCGAGGCCGAGTTCGGCGCGGCGGGCGCCGGTGGCATCGTAGCGCCCGGTTTCGAAGGTGGCCAGCAGTCCTCCGCCGGAGCGGGCGTAGGTGCGCAACTGGGCGCACTGCGCATCGCCGAGCAGGGCGGTATTGGGCAGGATGAGGGCCGCGTACTTTTTCAGGGTAGCGGCATCCAGATCGTCCTCGTGGACGAAATCGAAGAGGAAGCGGCCTTCCAGCAGGGCGTAGTACATGCCTTCGAGGAAGTCGCTGGGCGCGCCGCCGCCGGGTGGGTTGTAGAGCGCGTTGAGTCGCTGGCTGAACACCACGCCCACGCTGGCCACCGGCTTGCGATTGACGAAGTGCGGCTCGTATTTGGCGATCCATTGGAAGAAGTCGCGGCCGGGCGCGCGCCATCGCTGGTCCTCGGGCTCGCCGCCCAGCCAGTGATACCAGGGCACCATGCCGCTGGCGGTGGTCTGCGCCATCCACATAGTGGCTTCCGCGGGCGCCTTGGCGGTGTGGCGCCACAAGGGCCTGGAGTTGGCGTAGCTGCCGGTGACGTTGGTGATGCAGCGTCCCTTCATGACCGATTGGGCTACGCGGCCCTGCTGCGCGCAATCCCAGATGGGGGTGGCGCCGGTGCGGCCCTGATGGTCGGCGTTGAACCAGCCGGCCACGGCGGAGAGGCGGCGCAGGTCGGTGGTGGCGCGTATGCCGCCGCCCAGATTGCCGACGTAGACGCTGTCCGGCTTCTTCTCCTTGGCGGCGTTGTCCCAGAGCTTCCAGACTTCCAGCACGCGCGCCAGGTGCTGCTCGGCAAAGGCGGGAGTGTTGCGGGCGGCCAGCCGCTTGCACGCTTCGCAGTGGCAGGCCGGCGGGCGTCCGGTGGAGGGCCAGCCATTGGTGAAGAAGCCATCCACGTCGTAGAGCGCGTTGACTTCGCGGATGATGGCCGGCATCTGCTCGGTGAAGTAGCTGGAGAACATGCAGGTCTGGAACAGCCACGGCGATTCGCTATGCTTCACCGGCTGGCCGTCGGCGGAGCGCATGAACCACTCGGGACGAAGCTGGAGGGCTTCCTCGTAAGCGGAGTTGCAATCCAGGCGCGCCACCACGCGCATGCCGCGCGCCTTGGCGGCCTTGGTGAAATCGCCGAAGAGGTCGCCATCGCCCAGAAACTGGCTGCGATGGTGGCCCGGAATCTTGGTCGGGTAGAAGGCCATGATGCCGCCGGCGTTCAACAGCAGGGCGTCGAGCTTGAGGCTGCTCCAGTAGTCCACCCACTGCGCGATGTCGATCCGGCCGGGGTCCATCTCGTTGAAGTTGACCTGGCCCGCGCGGCGCATCTTCTGATACCAGGCCTGTCCGGGGCGGGAGGCTTGGGGCGTGGCAAGCAGCGGCAGGGCGGTGCCGGTGGCCAGAAAATGGCGTCGCGAAAGTTGCATGATGCGCTCCATTGTATTCCCGCGCAGAAAAAGCCGGGGCTGTTGAAAACTTTCCGAACGGAATGGCGTCTAAGATCGTCATAGACTAAAACGGCTGTGGCTCGCGGAGGGCCGCTAATGTTATGCCCCGCGAAACGTCGTTCTACCAGGTACTGAATGGCACGGAATCCTATTCTGAGAGCGCTCTTTTACTGCATCCTCGCCTGCCTGGCGGCGGCGCAGGCATCGGAGCATCATGGAATCGTCCGATTCGCCGGCCTGCCGGTGCCGGGCGCGACGGTGACGGCCACGCAGGGCGACAAGAAACTGGTCGCCGTGACCGATCCGCAGGGCGTGTATGCGTTCGCCGACCTGGCGGACGGGGTGTGGAATTTACAGGTGGAAATGCTGTGCTTCACGACGCTGAAGATGGACGTGGCCGTGGCGCCGGACGCGCCCAGTCCGGAGTGGGAACTGAAGCTGCTGCCGTTCGACGAGATCAAGGCATCGGCGCCCGTGCCCGCGCCGCCGGCGGCGCCTGCAAGCGCGCCATCGTCCACAACGCAGTCGGCGAGCGCGCCGGCGGCGAGTCCAACGCCGTCATTGACGGATAAGACGTCCGCGCCGAAGAAGGGATCGAAGGCGGCAGCCGCCAACGCCACAGCGGCAGCGGGCAACGGTTTTCAGCGCGCCGATTTGAACGCTTCCAGCGCTCCCGCGGCCGGGGAACCGGCAGCCGGAGGCGTCGACGAAGCCGCGCCGGGCGCCAATGACGCCTTGCTGGTGAACGGCAGCGTGAGCAACGGGGTCGAACGGCGAGCCATCGGCAACTTTCGCAAGGGACCGGGCTCGGGGTATCGCGGCGACCTCAGCACGATACTGGATAACTCGGCGCTCGACGCGCGCAATTTCTCCCTCACGGGTCAGGATACGCCCCGGTCGCCTTACAACCATCTGCGCTTCGGGGGGACGTTCGGCGGGCCACTGAGCATCCCGCACCTGTTCCGCACCAACAACGGGAACTTTTTCGTGGCTTACCAGGGCACGCGCAACCGCAACGCCAACATTCAAACCAGCCTGATGCCGACGGCGGCGGAGCGCACCGGCGATCTCTCGCAGACCTTGAACCCCCTGGGCAATCCGGTGGTGGCGATCGATCCCTCCACCGGCGCGCCCTTTCCCGGCAACGTAATCCCGGCGACGCGGATTTCACCGCAGGCAAAGGCGCTGTTGAACCTTTATCCGATGCCGAATTTCAACCCGTCGGCGCGCTACAACTACCAGGTCCCGCTGGTGGGCACGGCCGACGCGGACGCCTTGCAGACGCGTCTCAACAAAGCGCTCAATGCGCGCAATACGCTGAACGGCACGCTCGGATACCAGCGCACCAGCGCGGAAACCCCGAACCTCTTCCAGTTCGTGGACGGCAACCGCACGCAGGGGATGAGTCTCAATCTGACCTGGCGGCATACTTTCAACAAGGCGCTGTACGGGACGCTGGGCGCGCAGTACAGCCGGTATTCGGTGCGCAACACGCCATACTTCGCGAACCGGATCAACGTGGCGGGCGCGGCGGGGATCGGCGGCGACAATCAGGAACCGCAGAACTGGGGACCGCCCAGCCTCTCGTTCAGCAGCGGCTACGCGGGGCTGAGCGACGCGCAGCAAAGCTTCACGCGCAATCAGACGAGCGGGCTCTCGTATTCGCTGCTGTGGCTGAAGCGGCCGCACAATATCACCATGGGCGGCGACTTCCGCCGGATCCAACTCAATCTGCTGGGGCAGCAGGACCCGCGCGGCACTTTCGTTTTCACGGGCGCGGCCACGGAGGCGACGGCCAACGGGGCGGGAGTGGCCGGCACGGGGAGCGATTTCGCGGACTTTCTGCTGGGCACGCCGGACACCAGTTCGATCGCCTTCGGCAACGCCGATAAGTACTTTCGCACGTCCACCTACGACGCGTATTTCACCGACGATTGGCGGGTGAGCGCGGGCTTCACCGTGAACGCGGGCGCGCGCTGGGATTATTCGAGCCCGATCGTGGAGAAGTACGGGCGGCTGGTGAATCTGGATGTCGCGCCGGGCTTTGCGGCGGAGGCGCCGGTGCTGGGGAGCAGTCCCAACGGGACGCTGACGGGGCGGCAATATCCGGGCTCGCTGGTGCGGCCGGACAGGCACGGGATCCAGCCGCGCATCGCCCTCTCCTGGCGGCCGATTTTCGGCTCATCGCTGTTGATTCGCGCGGGCTACGCGGTGAGTTACAATACGTCGGTCTACAACACCATCGCCATGCAGATGGCGCAGCAATCGCCGCTTTCCAAGAGCCTGGCCGTGCAGAACGGCCCGCTCAATCCGCTGACGCTGGCCAACGGGTTCAATGTGACGCCGGGGATACCGCCGAACACCTTCGCCATCGACCCGGATTTCCGCATTGGCAACGCGCAGAACTGGCAGGCTTCGGCGCAGATGGACCTGCCGGCGGCGATGGTGGTGACGGCGACGTACAACGGCATCAAAGGCACGCGCGCGGTGCAGGTATTCCTGCCGAACACGTACCCGGCGGGCGCAGTCGACCCCTGCCCGGCGTGTCCCTCGGGGTATGCATATATGACGTCGAACGGCAATTCGACGCGGGAGAGCGGGCAGTTGCAGTTGCGGCGGCGGCTGCACAACGGGGTGACGGCGACGGCGCTGTATACGTATTCGCACTCCTACGACGACGCGGCGCTGGGTGGCCGGGGGCAGGGGAGCAGCGTGATCGCGCAGAACTGGCTGAATTTGAGCGCGGAACGCGGCCCTTCGAACTTCGACCAGCGGCACTTGTTGAGTTTGCAGACGCAGTATTCGTCGGGCGTGGGCGTGCATGGGGGCGCGCTGCTGCGCGGTTGGAGGGGCGCGGCGTACAAAGGGTGGACGCTGACCAGCCAGATCAACGCGGGCAGCGGGCTGCCGGCAACTCCCGTCTATGGGGCGACGGTGGTAGGGACCGGAGTGACCGGGCCGCTACGGCCGGACACGACGGGCGCGCCGGTCGAGACGGCAGCGCAGGGGCGGTACCTGAATCCGGCGGCGTACAGCGCGCCGCTGGCGGGGCAGTGGGGTACGGCGGGCAGGAACTCGATTGTGGGGCCCTCGCAATTCACGCTGAACGCATCGTTGGCGCGCACGTTCGCGGACAACTTCGACTTGCGGATCGATTCCACGAACGCGCTCAATCACGTAACGTATCCGAGCTGGAATACGACGGTGACCAGCTCGCAATTCGGACTGCCGGCGACGGCCAACGCCATGCGCAGCGTGCAGGCCACCCTGCGGTGGAGGTTCTGAGCATGAAAGCCATTTCCATCGCGCTGATTTTCGTGCTGCTGGGGGGGGCGCAACAACCCGTGCAAGCCCCGCAGACCGCGGCCAACGGGACCGTCAAGTTTCAGGCCAACACGCAACTGGTGATCGAGACGGTGACGGTGAAGGACAAGAACGGCAAGCCGGTAGAGGGGCTCACGGCGAAGGATTTCACCATCACCGAAGACGGCGTGGCGCAGACCATCAGCTTCTGCGAATTCCAGAAGCTGGATGAGGCGATCCCGGTGGAACCGGCGGAGCCGGAACTGGTGAGACGGCCGGAAGCCGCGCCCGCCACGCCGCCCGCGGCCCCGGCGGCAGCCTCGCCCGCCATTGCGGTTCCGGGGGTGACGGCGCACCAGATTGCGCCGGAGCGGCCGGGCGACATACGGTATCGCGACCGGCGGCTGATGGCGATGTACTTCGACATGAGCGCCATGCCGGTGCCGGACCAGGTGCGCGCGGAAACGGCGGCGATGAAGTTTATCGCGACGCAGATGCTGCCGGCGGATCTGATGGCGATCCTGGCGTTCAACGGGGCGTCGGTGCAGGTGTTGCAGGACTTCACGGACAAAAAGGAAGACCTGCAGACGGTCATCAACAAGCTTTTCGTGGCCGACACGGGCCTGGACGAAACCACCAACGACGACAGCTCGGCCGACACGGGCGCGGCCTTCGGCGAGGACGATAGCGAGTTCAACCTGTTCACCACGGACCGGCAACTGGGGGCGTTACAGACCGCGGTCAAGATGCTGGGGCAGCTCAACGAGAAGAAGGTGCTGGTGTATTTCGCCAGCGGCCTGCAACTGAACGGGATCGACAACCAGGCGCAGTTCCAGGCGACCACCAACGCGGCGATCCGCGCCAACGTGTCGTTCTACCCGGTGGATGCGCGCGGCCTGGTGGCGCAATCGCCGATGGGGGATGCGACCCGGGGTTCGCCGGGCGGGCTCGGCATGTACTCCGGATCGTCGGCGATGGCATTCACGAATAACTTCCAGAAATCGCAGGACACGCTCTACGCGCTGGCGGCGGATACGGGCGGCAAGGCGCTGCTGGATAACAACGATCTGACGCAGGGCGTGGTGCAGGCGCAGAATGCGATCACCAGTTACTACGTGGTTGGGTACTACTCGGCGAATACGGCGATGGACGGGCGGTTCCGGCGCATCAAGATTACGCTGGCGGACGCCGCGCTGAAGCTGGATTACCGGCAGGGATACTTTGCCGGCAAGGAGTTCAAAAAGTTCACCACGGTGGACAAAGAGCGGCAACTGATCGACGCGCTGATGCTGGGCGACCCCATCACGGAGCTGACCATCGCCATGGAGGTGAATTACTTCCAGTTGAACTCGGCGGAGTATTTCGTGCCGGTGGTGGTGAAGATTCCGGGCAGCGAGTTGGCGCTGGCGCGGAAGGGCGGCGCGGAGCACACGCTGATCGATTTCATCGGCGAAGTGAAGGACGAGTACAACGTCACCGTGGCCAATGTGCGGGACAAGGTGGATATCAAGCTGAGCGGGGCGACGGCGGCGCAACTGGCCAAGCAGCCGATCCACTACGACACCGGGTTTACGCTGCTGCCGGGAACTTACAGTCTAAAGTTTCTGGCGCGCGACGACGAAACGGGGCGGATCGGGACTTATCTGAATAAGTTCGTGGTGCCTAACTTGAATAAGGAATTGAAGCGGATTCCGATCAGCTCGGTGGTGCTGAGCGGGCAGCGGATGGACATGCGGGACTCGCTGTTCACGGCGGGCAAGGACAAGACGCCGACGGTGAATCCGCTGATCCAGAACGGGCAGAAGCTGATTCCGAGCGTGACGCGGGTGTTCAGCCGGAGCCGCGACATGTACGTGTATTTGCAGGCGTACGAGCGGGGCGTGACGGCGATGCAGCCGCTGGTGGCCTTCGTGACCTTCTATCGCGGGCAGACGAGGGCGTTTGAGACGGCGCCGCTGCCGGTGACGGAAGGGATGGACCCGAAATCGAAGGCGGTGCCGCTAGGGTTCAGCCTGGCCCTGAATAAGTTGCAGCCGGGGAGATATACCTGTCAGGTGACGGTAGTGGATACGACGGGGCAGAAGGCGGCGTTCTGGCAGGCTCCGGTGATGCTGGTACAGTAGATACACTTTGGGCTTGCCAAAGGGGTGATTCAGGGTTCGTTGCGGCGGCCGGGGCTTCGCGGACCGGCCCGGAGGGTATCCCGGCCTGGACGGCTAGCCGGCGGTGGCTCCGGTGGCTTTCCGGCTGAGGAAGCATTCGCGGCAGTAAACCGGGCGCCCCTGCGTCGGTTTGAAGGGGACGGTCGTCTCGCGGCCGCACTGCGAGCACTCGGTCATGGTTTCGGTTTTGGCAAAACCGGGTCCGGAAGCACCTTGGCGCTTGGTCTTGCATGCCTTGCAGCGCTTGGGTTCATTCCTGAAATTCTTGTCGTGGAAGAAGTGCTGTTCTCCCGCTGTGAATACGAAATCCGCGTTGCAATCGACGCATTTGAGAATGCGGTCCTGAAACTCCGGCATGGCCTGTTCCCCGTTAACAGCTTGAGCGATTCATGCGGTTCAGGCGAGGCGGCGGGGCCCCGCCTGAACTTTACCCTAGGTTCTGGTTCGCTATTCGACTTCCCGGCGCGACTTCTTCCGGTTACGTTTGCGGGCCAAGGCCTGCTTGACCCTGAGCTTCTCACCCGGTTTGAGGTAGAAGGAGTGACGCTTCACTTCCTTGATGATGTCCTCTTGCTGAACTTTGCGCTTGAAGCGGCGGAGGGCGTTTTCAAGTGTTTCACCCTCTTGCAGTTTTACTTCGGCCAAACGAAATACACCTCCCAACCGGACCTGGAATTCCCGTGCGGTGTCAAATCCATACACTTCGCACAAGAGGTACTGATATCATAGATTTTTGACGAATAAAGTCAAGTCTAAATTTTCGGCGTCGTTGCAAAGAATCGTCCGAATTTTCGGAATGCCGTTTCTTTTCAGGGATTTAGACTGAAATGGAAAACGTATTAGCGATCCTGCTGGCAGGCGGCGCCGGAGAGCGGCTTTACCCCCTGACCCGTGACACCGCCAAACCGGCCGTGCCCTTCGGGGGGGCGTATCGCATCATCGACTTCACGCTCTCCAACTGCATCAACTCCGACGTTCGTCGAATCTTAATCCTAACACAGTATAAATCCCTCGAACTGACCCGCCACGTGCGCGACGGGTGGAACATCCTCTCGCCCGAGCTGGGCGAGTACATCGAGGTGATTCCGCCCATGAAGCGGGTGCACGAGGACTGGTACCAGGGCACCGCCGACGCCGTGTTCCAGAATTTTCAGAGCATCGAGGCCGAGGGCCCGGAAGCCATCCTGATGCTTTCCGGCGATCACATCTACAAGATGAATTATGGGGACATGCTGGAGTGGCATGGGGCCAACGGCGCGGAGATCACCATCGCCACGCTCCAGGTGCCGCCGGCGGAGGCCGGGCGATACGGAGTGCTGGAGATCGCCGCCGACTACCGGGTGACGGGTTTTGAGGAAAAGCCGCGGCACGATCATCCCTTCCCCTCACGGTTCGACGCCTCCATGGTGAGTGCCTCCATGGGCATCTACATTTTCAATAGCGGCGTGCTGCTGCGGGCGCTGCACGAGGACGCGCAGGACACGAATTCGACCCACGATTTCGCCAAGGACGTGATCCCTCATCTCCTGGCGCGCTGCCGCGTGGTGGCTTACGATTTCCGCGACCTCAACGCCAAACAGGCGCGCTACTGGCGGGATGTGGGGACGCTCGACGCCTATTACGAGGCCAACATGGACCTGGTATCGGTAAGTCCCGAGTTCAACCTTTACGACCAGCACTGGCCCATCCGCACCAAAGCCACGCAACAGCCGCCGGCCAAATTTGTTTTTGCCCAGAGGGGCCGCAGGATGGGGCTGGCGCTGGATTCCATCGTGAGCGCCGGATGTATCGTTTCGGGTGGCCGGGTGCTGCACAGCGTGCTCTCGCCCGGCGTGCGCGTGAACAGTTATTGTGAAGTGGAGTATTCGATTCTGATGCCCGGGGTGGAAATCGGCCGCTACAGCCGGGTGCGCCGGGCGATTGTCAACACCGGAGTGAAGATACCCGAATTGCACTCCATCGGGTTCGACCCCGATGCCGACCGGGCGAACGGGTACACGGTCACCGAGGGTGGTGTTACCGTGGTGGGTGAATAGTGCGGGTTGCCAACCCGCAGCAGGCTACCAGCCTGCCCCACAGGAACGAGTTCTTAAGTAAGGAGCCATAATTTGACGACGATTGCAAAAACAGTTGGAAGAGAGATTCTGGATTCCCGCGGGAATCCCACTGTGGAAGCGGATGTTTATCTCGCGGACGGCAGTATGGGCAGAGCGGCGGTGCCATCCGGCGCATCCACCGGCGAGCACGAAGCCGTGGAACTCCGGGACGGCGACAAGGCGCGTTACCTGGGCAAGGGCAGCCTGAAGGCGGTCAGCCATATTAACAGCGAGATCGCTACCGCCTTGCACGGCAAGGATGCCACCCAGCAGGGCGAGATCGATAGCGCGATGATCGCGCTCGATGGCACGCCGAATAAGGGACGCCTCGGCGCCAACGCCATCCTGGCGGTTTCCATGGCGGCGGCGCGCGCCTCGGCGGTGGCGCAGCGCACCCCGCTCTATCGCTACCTGGGCGGCGCCGGAGCCAACACGCTGCCCGTGCCGATGATGAACATCATCAATGGCGGCGCGCATGCCGACAACTCCGTGGACGTGCAGGAATTCATGATCTCTCCCTTCGGCGCGCCCAGCTTCCACGAAGCGCTGCGCATGGGCGTGGAGGTCTTCCATACGCTGAAAAAGGTCCTCGGCAAGAAGGGCTACTCGACGGCAGTGGGCGACGAGGGCGGCTTTGCCCCCATGCTGAAATCCAACGAAGAGGCCATCGAAAGCGTGCTCGAAGCCATCGCGCAGGCGGGCTACAAGCCGGGCGAGAACGTCGGTGTTTGTCTGGACCCGGCAGCCAGCGAGTTCTTCCAGGACGGCAAATACGTCTTCAAGAAGTCCGACAAGAGCGCGCGCACCAGCGAGCAGATGGTCGAGTTCTGGGACAACTGGGTGCGGCAGTATCCGGCCATTATCTCGATTGAAGACGGCATGGCGGAGAACGATTGGGCGGGCTGGAAGCTGATGACCGACACGCTCGGCAAGAAGATCCAACTGGTGGGCGACGATATCTACGTCACCAACCCGGAGATCTTCCAGCGCGGCATCGACCAGGGCATCGCCAATTCGATCCTCATCAAGCTGAACCAGATCGGCACCGTCACCGAAACCTTGGAAACCATGCAGATGGCGGCCAATGCGGGCTATACCACGGTGATCTCGCACCGCTCGGGTGAAACCGAAGATCCCTTCATCGCCGATTTCGCCGTGGCCACCAATGCGGGGCAGATCAAGACCGGTTCGGCCAGCCGGACCGACCGCATCTGCAAGTACAACCAGTTGCTGCGCATCGAAGAGCGGCTGGGCGCCTCGGCGGTGTTCCCGGGCAGAAAGGCGTTCCGCAAGTGAAGAAACTCGTACTCTTACGCCACGGCGAAAGCACGTGGAACAAGGAAAACCGCTTCACCGGGTGGACCGATGTCGACCTGTCGGAAAAGGGACGGCAGGAGGCCCAGGATGGCGGCGAAGTGCTGCGGGATGGGGGCTACGTCTTCGACGTGGCCTACACCAGCGTCCTGAAGCGCGCCATCCGCACGTTGTGGACGGCGCTGGACGTGATGGACCTGATGTGGATTCCGGTTTACCGTTCGTGGCGCTTGAACGAGCGCCATTACGGCGCGCTGCAAGGGCTGAACAAAGCCGAGACGGCGGCCAAGTTCGGCGAGGACCAGGTGAAAATCTGGCGCCGCAGCTACGATATTCCGCCGCCCGAACTGACGGTGGACGACGTGCGCTTCCCCGGCCACGACGCGCGCTACAAGGGCCTCAGCCCGCAGGAATTGCCGCTTACCGAGTGCCTCAAGGACACGGTGGCGCGCTTTCTGCCGCTGTGGCACGAGACCATCGCTCCGGCCATTCAAAGCGGCCAGCGGGTAATCATCGCCGCGCACGGCAATAGCTTGCGCGCGCTGGTGAAGTACCTGGATAACGTGAGCGAGAGGGATATCGTCGAGCTCAATATTCCCACGGGGATGCCGTTGGTCTACGAATTGGATGACGATCTGAAGCCGCTGAACCGCTACTATCTGGGCGATCCGGAGAAGGTGAAGGCCGCGATGGATGCCGTGGCCGCGCAAGGGAAGAAGAAGTAAAAACAGAGGGCGGGAAATAAGAACGCTCCCGGACGCTCGCGGCTCGGATTGGAGTCCGGATCGTCAGGGAGCGTTTTGTTTTTACGCGGGGAGTTTATTACCAGCGCTTACGCGCGCCACCGCCGCCACCGCCGCTTGCACGGTCGGTCTTGGGACGGGCTTCGTTGACGTTCAACGCGCGGCCATCCAGTTCGCGGCCGTTGACCGCGGCGATTGCATTGGCGGCTTCTCCATCGTTGGCCATCTCTACAAACCCAAAGCCTCTGGGCTGTCCGGAGTCACGATCGGTACAGATGTTGACACGGTCTACGGTGCCGTGAGTTTCAAACAGGGATCGGACGGAAGCTTCCGTGACCCCGAAACTGAGGTTGCCTACAAAAATGTTCTTCATGATTTACTTATCCTTGATACTGCGGCCAATAGATGGGTAGACGGAAGCGGAACGCTAGGTGGGTCTGCCGTGAATCAGCGAATGCTACAACGTTAGTATAGCAAAACTTACTAAGGATGGTATAATTGTGAAAATAGGTAATTTTCTCAATCGGTCCGATTTCGCACCGGCCCTGGGAAGAATGAGGAACGTACGGAATGTTGTACGACAGCACGAAGGCATTACTGCAAAGTATTCTGCGGAGCCTGGAAGCCGCTGGTGAAATTCGCTGGGATGAGCATACCGAATCCGGCAATGCCTGCCTCTACGAGATGCACCAGATGTCGCGGCCGCAGTACAAGGCGTATCGCACCGATAAGCAGAACGCCAATTCACAGGCGCAAATGGGTTTTCCCGAGAAACTGAGCCGGGCCATGCCGCACGTGCGGAGCATGGTCATTGCCATCCGGCATAAAGACCAGACCACGGCCGTGGAAAGCGGCAAATCGGCTCTGGCCGAGATGTGACGAGGGCTCTCCAATGACCCATTCCTTCACCTACATCGACATCGGCGGCAACCAGGCGCAATATGCCGTCTCCGATGAGGACTACCGCCGGGACTTTCACTGGTCTACCGACCATGGCGATCGCGGCGTGGCTGCCACGTTCGCGCAAGCCCAGTCTCAGGCAAGAAACGTCCTCAAAGACACCATGGCGCTCCACCGGCGAAGCGAAGAGGCACTCCGGGCGGAGTCGTACTCTTCCAACTGGCGGCCGCGCTAAAGTTACGGCAGGCCTCCTGGCCTGTCTTGGCAGTGGACAGGGTCGAAAAACCACCCTACTAATCGCTGTCCCAGTGGCGCCCCTGGTGGGGCAGGCGCTTTCTAGGAACTTGCAAAATAAACTGTCCGGAGATCTTGGCAGGCCCCGGACGGGTTCGGGGCGCG
>JBEKDV010000159.1:0-16063 GCA_050014175.1 Candidatus Solibacter sp. | reverse complement strand
GTTCCAGCTTCAGCGCGGCGATCTTCTCCTCGTTGCTCCAACCGAGCACGAAACGCGAGCGGTCGTCGATGCGGTGGCGGTCGTCTTTCTCGTGGCGCTCACCCTTCCCTTTGATCTGCCCGGCGCGCGTGATGGCCATCGGCTCGCGGCGGAACTGCTCCAGCGTCTCGCAGCAGGCGTAGTTGAAGCGCGCCGCCAGTTCGGCGTCGATCCAGTCGTAGAAGCCCGATTCCGGCTTCACCGAAATCTTGCGCACCAGCGAGGCGGCATGCAACCCGGCGTGATCCGCCGATCTTACCTTGAGCACGCGGAAGTAGACCAGGCGTCCGCCGAGCTGCGTCCGGTCGACCCATTCCGCCACCCGCGAGTAGTGCACATCGCGGACCAGTAGCGATAGGGCGAAATTGTGCAGCAGGCGCTCGATGGCGCCTTCCCACTCGCGCTCTTCGGCGCGCACTTGCAGCAGTTCGCCGGCGAACAGGATGTCGTCCTCGCTGATGCCGGTGGTGCGGCACAGCCCGCTGCGCATTTCCAGAATCTGCCGCGGAATATTGGAGCGCCGGCGGTAGAGCGACCGCAACTCCGCTTCCAGCTCGTCCCACTGCTCCTGCAGTTGGCGTACTTCCACGCCGGCTTCGGTGAGCGCGTTCTGCGCGTCCGCCTGCGCCGCCTCGGTTTCGGCGCGGCCCTCGCGGATGGCGCGCTGATTGGCGGCGAACGTATCGGCATCGGTAGCACCCGGAAGTTCCAGCGCTTTAGCGCGCGCGTCGTACTGCGTGGCCCGGCGCGCCCGTTCGGCTTTCTGGGCTTGCTTGTCGGCGATATCGCGCTTGATGCGCTCGATGCGGTCGCCGCCCTGCTGGCCGATGGCCTGGCGTATGGAATCGCGGTCCGCCAGTTGCCGGCTGCGGGTTTCGGCGAGCGCGGCGATGCGGTGGGCCAGTTTCTCGATTTCGGAGTCCAGGTTGGCGATCCGCTTTTCCAGCAGGCCGCGCTTGCGCGTGGCGAACCACGTGCGCAGGGCCTCGCGGCAGGCGCGCAAGGTGTCGACCTTGGCCGCCAGGCTGGCGCGTTCGTCGCAGGCGGCCACCAGCGGCGTCAGGAATCCCACCTGCTCTTTGGCCTTCAATACCAGTTCATGGGCGCGGTCGAGATCCTGATAGTGGCCGATCAGCGCCTGAATCCGCTCCTCCACGGACGAGGCCTCCAGCATGTGCTCGCGCACGAAATCGGTGAGGTTGCCCACCGATTTCATCGAGATGGTCTGATGGAAGAGGTCCATCGCCTGTTCGTTCTCGATGCCGAAGCGGTGCCGGTAGGCCGAGCCGTAGGGCGGGAACGTCTCGAACAGTTCCACCTGCGGCATGGCGCGCAGGCGTTTGCGCAGCGTATTGATGTCGGCGCCGAAACCGGCGAAATGCTCTTTGATGGAAAGTGGCCGGTCGGCGATGACGAACAGACGGGCCGGCGGACCTTGCGGCGCCTTGGCCCAGAAGACTTGCGCCAGCGTGACGTGCTGCGCCAGGGCCTCGTTGAAAAAGCGGCAGAGCAGCACGGAGTAGCTGTCCGGGCCGCGCAGAGAAACGGGCTTCGACGATAGCCCGGGCTCGCCGCGCTCACTTTTGTAGCGTCCGAAGAAATAGGTTTCCAGGCTGCGCTCGCCCGTGATGGCGCCGGCCGCTTTGTTGAAGTTGGCGCGCGGCACCAATAGCGCCGTGACGGCGTCCACGAAGGTGGATTTTCCGCTTCCGATGTCGCCGGTGAGCAGCGCATTATTGCCGCCCAGATCGAGACCCCACACCTGCTTGTGAAACGTGCCCCAGTTGAGTACTTCCACGCGGTGCAGGCGGAACCCCGGACGCAGCGCAGGCGCGGCCGGCGCGGTCAGTTCGGCGAACAGAGGTTCAGTCCGGTTCACGCGTGGCGCCTCGCTGCCGGAGCTTGCCGCCCTGTGGGGCAGGTTGGAAACCTGCGGCGGGTTGCCAACCCGCTTGTGGGCATTCGCAAATGGCCGCATGACGCCGGTTCACAACCGGCGCGCAGGATAACATCCTGCCCCACAATGGTCGGTTCAGCCCTGTTCATGGCGCGCCCCCTTCGCCGCCCGCGATGTGCGCTTTGTAATCGGCCAGGCGGCGCTCGAACTCGCCCAGCCATTGCGCATCGACAAACGACTTCAAAATCCGCCGCACCTCGAATCGGTCTTCACTCCCGCGCAGCTTGCGCAGAAACCCGAGATCCACAATCTTCTTGATGTCGCTATCCACGCGGTCCATCAGCTTGGCTTCGTTGGCCGTGTCGGCGAGGAACAAGCGGACGAGATCGGCGATCTGCTCCGCGCTCAGGATCAGCCGCGATTCGCCGCTGCCCGCGTCGAACTCCGCCAGCTTCTTGCGCAGCAGCGCCAGCATCAGGCTCACCGCGTAGCTCAGTTGGCGGCGCGCCACCAGATGCGCCAGTTCGGGCTCGCCTTCGGCCGCGGCGCGCTGCCGAAGATAGGCATACCCTTCCGCCTCGTCCAGGATCAGCTCCAGGCCGAGCACGGCGACGTATTCGCGCACGCGCGCCTGCAGTTCCAGAAGCGCCTGCCACACGGCGGGGTCGTCGTCGCGGCTGGTGATCCCCTTCATCAGCGCGATCAGCACCGGGGAAAGGTTCGCGGTGGCGGGTTGCGGGGTCATGTGCGCCCCGCCGGCGCGGCCGTCGCGTGCCCGCTGAAGACCACCAGGGGAAGCGTCGCCCGGCGCCGCGTGCCCCCGGAATCCACCCACGATAACTCCTGCTTCTGCCGGTCGTCGATCACCGCCGCGTCGTCCTCCGTGGCCAGGCTCAGGTAGGCCACCAGTTCCGCCAGTCCCTGCTCCAGCGGGAAGCTCTCCACCAGGTCGGCCAGCGAGATCTGATGGCGCGTCTGCAATGCCCGGCGGATCTGGGCCATCAGGCGCGTCTTATCCACGTAGATCTGGTCGAACAGAGCGTCCGCCGCGAGCCCCTGATCGCCCTCGACGACGGGCGCCGCCGCAAACTTCGCCTTGAACGGCGGGCTGTATAAAGGACGCTCCATCGCCAGATCGATAGTCGGCGCCGGTTCTTCCAGCTCCATGAAATAGTCCGGGGGCGCGCCATCCCGCACGGCAAGCGCGCTCTGTTCCACGCCGCGGATGAGCTGCATGATGCGGCGATTCTCCAGCCACGCCTGATCGTCCAGGTAGCGGCGCAACTGCTCGGAGAGGCGCGCCACGGTGCGTTGCGCCACTTCGCCCGCCTCCAGCCAATCGTAGTGTATGCGCATCAGGCGGCGGTCCGGCGCGAGCGCGTTGACTTCTTTCAGGGCGAAAACCACCTGGAGCAGTTCGGAGAACTCCTCCTGCCGCGCGGGCGACATCAGGAAATCCCAGAACGCGCGGAAGCTCTTGCCCTGATCGCTGCCCGCGATGGCGTCGCGCTGCGAGAAGATCTCTTCCAGCAGCGTTCCTTTGCCGCCCTCGAAGGTGGCGATGCGCTCCCGCACCGCGCGGTCCAGCGTGCGGAAATTCTGCTCCACTTCGCGAAAGTCGCTGAGCAGGCTGCGCGCCGTGAAGGCCATCTGCTGAAAGCGATCCTTGACCTGCGTGGGGTCGAGCAGCGGCACATAACCGTCGCGGATGCTCTGGATTTCCACCTCGACCGCCTTCTTGCGTTTTTCCAGGCCGGCGATGCGCGACGCGGGGTCTTCCTCGGTTCCCTGGGCGATCTCGCGCAGCAGCGCGAACACCGTCATCAGGCGCGATTCGGCGCCTACGAATTGCCGCTGGTTGAAGCCGGCCAGCCAGTCGATGGCGCGTTCCGTGGGCGGGGTGAGATCGTAGTGCGCTTCGTCGTTTCCCGGCGGATAGTATTTGCGCAGCCACCCGCGGCTGTCGGCGGCCCAATCGTCCAGGTATTGCTCGGCCCGCCGGGGAAACGATTCCTCCCCCAGCTTCTCGCGCAATCCGTAGAGGTAGTCGGCCAGGTGGGACGCCAACTCGGGCTGCGCCATGGTACGGACATTGGGCTGGATGAACGTCTTATAAAGGAAGCTGACGATCATCGGCGCATTATCGGCGACCAACAGGCGCCACGCGGGATTGGTCTTCCGAAGCTGTTCAAGGGTGCGATAGTCCACGGCTGCCGGTTTTCATTGTAGCCTGCCGTGCCGTCTGTCCCAACTCAGCTCTCCAGGAAGGTCAGCAGGCGGCTGACCTTGTCCAGCGGCAGAGGCTCGCGATTCAGCACAATCTGGATCAGGGTAGTTGTAAAGGGCCAGAACATCGAACCGTTTCCCGCGCCCAGATCGTCCAGGTCGATCTCCACCGGCCCGGCGGTGGATCCCGGTTGCCCGGCCTCGCTGCCGTAGCCTTGATAGGCCAGCAGTTCCGTGCCGGTGGACGCGCTGATGCGGGCGCGCAGTTTGACGCCGCCGCCGGAGAGCCCCGCCGGCAGGCGCACGTGGAAGCAGCGGTAGCTGGAGTCCGGTCCGTAGGCGTGGACGTCGGTGGACATCTCGTGGAACGGCACCCACTCGCCGTCCGGCTGCTGGGTGAGCACTTCGATCATGTAGTCGGTAATGCCGTCGCCCCGCTCATCGCAGGCGAAGACGACGAACTGCTGCCAGCCTTCCAACTCCGTGGCGGCGCCGGGGCCTAGAATGTGGCCGAAGAACTTCTTCACGTCGCCTTCCAGGCCGGCGGCATCCGCGCCCGGATTGATCTTCATCTTCGGCAGCCCACTCTCGCCGTACTTCTGCGCGCGCGCCAGCCAGGCATCGTGCGCTTCGCCGCCCGGATCGCCCACTTTGAAGAAGGCAGCCACCAGATCGACCATCCCGGGCTCGGGCTCGCTGATCAGGGAACCGTGATTGCGCCCATCCACGGCGATCATGGGGATGTCCAGGCGGCGATCGGCCCAGGGGGTGATACCGAGACGGCTGGCGTTGGCCACCGGAATCCGCGTCAGATCGATGGTGATCTTGCGGGCGTTGAGGCTACAACCGGACCAGCGGACGGTGCCGTCGGTGCCGGGATCGTTGGCCACGCTGGCCAGTCCGTCGTAAGGCGTATTGCCGATGAAGACGGCCACGTAAGGGCTGTTGCCGCCCTTGTCGAAGAAGGGCTCCGGACCGAGAAGGTCGAGGTGCGCCAGGTCCCAGGTGAATTTGCTGCCCAGTTCGAGACCCTCCAGCACGCGATCTCCGGCGTTCAGGAAGTCGGGGCCGGGGTGGCGATTGCCTTTCACCATGGCGCCCAGCCAGGTGCGTCCTTTGTGCGCCTGCGGGGAGCCCCACGTGGCCGGCGCCAGGCCAATCAGGTGCTTGAGGCGCTTGAGCCGCGAATTGGTCGCCGGGGGCCCCGCGTTGGCCAGCCACGCACGCAGCACCAGCATACCGGTGGAGTGTACGATCGCGTCGAACTCCTGAGTTTCGTTGCCGAGCACCGCGTGCATGCGCAAGGCCCGATCCAGACCTTCGGCGATGTCCTTGATGGTGATTTCGTTGTTCAACGAAATGTAGTTGCAGATATCGATGTCTTTGGAATCGATGCCGCGGGCGAGCAGAGCCTGCTTGAGATTCTCGAAATCTTTACCTTCGGCGGAATAGCCGTGAATCAACACCAGTGGCCGTGCCATGCGTTCTCCTTTTCGTTGCTAGAGTCCGTGCTTGAGGCCGATGAGGAATGTAACCACACCAAAGCCCCCGATGGCCAGCCCGGCGATCCGGTTCATGGCGCGCAGGTGCTGCTCAAAACGGTCGCGGAACCGGTTGACCATCAGCACCAGAATCACCCACCAAAGCATCGATCCGCAGAAGATGCCTCCCACCAGCAGGAACGTCAGCCACCACTCGCGATGGCCGCCCATGCCGAGCCCGGCCAGCACGGCCAGGAACGAAAGGATGGTGGTGGGATTGGTCAGGGTGAGCAGCAGCGTCGAAGAGAAGTCCGAGCCGGCCGCGCCATTTTCGCCGCGCAGGTCCGCCGCCCGCACCGGCTTGCGAAAATACATCGCGCCGATGGCCACCAGTAGGAGGCCGCCAATCACCCGGATCCAGAACACCTCGCGCTCCAGGAACTGGATCAGGAAGGTGATGCTGAAGCCGGCGATCGCGCCGTACAGCGTGTCCGCAGTGGCCGCTCCAAAGCCCGAGATCAGGCCGGAAAGGCGTCCTTTGCGAAGCGTGCGCGAGGCGCACAGCACGTTCACCGGTCCCACCGGCACCGCAATCGCCAAACCGGCCATCAGACCTTTGGAAAGTAGCCACAAGCCGATCAACTCGCCTTCCATACTCTCGATAGCTTATCGCAAGTTGGCACCTACCCCCCGGTGCTGACGAAAAAGTACACAGGAAGCGGTCTTTTATACCTCAATTTCTTCTTTTACCCCCGTCTTATGTCCGGTTGCTCACGTTCCCGCCGCTAAACTGCTTCCGAACCCCTTGTACCGAATTCCGGGCGCGCGCATACTAAGACCAACCGATGGCATGGGCTCCCGCAAGAGCGGAGCCCGTACAGCGCGGTTCACCTATCCTGGTGTGTTAAGTTGTGGAACTCCTCCAGGAAACCTGCAACCATCCTGAGCGCTAGAGGAGAGAACAGATGGCGCACAACCACGGCAATGAATATCAGGTTAGAATTGTCCACGCGGACGGAACGGAGCAAGTAAGCGGGTGGATGAATAGCGAAGAGCAGCTTGCCCAGGCGATGGCCGCGATCCACAGAGCACAAGGCAAAGCCTACTGGCTTCGGGAACGAAACGCTCTCTGTCCCGACTGCCTCGATCGGGAACAAGAGATAATCGTGGAATGCCCCATTGCGTACACCCAATCTCCACGATGCCGCCCTCACGATTCCCGTTATCTGGTGGCGGTGGGGTCGAAAAACCGGTGCGAAATGCTCGAGGTAGTCGTTGGAATCGGACGCTAAGAAGTTGTCCGGACAGCGGCGTTCCCGGGTGTCAGCCGCCCGCTTTGGCGATGCGCTCCAGAATGCCGGGGATCTCAAATACGGCCCGGTTCTCTAAACGCCCGGTAGCTTCACGAAAGCGCTGGAAGGCAGCGGGCGCCAGCAGTTCCTCCACCGCCCGCGCAATCCCGCGGAAATTGGGCAGTACGATCCCCACCCCCATCTCGCGGACCCACTCGGCGTTGTAGCGCTCCTGCGGCAGCGTCCACGCGTTGCGTTCCACGATCGCCGGCAGGCGCATCGCCACCGCCTCGCTGATGCTGCCCGGCCCCGGCTTCCCGATGAAGTAGTCGGCAATCTGCATGTAACGCGGCACCTCTTGGGTGAACCCTTCCACATACACCGGCGCCGGGTGCGGCAGGGATTGCAGCTTGTCGCGCAGCTTGCCGTTGTTCCCGCAAATCAGCAGCAATTGGCGCTGCGGCAGCAAGCGCGCGATCTCGCGCATCACCGCGGAGCCCTCGCCGCCGAAGAGCACCAGCCCGACCGGCTTGGCGGGGTCGAAGCCTAACCTGGCGCGCGCCGCCGCCCGGTCTTCGGCGGAAAGCGGAGCTATCTCGTAAAACCACGGATTCAGAATCATGCCCGAAACGCGATGCACCTTGTCTTCGGCATGCCCCATGGCGAGCGCCTGCTCCACCGCCTTCGCCGAGCCGCAGATGAAATGCTGCACCTGCCGCTCCATCCAGAAGTGCGGCGGGTAATCGGCAATATCCGTGAGAATGGTGACAAACGGCACACCCGGCAGCGCCCGCGCCACACTTTCGCCCAGCGCCCGGTCCAGATTCGGCACCAGCGAAACCACCATGTCCGGACGCCGCTCCCGCCAGAACGTCTCCAGCAGACGCACGGCTTTGGGGTGGAAGAGGCGGATCACCCAATGCATGCCGACCATGAGCTGCGGCGAACCGAGCGTCCACCCTTTTTTCAGCATCAGGTTATAGATGTCCTGCAGACGAAGGCCGGTGACCTTGCGGAAGACGTCCATGGCGTCCAGCACTTCCTGCAGGTTGACCATGCGGATTTCAAACGGACTCCCCTGCCGCTCCATCACCTGGCGCAAGGCATTGGCCGCTGCCCGATGGCCGCCGCCGGCGTCGAAAAAGATGAAATCCACCTTCATTCATGACGATTGTTGCATGCGGCAATGAATGGGTGGCGGAAAACGTGAGTGTTCACGGATGTTTTATCACCGTGTCACCGTACTGTGACCCTGCGCGCGCTACAACTCGCTTATGCGGCATATGTACCATCCCGGCCCCGCGAAGAGTACGGGAAAACCCGCGGCTCTCCCATCGCCGCGCTGGCATGGATGGTTCCGCTCTGGTGGATGGCGCGACACGTGCAATCCTGTTCTATGAGGAGCGTGTCGGCGCGCATCGCGGAGGTGACGGTATGACGCTCCCCGGAGCCATGATGAACTACATTTCGCGCCGCGACCACAGGCTGATGCGGCGCGTCAACCGCTGGCCCGCTCCCTGCTGGATCCGGCTCTGGGCGCTGTGCGCCACCCGCGGCGGCGATGGCTGGCTGTGGTACGGCATGGGCGCCGTCATTCTGCTCTTCGGCGGCCCGATGCGCTTCCGGGCAGTGGGCGCGGCGGCCCTGGCCGCGGCCTTGGGCATCGTCATCTTCCTCGTTTTGAAGAAGGCCACCGGACGCAAGCGGCCCTGCACGTTCGAACCGCACTGCTGGGCCACCCTGCTGCCTCCCGATCGGTTCTCCTTCCCCTCGGGCCACACCATTACGGCATTTGCGGTGGCGCTGTCGCTCAGCCGCTGGAATCCGGACCTGGCCGTGGGCCTGCTGTTTTGCGCCGTCAGTATCGCCGCTTCCAGGATCCTGCTGGGCATGCACTTTCTGAGCGACGTGCTGGCCGGAGCCGCCATCGGCACAGTCCTGGCCTACACGGCGACCTGGATCATGCTGTGAATCGTCCCTTACAACACCGGCGAATCGTTCCCCAGCAGCGCGCGTCTCACGATCTTGACCGGCGGGTATCCCTGTTGCAGGAACGCATCGTGGAAGCCCTGTAACGTATATCTCCCGCCCTTCATCTTTTTGTAATCTTCCCGTAACTTCAAAATCTCCAACTTACCCAGCGTGTACACAAGGTAAGTCGGATCGCTGGTGCCGCGCTTGGCCTCCTTCTCCGCCACCGGCCGCACCTGGTAGCCTTCCTTGATGAAGAACTCCACCGCTTCTTCCACGGTCATCCTGCCGGTGTGCATCTGTATGCCTGCGATGAAGCGCGCATTGCGCAAGAGCGCGTCCTGCAACTGCCCGAGGCGCAACTTCAGGTCGCCCTTGCCGTAGCCTTCATCCAGCATCATCTGCTCCGTGTAGTGCGCCCAACCTTCCGCGTTGGACGCGCAGCCGAGTAACTTGCGGACTTTGGTCGGCGCGCGCGCGATCCACACAAACTGCGTGTAATGCCCCGGATAGACCTCGTGCACCGCCGTGCTGATGATGGTCCCCCGGTTGAACCCTTGCAGGTACTCCTCGGTCTCCTTCGCGCCCCACGCCGGCTCCGGAAGCGTGACGTTGAAGAATGCCTCCGTGGCGATCTTCTCGAACGGCCCGGGCGTATCCATGGACGCGGTGGTCAATGCCCGCATGAAGGGAGGCGTCTCTTCCACAATCGGCGGCACCGTCGAAGGAATGGTCACAATATGGTTTTTTTCGATGAACTCGCGCAGCCCGCTCAGCACGTCGCGAAAGCTCTGCATCAGCTTCCCCGCCGCCGGATGGTCCAACATGGCTTCGTTCAGGATCTGCTCTGCGGTTCGCGATTTGTCTACCTGCGCCGCCACGCGCTTGAACTCCTCCTGGTTGCGGCGTAGATTTTCCCTGCCGGTCTCCAGCAGCCGGTCCAGCGGGATATCCACCATCTCGTCGTACAGCAGTTTCTTGCGGTAGGTCTCGGCGCCGATGCGGAATTCGCCCTGCGAGCGCGGCAACAGGTCCGTCTTCAGGAATGCCTCGTAGGCGCTGAGCGCGTCGATCACCCCCTGGTTAGTCTTCTGGAATTCCGCCAGCAGCGGGCCGTCGTGTACGTCTTTGAAGGCCGCGGGGACGTCGTTCCGGAAGAAGCTGACGATGCCCGGCATCTGTTCCAGCGCGATTTCGGTGTAGATGCGCGGCGGGTTTTTGAGGTTCTCGCGCGCCGATTGAAAAAGCCGAGGAACCAGCTTTTCGCGCGCGATCGCCGATTTCAGCCGCGCCGCCACCGGCGCGAAATTGCGGCTCATGATCACGAACACAGCGTTAGAGACGCCCGAGGAGTAGATGTCCGGATTCTTCTCCCACGGACGAACCACTTCCAGGGTCAGCAACTGGCCGCGAATCTGCGCCAGCACCAGTTCCCGATCGGCCGCGAAGACCGGCGTTAGTTCGCGCGCATCGAAGCCTTCCACCTCCTGTTCGAACTTGTGGAGTGCTGCTGTCTGCGCCTCGATATCGGCGCGCGACCCGGAAGCCAGCATCGCATCGTACTCATGGAACCCCGCCTGCGTACCTTGCACGGGATCGTATCGGAACACTACTTCGTCAAAGAACCGGTCGGTCAGCCTGGTAAACTCGCCGTCGCGCTTTTGAGCGAGGCACACGCCGGCCACTAGGAGCATCCATACCATTCGCGAGATCATGGAGTCGATTATAGCGATGCGCCCGGCGCCAAATTCGCGCCAGACCCGGTTACGCGAGGAAAATGACGATCGCCGGCGTTCCTACGTCCGTGTATTGGCCGGTGAACGTCAGTGCCCCGCTCTGCCGGTTCACCCGAAACGCGGCGATGGCGTCGGCTCTCTGATTGCATGTGTAAAGAAAGTTGCCCGAAGGATCGATGTTGAAGCTGCGCGGATAGTCGCCCCGCGTCCATTCCTCCCCGGCGAAGGTCAAGGTTCCGGACGGACCAATGGAGAACCACGCGATGCTGTCGTGCAGACGATTGGCTGCATACAGGAATCTTCCGTCCGCGGAGATCATGACCTCCGACGTGAAATTCGTGCCGCGAAACCCCTTCGGCAAACTGGAGATAGTCTGCTTCGCGGTCAAACTTCCCCGCGCGGCGTCGTAATCGAACGCGATCAGCGTGGAAGCCTCTTCCTGCAGCGAATACATCCAACGGCCATTCTGATGAAACGTGAAGTGCCGCGGCCCGTCACCAGGGGGCACGGGCGCCGAAGCGGGATTGTTCGGCGATAGCGTGCCTTTCCCGGCATCGAACTTCCAGATCAGGATCTGGTCCATGGCGAGATCCGCGGACAGAACGAACCGGCCGGAGGGATCCGACTGCACCATGTGCGCGTGCGGGCGTTCGTGGCCGCTGATGGCAAAGCTGCCGGGAGGTGCGCTGGCCGCGCGGACGGGGCCTACCGGGCCGGCGTCGTGTTTCACGTCCGTGGCGGGACCGAGCGAGCCGTCCGGCCGGATGGGCAGAACGGCAACGGTCCCCCCGGCATAGTTGGCCACCAGCACGTATTTGCCGGAAGGATGCACGCTCAAATGCGCCGGTCCGGCCCCTTGCGAACTGACCGTGTTGAGCGGCGTGAGGCGCCCCGAAGAGCGATCGATGGAGTAGGCGCTCACCGAACCGGAGCTGGCGCCCTGATAGGTATCGGTCTCGTTGGCGGCGTAGAGATGGGTCCGGGAGGGATCGAAAGCCAGCCAGGACGGATTGGCGTCGCTGGCGAATACCTCGCGCAAGGTGAGCGTGCCCGTGGACGGGTCCATTTGAAACAGATAGATGCCCTTGCCGTAGCCTTTGCTGCCTTCCGGACCTTTGGGGGAACTATAGGTGCCGACGTAGGCCAGAACGGCGTCCGCTCCTCGCGCCGGGAAGCCGGCGGCGAAAGCCGCGGCGCTCTTCAGAAAACCGCGGCGATGAATCGTGATCAAGTGGCCTCCTCGTGCATGGTGCGGCATCTCCACCTTGCGATTATACCTGTGACCGCGGCGCTAGGCCATGGAAAGAATTCTGGCATACGAGTACTTCAGGCAGAGCCGCGACCGTAAGGGAGCGGTAGAATTTCGGTCATAGCTCGTGACTTACCTGATCACTTTCGCCTGCTACGGACGCCACCTGCACGGTAGCGAATCCGGTTCCGTCGACCGCGATCACAACGCCCCTGGAACTCCGATCCTGGAGGTAGATTCTGCGCGCGCCTCTTCGGAGTCGGAACGTATGGATCAGGCCCCCTATCATCTGGACCAGATTCGTCGGGACGCTGTTTTGGAAGCGATTCAGGAGGTGTGTGTGCATCGTGGCTGGAGTCTGCTGGCAGCCCATGTGCGAAGCAATCACGTGCACACGGTTGTCGAAGCAGAGGCTCCGCCGGAGCGAGTCATGGGCGATTTCAAAGCTTACGCCAGTCGCCGCCTCAATCGGATGAGGCTGGATGAACCGAACCGGAAGCGTTGGGCACACCATGGCAGCACACGATGGCTGTGGAAACCACAGCACGTCTCGGCGGCCATGCAATATGTCATCACCGAACAGGGAGAGGCCATGAGCGTGTTCGAGTCTCACGAACTGTAGACGGTGGAGGCGGCGACCCCTCCCTTACGGTCGGGGCTCTGTCTATGTCGCGCTTGGGACGTTATTGATTCTGCGAGGGCGGCGGCCCGGCATCCAGCTTCTTCAGCGCGCGTTCCACCTGCTCGTCACGTTTGTTCGCGTGTGCGCGGTAGAGCAGCAACATGCGGCGCGCCGCATCCCACGCCTGGTTGCGCAGCCAGTAATCGGCCAGGGTCCGCGCGCACAAGGGGGTGTCCGGAGAGTTCTCGATGTATGCCGCGCACTCCCTGTCCAGGTGCCGCAGCACGCGGCCCAGTTTGTTGGAAAGCACCGGGATTCCGGGCGGTGGGCGGCGCAAAAAGACCACCGCTTGCGAGTCGTCGTAAACCAGCTCCCATTCCGTGCCGATTGGGTTGGCGAGAGAGATCGCCAGCGGATATAACGCCCCCGATACGTAATCCATGGTGTTCATCACCACCGCCTGTATGCTGTAACGGTTCAGCAGTTCCTCGCGCGGCCCAGCCACCTGATCCGCATAGGAGCCGGCATTGAAGAGGATTCGGTTGTAGTCCCGGTAAACCGTCTCGCTCAGGGAGCGGCCGTCGATGAACACGCGCGCCTGCGTCCCCAGTCTCCAGATCAGGTACCCGCCCTGCTCGTAGGTATTGAAAATCGGGCCGGTCACATGGTGTTCGAGCAGGTAGTCCGCCGCCCCCGCGGGAACCGTCCACTCCGCCACGCGCAGTTGCAGGAAACGGCCCTGTGCGAACCCCGCCGCAACTCCGGCCAGCGCCAGAACGGGGGGCGCCCACGCCAGGACCCCGGGAATTTTGACGCGCAGCGGAAAATACGCGGCAATCAGAGCCGGCGCCAGAAAGCCGATCAGGGGAGTGTTGCGGAAGGCCGCGAGCGATGCCCCCGCAAAAACCGCGAACAGGATCCAGTGTGCCGGCCTCACTCTTCTCCACGAGAGAACCAGCACCAGCGCGGCGACGTAGAGCAGAATATCGAAACCATAAGGCGGTCCCCACAGGCTGGGCGATTGCCATTCGATCAGGTTCGCCGTCATCGCGCTCCGCCGGTAAGCGAAAACCGTGGACAGCACGCCGAACCCGTTGGGATTGATCCCCGAAGCGGCAATCGTACAGGCCGTCACCAGGCAAAGCCGCCGGCTGTCCCGCGCCCATGCCGCGCGCCGCCGCAAGAGCAGGGCCTCGGCGCTGTAGGCCACGAGCACCACCCATCCCAGAAGGAACCCGCCGTGGCAATTCGACCACAGCAACCCTAGCGGAGGCAGTATCCACCAGCCGCGCCGCAGTTCCAGCAAGCTCACGAACACGGCCACGCCCAGGAAGCTGACGACCCCGGGACGGTCCGCCGCGAATGCCACCACCACCGACGCCGCCGCACACGCCGCCGCGATTCCCGCCCAGAAGTTCGCCGACAACCGGGCCGCCAGGAAACCTGCCAGCGCGCACAGACCGGCCAGCAGAACAGCCCGGGCCAGGATAATGCCGGGGAAGCCGGCCACCGCATAAACCGCGTACATCAAAACCTGGCTCAACCACTCGTGCGTCAGGTTGAAATGCCGCACCTGCTCTTCTCCCCGGTATGCGGCCGCGGCCGACGTCGTATAGGCGAATGGGTCCGGAACCGGCAGAGAGTGGCGTTCCACGATGTATTGTCCGGTCTTCAGGTGCCACCAGAAATCCGTGTCTGCGATTTCGGTCGAGAACAGGCCCAACAGGCAGACTCCGGTGAGCAGCAGCGTCGCCGTCTTCAGCCAGCGACTCAGCGGCGCCGAAGGCATTACGGGTGCCGGGTCCGGCAGTCGCTGGCGGTTCTTCCGCTGCCGTGGGGTGCGGTCGCCGCTCATGCCTCGGTCGCACGCGGAAGAGCGTTCGTGCTCCGGCATCCTACTTCGTGGGAAGCCATACGCTCTAGCTTAGCCTGCATTTCCCGCAACCGGTGTGGCCCAGGCATCCGAACACTTGTGAGGGATGCGCTGTAGCGCGCCCTCTGGAGTTTCTGAATTTAGCAAGGGTCTGCGCCAATCGTGGGGCAGGCGCTTTCGCCTGCCAAAGATGCGCTTTAGCGCGCCTTCGGTCTGCGCCCGCCTTCATCGTCGCGCCTTTCCGCCCGCCTACTCCAGCCGTCCCGCCGACCACAGAATGGCGTTCCGCACCAGCTTGCGATACCCGGGATGCCGCATCGTGCCGGCGCTGTGTCCCAACTGAATGTAGATCGCGCGGCGCGACGGGTTCGGGCCCAGGTAGACCACAGGCCGGTCGTTGAGTGGATGATCGGTCTCCATCAGAACCCGGATGCCGTCCGCGTGCCACATCCCGAGGTACGCCTCGTCCACCACCGGCAGCGGACCCAATCCGCGGATCACCGGATGATTCGCCATGGCCGCCACCGGCCGCGCCACGATCTCGACGCCCTCTTTGTAAGAGGACTTCGCATGCCCATCCACCGCGTTGACGAAAAACTTGCCGCCGATCACTTCCTCGTACCACCAGGGCCACGACGTGTAGTCGACGATGGCGTGGTGCGTGGCGACGACGCCTTTTCCCGCTTCCACGAAAGCGCGCAGGCTGGTCCTCTCGCTTTCGCCGATCGTCTCCCCCATGTCGTGCAACAGGACGGCATCGAAGTTGTCCATCATCTTCGCAGTGAACGCTTCCTTTTGGGAAGCGGCATGCGTCCAGACGATGTCGTCATAGCCTTCGAACAGCGTGTAGAACGCGGCCGGGTAGCTGTGGCCGCCGGTTACCACGAGCAACCGCACGGCGTCTTTCTTCGGCGGCGGATCGGCCGCGATCTTGGCGGGCAAGGTGACCACGCCGGTGGCCGCCCACTCGGCGCCGCGCGCCAGAGCGGTCAGGAATCCCGGCTGCGACATGGCGGACAAATCGTGGCCGAGCGTGAGGTGTACGGTCCGGCCCCGGCCGAACGCCGTAGTCCAGACGATTGGCTCGTCCTTGCCCGTGCCGCCGGTTTCGGGCGCGCTGAAGGCTGTAGCCAGCACCTTCGTGTCCGGCAGGAGGTCGAGCTTGTGATAGAGCTCATCGTTGGCCAGAAAGCTCTCTTCCAGGCCGGCGCTGATGGGATGGCCGCGGTCCACCCACTTCACCGGAAAGACGTGCCTCGCGCCGTGTCCGATCTTCGACGGCTCCCATTGCGCGCCGATGATTCGCGGGTAGGCGAGCCAGCCCTTCGTGCCGCCGGCGATCCAGCGTTTCTCGAATACCTGCCCGTAAAATTCGCCGTAGGTGACGCCGTGGAAAGACACCAGCCCTTTACCCGACTTGACGAATTCCTCGATGGCGCTTTCCGTCGCGTCACCCCAGCGCGGGCCGTTGTAGTTGAGGACCAGCACATCCGCGCCCGCCAGAGTTGCCGCTGTCACGCCGCGCACTTCTTCGAGCACCTTCACGTCGAAGCGGCCGGTGCCCGCCAGAACACCGCGCAGAAACGGCGTGCTGACCCGCCAGTCGTGGTACGGCAGGTCGGTCTGTCCGGTGAGAAACAGAACCCGGATTGGCGCCGGAGATGCGCCGCCGGCGGC
>JBEKDV010000158.1:0-16110 GCA_050014175.1 Candidatus Solibacter sp. | reverse complement strand
TGAGCTCAACCGCGGCCACCGGCAAGGAGGCGCGGCCCACCAGCGACGGATCGAGGATCACCTCGATCGCCGTGTGTCCCGGGATGAGGCGGGTTTCGCCTTTTTCAAAGAGGGCCGCGCAAACGGCGCCGTTAGCGAGGGTTTGTCCGAGTTTCATATCAGTATTTCAGGTAGACGGTTTTGTAGTCGCTATAGAATTCGAGCGCAGCCGGACCCTGTTCCTTGGGGCCGAAGCTGGAATCCTTGGTGCCGCCGAAGGGAAGCTGATATTCCACGCCCGCGCTGGGCAGATTGACGGTGAGCAGACCGGCTTCGGCGCGATAGATGAAGTCGAAAGCACGCGAGAGATTGGTGGTCTGGATGGAGGACGACAGTCCGAACGGGATGGCGTTGGCGATGCGCATGGCGTCTTCGAAATCGCTGGCGCGCAGGATGGCCAGCACGGGTCCGAAGATCTCCTCACGCGCGATGGTGTGCTCCTCGGTGACGCCGGCGAAAACCGTGGGCTCGACGAAGTAGCCGTTGGCCAACCCGCCTTCGGTGAGGCGCTGGCCTCCGCAAGCCGGCTCGCCGCATTCCCGGCGGCCGATCTCGATATAGCGGAGGACGGTCTCCATCTGCGGCTGGTCCACGCACGGGCCGATGTCAATGCCGGCCTGCATGCCGTCGCCGACCTTGAGCTTGCGCGTGCGCTCCACTACGGCGGCCACGAACCGGTCGTAAATGGCGTCTTCCACGATGGCGCGGCTGGTGGCGGTGCATTTCTGGCCGGTGGAGAAGAAGGCGGCGTTGACCACGTTCTCCACGGCGCCGTTGAAATCGGCGTCGGCCAGCACGATGGTGGGGTTCTTGCCTCCCATTTCGAGTTGGATGCGCAGGCGGCGCTTGCTCGCTTCGGCGTGCAGCCAGGCGCCGATTTCGCAGGAACCGGTGAAGGAAACGGCTTTGAGCGGCGCGGCATTGACCAGGGCGCCGCCCAATTCGCCACCCGAGCCGGCCACGAAGTTGACCACGCCTTTAGGGATGCCGGCCTGATGCAGCGCTTCCACGATGCGCCAGGCGCTGAGCGGGGCCGCCGACGCCGGCTTCAGGACCACGGTGTTGCCGCAGATCAGCGCCGGCGCCAGTTTCCAGGCGGGAATTGCGGAGGGAAAATTCCACGGCGTGATCAGGCCCACCACGCCGATGGGCTTGCGTATCGCGAACATGTGGACGCGATCGCGCTCGCTCGGCACCAGCATCCCGGGCAGGCGCGAACCTTCCCCGGCGAAATAGCGGAAGATGTTGATGGCGCGGCGCACCTCGCCCTTGGCTTCGGGCAGAGTCTTGCCTTCCTCGCGCGTCATCTCGCTGGCCACGGACTCGAAGTTCTTGTCTAGGATGTCGGCGGCCTTATACAGGATGTTGCCGCGCGCCGGTCCGCTGGTGGCGCTCCAGCCCGGGAAGGCGGCGGCGGCAGCCGCGGCGGCGGCATCGATATCGGCGGCGGTGCCTTTTACGAAGGTGCCCACCACCTCCCCGGTGTTGGCGGGGTTGCGATTCTCAAATGTGGCGCCGGTGGAGATCCACTCGCCGTTGATGTAGTTCCCGAACATTTAGAAGCCCACCTTGGGGGCCGTGCGCGCGCCGGGCTCGGTCTTGAAATAGGCATCGTTGCGCTCGAAGCCGCTCATGCCGGCAACGATGTTGTTGGGGAAAAGTTGGATGGCCGTATTATACGCCTGGAGGGTCTCGTTGTACTTGCGGCGCTCCACCGCGATGCGGTTTTCGGTGCCGGCCAGTTCGTCCTGGAGGCGCAGGAAATTCTCGTTGGAGCGGAGCTGCGGGTAGTTCTCGCTGATCATCAGCAGACGGGAAATTGCGCCGGACAACTGATCGTTGGCGGCAATTTTCTCCGCGGGAGTGCGTGCGCCGCCCAGAGCCGCGCGGGCATCGCCGATGTTCTTGAAGACTTCGGTTTCGTGGGCGGCGAAGCCTTTGACGGTCTCCACCAGGTTGGGGATGAGGTCCGCGCGGCGTTGCAGGGCGACATCCACCGTGCTCCAGGAGGCGGTGACAGCCTCGCGCTGGGTGACGAGATCGTTCCGCACGTCGACGAACTTGCTGCAAGCGCCCATTCCCGCAAGGAGCAGAACCGCGACGACGATCAGTGCAATTTTCAAGAGAGTTCTCCTTATTTTTCGATTTTGTCGACAATGTCGATAACGTGCGAGATTTCTTTCAGGTATGAGGCGAGCAGGGGCGCCGGATCGATGTCGCGCGGCTTGAGGCGGCCTTCCCGCACGTCGAGGAGTTTTTCGAAGGGCGCGGCATCGATGGCGAAGACCTCGTGGGCGCGCCGGATACAATCGCGTTTCGAATCGGGCGCATCGCTTCCGCCGAGGATGAGGGCGTGGCGGAAGAGCACGCAGAACGTGGACACGCTGTCGAGCAGCATGCGGCGCAACAGGTCGGGATTGGACAGCATGCCGCCGGCCTTCTGGCGGACGCGCAGGAGCTTGGCGCGGAGATCGTGCTCCACCTGGGCGCGGTAGAAGGAGTCGTCGATGGCCAACTGGGTGATCACGTCCTTGCCGTGGAGGAGGCGGTGGCTGCGCTGGATATCGTGGAACTCGATGGCGAAGCAGTCGGTGGATGTGACCAGTTCGTGCTCGGTGAGGAGGAGCGGGGAAGGGCTGCCCTGCTCGCGCCACCAGCGGAAGATATCCTCGCCGCTGGCAAGTTCGCGCGGGGCGATTTCGCTGAGCACGCAGAGGATGTTGATGTCAGAGAAATCGGCGTGGTGGTCGCCGCCAGCCGCCGAACCATAGAGCACGACCGAGACCAGGCGTTCGCCGTAGGCCTTCTGCAATTTGCCGATGAGCTGCGTGAGAAGCTTGTCCATAGCGTCCTTACCAATCGCTGGAGGCGCCGCCGCCGCCGGAATCGCCGCCGCCGAAGCCGCCGAAACCGCCATCGCCGGAATCGGGCCCGCCGAATCCACCGGACCCGCGACCGCCCCACGATCCGCGAGACATCATGTTACCGAGGATCAAGGCGGGGAGGAAGCCTCCTCCCCCGCCGCCACCGTAGCCGCGCGGTCCGCCGGCGCGGAAAAGAAAGATCACCAGACCGATGGCGCCGAAGATCAACTGCCACGGGATGTAAGTGGTGGGAGTGGCGCGGACATGGCGCTGAAGCTGCGTAGTGAGGGTGACGTTTTTCGCTTTCGCGACGGTGGCGCCGATGGTTTCCGCCGCCGCCATCAAGGCTTCGCCGTATTGCTGCTGGCGCAAGGCGGGACGCATCTCGCGCAGCACGGAGCCGGCGAAACCGTCGGGCACGATGGGTTCGAGACCGTAGCCCACCTCGAGGCGATTGCGGCGGTCGTTGATGACCAGCAGCAGCAGGGCGCCTTCGTTCGTGCCTTTTTGGCCGACGCCCCAGGCGCGATAGATCGTGTTGGAGACGTCTTCGATGGGCTCGCCTTCCAGGGTGGCGATGGTCACCAGCGCCATCTGGGCGCCGGTAGAGCCTTCCACCGTGGCGCAGTAGGCTTCGAGCTGGGACTTGCTGGCCGGGTCGATGACGTTGGCGAAATCGCTGACGTAGCCCTGCGGCTTCAGGCCTTTCCAATCGACCGCCGAGACGGCCGGGGCGAACAGGCCCAGCAGCACGCTCACCCGCAACCAGTTCTTCATTGAACATTCAGTTTACTATGCGGGGTGGGGTGGATTCGCGGGACCGGGTCTGGTAAAATAGAGTTTCGGATTCATTGGGACGTCGTCTAACGGTAAGACTGCAGCCTCTGGAGCTGCGTATCGGGGTTCGAATCCCTGCGTCCCAGCCACCCCTCCAAACCCCAACTCAATCCTGGTTATCCAGGGCACTTCGAACATCTGTCCGGGAAAAATCAGACCCTTTGTAAAGCAGCCGTTCGCCGACGGCCTTCGCCAGCGCATACGAAAAACAGTCCCCAAAATTGAGCGCTGCCGGATGACGGCCTCTGCCGTAAGTGTGGTGTGCGTATCGCGCCCACTCCAGTTGATCGCCGTCGACGGACACGGCTTCTATGGGCAATCGCAGGAGCAGCGCATCCAACTCCCTCGGCCCCTCCTGGCCGAAGCGCTTCTCCAACACAATTGCGGTTTCCAATATCGACGCCATCGACATGAGCCGCCTGGAGTCACGGTCCATCGCGCTTTCATAGCGTTCGGCATCCGGCTCGCCCGTCATCACCGCAATTAGCGCGGAAGTGTCGATCACCATTAATGCGGCAGTCCTGTCTCGTCGTAACCCAGGATCTCATCGGCGGACCGGGCGTCCAGGACCGGAAGACGGGACAGGCGCTTGCGCGTCTCGCGCAGGATTTCCCCGGCGGTACGAGGCTTCGGCCGCCGTTGCCGCTGGCGCTCAAGCCTCTCGCGCAGCGCCGCCACCACTGCCTCAGTCAGCGTCTCGCCAGTGACGGCAGACAACTCCCGGGCAAGCCGGTCCGCCTCGGCGTGTTTAATGTTGAGGGCCATGTCTATATTCTACATGATTATCTCTAATCTTCCTCCATATGGCCCCCGTATCCCGGCAACTGCCAGGCGGCCGGCAACAGTGCAAGAATAATACTGGCAAGGAGACCACCCATGAATCGTCGCGCATTTTTCCAGCAGGGCGTACGGTTGGCGGCGGCGTCCGCGCTCGCCGTTCACCCCGGCGCCACTCGGGCGCAGGGAAAGGTCGCGCGCACCGGCGGCGTGAAGCTCAAACTGGGGCTCAACGCCTACTCCTTCGATCGCCCGCTGCGCGCCGGAGAGATGACGCTGGAAGACCTGGTGGTCTATTGCGCGCAGAACGGCTTCGACGCCCTCGACGCCACCGGCTACTACTTTCCGGGTTACCCGAAGGTGCCAGGCGACGATGCCGTCCGCAGTCTCAAGAAGAAGGCGTACCTCAACGGCGTAACCATCAGCAGCACCGGCGTCCGCAACGATTTCAGCCTGCCCGACGCCGCGCTCCGCAAACAGGAGGTGCAACTGGTCAAGGATTGGATTGTGGTCGCCTCCAAGTTGGGCGCGCCCGTGATTCGCGTCTTCTCCGGCGCCAGAGTGCCGGAGGGCCACACCTTCGACAGCGTGCTCTCCTGGATGACGGCCGATTTTAAGGAGTGCGCCGCCTTGGGCCGCCAGTACGGCATCATCCTCGGCCTGCAAAATCACAACGATTTTTTGAAAACCGCGGACCAGACCATTCAACTGGTGAAGGCGGTGGATTCGGAGTGGTTTGGCGTGATCCTCGATATCGGCAGCCTGCGCTCGGCGGATCCTTACGAGGAGATCGAAAAGCTGGTGCCCTACGCGGTGTCCTGGCAGTTGAAGGAGAACGTCGGGTATGGAACCAAGGAAGTGCCCACGGATCTGCGCAAAGTGAAGGCGGTCATCGATAAGGTAGGATACCGCGGCTATCTGCCTATCGAAACCCTGGGCGCGGGAGATCCACGCGAAAAAGTGGCGAAATTCCTCGCGCAGGTGCGCACCGTATTCCCTAACTGAACGCGTTTACATAAATAGACAATTCCAGTAACCGATTTGTTATCTGTATCCTGCCGCACCGAAATCGATCGGATAAAAATTTTGGATTTGATGCGGCGGCCTCTTCTTTTGTATCCTGTAGTTGTAAGTGGCCACGTAAGACCTCTTCCGGAAGATAGTCAAACTCAAACCATCTGGTAAAAGGACCATTAAAATCTCATGAAAAAGTCTCTCGTTCTCGGTGTAGTGTTGTCTCTATCCAGCCTCTGCTTTGCGGGCCAGAAGTCGTATGATGTGATTTTCTCCTCGCCGGCAACTGTCAGCGGCGTGCAGCTCCCGGCCGGCGAATACAAGGTCAAGGTGGACGGCGCCAACGCCGTCTTCACGGACAGGAAGTCTAAGAGCGTTACCGCTCCCGTGAAAGTGGAGAACGGCGCCAAGAAATTCTCGGTCACCTCAGTCGACGCCTCCAAGGAAGGCTCCGTCGATAAGGTCAACGCGATCGAATTCGGCGGATCCACCACCAAGCTCGAATTCACGAAGTAAGTGAGACAGGCATGAGGCCCACTCGCGTGGGTGGGCCTCGCGCCGCCACTTACCGCTTGGTTTTGCCCTTCTTAGTCTTCACTCCGTATCCCGTAATCTGCCGGATAAAGTCCACTTCTTCCTGACGGTAAGGTGTGCCGTCTTTCCGAAGGATGTCGTGGAACCACATCGCGGGCTCATGGTCCGTGTAAGGTGTCTTCCAGGAATCCCACGGCAGGTTGGTCTGCGACTTGCCGTTGACAAAGCCCCAGTTGATCATGGCCACGTTGTATTTCTTGCCAATCGGCAGAATCGCCTGAAACGTGCTCCCGTTGGGCCGCGCCATGTACTCGGTGCAAAAAATCGGGCGCTTCCATGCCTGTAGCCACAGGACGCGCTTTTCAAACTCCGCCGGACCATCGTAGTTGTGGAACGAGATCACGTCGCTCTGCTCGATCTGGATCTTCTCGAAGGCGCTCAGCTTCTCCGGGCTCGACCAGTCGCCCTTCCACACGCCGCTGGTCAGCGGCTGCTCCGGCAGCATGGCTCGCGCCCACGCGAACACTTTGGGCAGAAGCGCCAGCACCAACTGCGTCTTGTTCGCCGGCTCCAGGCTCTTGTACGCATCGTTGGGATTGTCCGGCTCGTTCCACAGGTCCCAGGCCAGCACGCGTTTGTCGTAGCGGTAAGCACCGATCACCTCCTGCACGTATTGCCGCAGGCGTTCGGCCTGTGCCGGATCCGTAAGGGCCGCCACACCGGGGCTCTGCACCCAACCCGAATTGTGCACGCCGGGCTTGGGCACCCGCTGGTCGTTAATCTGCGGGTATGGGTCCCAGCAGGAATCGAAAAGCACAAAGATCGGCCTGATTTTGTGCGCGGCGGCGATGCTGAGGAATTTATCGATGCGCCGCTGGTAGGCTCCGGAATCCTGCTTCCAGGGCAGATCGTGCAGGAACACCCGCATCGTATTCATCCCCAAACCTTCGGCCCAGTTCAGTTCGGTATCGATCCAGATCGGGTCGAACGTATCGGCCTGCCACATCTCGAGCTGGTTGATGGCCGTGGCCGGCAGATAGTTGCTCCCCACCAGCCAGCCCTGCTTGGCATACCACTCGTTGACCGTTTTCTCCGTCCATCGGGCCGGCTGCGCCAGACCCGTGCCCACCAATAGCGCGGCAATCAGAAATATTCTCATTTCCCCCGATGATAACGTGCGGTGGGTGCAATCTGCACGCGGCGCCACCCGCCTGCGATAATATAAACTGAAGGAGAGGAGACGCCACTCCATGCCGGACAACGCAGACCCCATCGTCCCTGAAGACAAACCAGCAACCCTGCGCGAGCTCGCGGCCGCCAAGCGCGAAATCGTTGACGAACTCACCGAAGTCATGCGCGACATGCAGACCGAAATCCTCAAGGGCCTGCAATCCTTCGCCAAAGGCAACTTCGCCCGCTTCCATAGCGTCTAGAGCAATCAGGCCGACATCAATATCCGCATGGCCGCCCTCGAAGAACGCGTGCTCTACCTCGAAACCCGCCGCCCGCCGCAGTAGCCAATGCTATCCTGAAGGGAGATCCTCCCCGTAAGGTCGGTACACACGCTTGAAAGTCGGTTTCATCAGTCTGGGCTGTCCCAAAAACCTCGTCGATAGTGAAGTCATGATGGGTCAACTCGTCGCCCGCGGCCACGAACTCACCCCCCATCCCGATCAGGCCGACGTCCTCGTGGTCAACACGTGCAGTTTCATCGACCCCGCGAAAAAGGAGTCCGTCGACGCCATCCTGGAGATGGCCGAGTACAAGAAAATCGGCCGCGCCAAAAAGCTCATCGTCGCCGGCTGCCTGGTGGAGCGGTTCCGCGAAGATATCCGCGCCCAACTCCCCGAAGTGGACGCCCTTATCGGCACCAACGAGCTGGAAAGCATCGTCGCCGTCTGCGAGGGGTTGGAACCCGGCACCAATCCCCTGGAGCCCTACCTCTACCACGACCTCACCCCGCGCGTGCTTTCCACCCCGCGCCACTTCGCCTACCTGAAGATCGCCGAAGGCTGCGATCACCCCTGCACCTTCTGCGTGATCCCGCAATATCGCGGCGCCTTCCGCAGCCGGCGCTTCGAATCCGTCGTCTCCGAGGCCACCCGCCTCTTCCGGCAGGGCGTCCGCGAAATCAACCTGATCGGCCAGGACACCACCTGCTACGGCGAGGATTTCGGACTCCGGGACGGCCTCGCCCGTCTCCTCGCCCGCCTCGCGCAAATCGATACCCCTGCCGAAAACTGGATCCGTTTCCTCTACGCCTATCCCAACAAAGTCACCGAGCGCCTGCTCGATACCATCGCCGGACACGCCCGGCTTGCCAAGTACATCGACATGCCGCTCCAGCATGCCAGTGCCGGCGTCCTCAAGCGCATGAAGCGCGGAGGATCGGGCGATGTTTTCCTCAAGCTGATCGAACGCATCCGCCGCACCATTCCCGGCGTCGCCATACGCACCAGCTTCATCGTGGGATTCCCCGGCGAAACCGCCCGGGATTTCGAGGAGTTGTGCCAGTTCGTCGCAGCCGCCAGATTCGATAATCTCGGCGTGTTCGCCTACTCCGACGAGGACACCAGCGCCAGCTACGGGCTCGATGGCAAAGTGGACGGACGCACCGTGCAGAATCGCAAGCGCCGCCTGATGGCCATGCAGCGCAAAATCGCGCGCGCGCAAAATCGCGCCCTGGTGGGCAGCGAGGTCGCGGTGCTGGTCGGCGGTCTTTCCACCGAGACCGATCTGTTGTGGGAATCGCGCATGGCCACCCAGGCGCCGGAGATCGATGGCGTAACCCTGATCAACGATTTCGAAGGCTCCGAACCGCGCCCCGGCGAGATCCGCCGCCTGCGCATCACCGAAGCGCACGATTACGACGTGGTGGGCACGCTGCTCGCGCCCACCGAACCTGCCCCGCCGCCGGCAGCCAGCGTATTCATCAATATTTCGCCCTTAGTCGCCGTATGATGACTTGCCCGATTTGCAAAAAAAAGGTCGCCCCGGGCGATCCCGATTTCCCGTTTTGCAGCGAACGCTGCCGCATCATCGACCTGGGCAACTGGGCCACCGACAAGTACGTGATCCCAGGCCCTGAGATCCAGCCCCAGCAGGAAGAAGAGGAACGGCCGCCGATGAACGCCGATAAACGCCGATGAAAACCCATCACGCATCGGCGTTCATCTGCGTTCATCGGCGGCCCATGATGTTTTTTTCGCGCCGATGAAGAAGAAACTCGCCCTCCAACTCGCCACCTGGTTCGGCTGCGGCTATTCCCCCGTCGCCCCCGGCACCGCTGGCTCCCTGGCCGCCCTCGCCATCGGCATCCTGCTTCACGAGTACCTGGGCTTCGCCTGGTGGCATTTCCTCGTCCTCGCGGCCGTGCTCTTCGTCCCCGCCACCTGGGCCGCCGCCATCGCCGCACAGGTCACCCACCTCAAGGACCCCCAGATTGTCGTCGTGGACGAAGTCATGGGCCTGTGGATCGCGCTCGCCGGCGCGCGCACGCTAAACTGGAAGAGCTATCTGGCGGCCTTCGCCCTCTTCCGCCTCTTCGATATCTGGAAGCCGCCGCCCGTGCGGCAACTGGAGGCCCTCCCCGGAGGGCTCGGTATCATTCTGGACGACGTCATGGCGGGCGTGTACGCCGCCCTTGTGTTATTCCTGGCAGGGTGTTTCAATCTTTACTAAATATGCCTCTCCGAAAACCAGCAGACCCCAGGCCGCTCATCTCCCAGGTCACTCCGCCCGCGGCCATTGCCGGCGGCGAGTTGCAGATTCGGGGGAAGGGCTTTGCCCAGGAGGAACGGCCCAAAGTAACCATCGGGGAAGTGGGCGCGCCGGTCATCATCGGCTCCGATTCCTTTGTCATCGCCCGTGTACCGGAGGGCGCCACCGCCGGCGAACTGGTGATCGGGAGCGGCGCCCAGACCAGCGAGTCCTGGGCCTGCGACATCGGCGTGATGGTGGCCGACAACCTGCATCCCGTCACCAACCCCGCCGTCGATTCGTTCGGCAACATCTTCACCACCTTCAGCGGATCGCGCGGCCAGAAGGTCCCCGTGGCGGTCTACAAGATCGATCTCAACTTCGCCTTGAAGCCGTTCATCAACGACCTCATGAATGCCACTGCGCTCACCTTCGATGAGCAGGGCATGCTATACATCTCCAGCCGCTACGACGGCTTCGTCTACCAGGTCACCCCCAGCGGTAACATGAGCGTGTACGTGGAAGGCATGGGCGTGGCTACCGGCATTGCCTTCGATGGCGAACACAATCTCTACGTGGGCGATCGCTCCGGCACCATTTTCAAGATCAGTCCCAACCGCCAGATTTTCGTCTTCGCCACCCTGGAACCGTCCATTTCGGCTTACCACCTGACCTTCGGTCCCGACGGCTATCTCTACGTCACCGGACCCACCACTTCCAGCTTCGACGCCGTGTTCCGCATCTCGCACCAGGGCGAGGTGGAAGTCTTCTACCGCGGCCTGGGCCGCCCGCAAGGCATGGCGTTCGATGAGGAGGGCCGGCTCTACGTGGCCGCCTCCATCGCCGGCCGCAAGGGCGTCGTGCGCCTCGATTCCAGCCGGCGCGCCGACCTGTTTCTCTCCGGCCCCGGCATTGTCGGCGTGGCCTTCACCCCGTCGCGCGCCATGGTGGTGGCCACTACCAACGCCATCCACCGCGTCGATATCGGCATCAAGGGGCGGCCTCTCTACTAATGAACGCCGAGATCATCGCCATCGGCAGCGAGATGCTCACCGGCGATCGCGTCGATACCAACTCGCTCTACCTCACCAGTGAACTGAATAAGCTCGGCGTCGAAGTGGTCACCAAGTTCGTCATCGGCGACGACCGCGACCGCCTCGCCGCCCAGGTGCGCCAATCCATGGGCCGCTCGCCCATCCTGATTCTCTCCGGCGGCCTCGGCCCCACCGAAGACGATGTCACCCGCGAAGCCGTCGCCCTCGCGCTCGGCCGCAAACTCGTCTTCGATACCGAAATCGCCGACTGGCTGGCGCAGCGCTTCGCCGCCGCCAAACGTAAGATGGCCGAAGTTAACAAACGCCAGGCCTTCGTCATCCAGGGCGCGGACATCCTGTCCAACGATCGCGGCACCGCTCCCGGACAGTGGCTCGAAGAATCCGGCTCCGTGGCCATGCTGCTGCCCGGTCCGCCGCACGAGCTCAAGTCGATGTTCCAGCGGCACTGCCTCCCGCGCCTTGCCCGCATCGTGCCCAAGCAGGTGATTCGCACGCTGTTCCTGCGCGTCGCCGGCATGGGAGAGAGCGATCTCGATCAACTGATCGCCCCGGTCTACAAGAAATACGAAAACCCGGTGACCACCATCCTGGCGGCCGCCGGCGACATCCAGATTCATCTGCGCGCGCGCTGCGCCACCGAAGCCGAGGCGGAAGCGCTCCTCGCCGAAGTCGGCGGCCCCGTCGAATTGCTGCTGGGCGACCGCATTTACTCGCGCAACGGCGATCCGCTCGAACTCGTGGTGGGAGAACTGCTACACATGGCGGACGCTACCGTCTCGGTAGCGGAAAGCGCCACCGGCGGCATGCTCGGCGAGCGCTTCACCACTGCGCCGGGGAGTTCCCAGTACTTTGTGGGCGGCTTCATCGCCTACAACAACGCCATGAAGATGGAGTTGTTAGGAGTCAGCCCGGAGACGCTCAAAGAGCACGGCGCGGTCAGCAAGGAAACCGCCGAAGCCATGGCCCTCGGCGCCCGCCGCCGCACCAGATCCACGTACGCGCTTTCCGTCACCGGCGCCGCCGGACCGGAAACCGGCGACGAAAAGGTCCCCAAGGGCACCATGTACGTGGGCCTCGCCGATGCCGCCGGCACTACCTCCGTGCACCGGCAATTCCTGGGCGACCGCCAACGCGTCCGTAGCTTCGCCGCTCAGGCGGCGCTCGACCTGTTGCGCCGCCGCATCACCGGACGGCCGTAGCCACGCTAGGTGCCGCTGCTTTCGGTTGTGCTACACTGTAGCTCATGAGGAAGACGTCGGTCCGTGAACTCCACATTCATACCTCGGAGTTTGTACGCGAGGCTGCCGAAGGTGGCGTTATCTTGATCGAACGCCGTGGCGAACCCGTCGCGGAGTTACGCCCTATTACCGCTCCCTCGCGCATGCCTGCCGGCAAGAAAGCGCGGATTTTCGACTCCATGCGCGAAATCTGGGCTCGCTTGCCGCAAGTCGGCGACAGTACGAAGATTATCGAAGAGGATCGCGATCGATAAGCACCGTGTATCTCGACACCTCGTATATTGCCAAATTCTATTTCAATGAACCCGAATCTCCCCGGGTTCGTGAACTTGTCCGAACAGCCGATACCATCCATTCGTCGCTATGGGCTTTGGCCGAATTCCACGCGGTAATTCATCGCCGCTTGCGCGAAGGCTCGCTGGCGCCCAGCGACGCGCACGAACTTTCCTCCCGCTTCTACCAGCATGTACAGGAGGGCTTGTGGAAGCTCATTCCCGTTCACGAGGCTCTGCTGCGGAGAACCAGTGCCCTGATCGTTTCCGCTCCGCCCGATCTCTTCATACGCACCGCCGACGCGGTGCACCTGGCGACCGCACAGGAAACCGGAGAACGCGAGGTGTGGACTAACGACCGGCACATGCTCGCGTCCGCTTCTTACTTCGGCCTGACGGGCCGGTCTGTTTAGATAAAGCAGCCCCTCGCCCGAAGCCCCCGTTATCGGAACTACCCACACCAGCGGAAAGCGCGGGCCGCTGATGACGTCCTGATCGATCTTCTCTTTGCCCACCCGCCTTGGCGACAACCTCTCTCAGTACCCGTTCCCCCGGTGATTCACCAGCGCCAGAAACTCGTCCCGTGTTTCCTTGCGATTGCGGAACGCTCCCATCATGGCGCTCGTCATCGCCCCCGAGTGCTGCTTCTCCACACCCCGCATCATCATGCAGAAGTGGCGCGCCTCGCAGATCACTCCCACCCCCAGCGGATTGATCGCTTCCTGAATGGTCTGCGCGATCTGCTGCGTCAGCCGTTCCTGAATCTGCAAGCGCCGCGCGAACATGTCCACGATGCGCGGAATCTTGCTCAGCCCGATCACCTTCTTCTGCGGCAGGTAGGCCACGTGCATCTTGCCGTAGAACGGCAGCATGTGGTGCTCGCACAGGCTGAAGAACTCGATATCCCGCACCACCACCATCTCGTCGTACTTCACCTCAAACAGCGCGCCGTTCAGAATCCGCTCGACCTTCATCTCATAGCCGCTGGTCAAAAAACGCAGCGCCTTGTCCACCCGCTGCGGCGTGTGCAGCAGGCCATCGCGCTTCGGGTCCTCCCCCAGACGGCCCAACATCTCCTCGACCAGCGGGGCGATCGACTCGTCCCGCGCCTGCGGCTCCATCATCTTGACAACTGCTTTATTCGATTTCATCGGCTCTCACTTCAAAGATGTTCCGCGCCGTCTCGCCGATGCGAATCTTCTCCAGCTTCGGCCACTCGCCCGGAAACACTTGCTTCCAATTTCGTTTCAGCCGGCGGCAGATCTCAAACCCGAGATTTTCCGACGTGGGTACCAACGGCGCCGCCACGCTCGCAAACACCGCCACGTCCCGGTTCAGGTCGTGGTGGTCGAACGGCCCGACCACTTCCCGCTGCACCAGTTCGTCCAGCGCGGCGGTGTCTACAGCCCTCCCCGTCGCCCCCACGAGCGGCCCGCGCACGCTCACTTCCACCACGTAGTTGTGACCGTGGCCGTAGGGATTGTTGCACTTGCCGTACAACCGCCGATTCTCTTCCTCGCTCAACTCGCCCGAGTGCAGGCGGTGCGAGGCGGCGAACTGGTAACGCCGGGTTACGCGGAACACTCTGCCTCTCCAAAATAATCCACGTACAGTTCCGGCGTCTCGTACACGCGGACGGCGTGCAATTTCCCGTTGCCGGCGCTCAGGCGCGGTTCCAGCCGGCGCCAGATGTCGAGCGCGATGTTCTCCGTGGTGGGCACTTCCCGGTCGAACGGCGGCACCTCGTAGTTCAGGAAGCGGTGATCGTAAGGCTCCACGATCTCGTGCTCCAGAATGGCTTTCAGCTCCTTCAGATCGAGCACCATGCCCGTCACCGGATCGGGGTCGCCCGCCAGGCTGACTTCCACCACGTAGTTGTGGCCGTGGCCGTGCGGATTCGCCGCCATGCCGTATATCCGCTGGTTTTCCTCGTCGGAAAGCCGCGGATCCCGGCAAACATGGGAGGCGGAAAACTCAACTTTGCGGGTAATCACCATGCGTGTTTTTTCGACGCCGGGAGGGCCTATGGAGATACAATTAAATTATAGTCCGTCATGCCAAGCTCTAACACCGACCGTCTGTTGCGAGGCGGCATTGTGCTCCTTTCGGCCGTCCTCGTCTACTTCATCTACTCCAGCATCCACGAACGCGTGGTCGTCGCCGGCGATACCGCGCCGGCGTTCACCATCCGCGCCGATAACGGCCGCATCGTGTCCCTGCCCAACTTCGGCGGCAAACTCCTGGTGCTCAATTTCTGGGCCACCTGGTGTCCGCCCTGCGTGCAGGAAACCCCCTCGCTCAGCCAGTTCGCCGCCGCCTATGCCTCCAAGGGAGTGGTCGTCCTCGGCATCAGCGTGGACAAGGACGAAAACGCCTACCGCGCCTTCCTCCGGAAGTTCAATCCGGCATTCCTCTACACCCGCGAATCCAAGCTGCACGAGGACTTCGGCACCTTCATGTACCCGGAAACTTACATCATCGATGCCCAGGGCAAGGTGCTGCAAAAGCTCGCCGAACCCGCCGATTGGATGGACCCCCGCATGACGCAGCTCATCGACGGGCTGCTGTAGAGTAAAAGCGTGACTCCCGTCCCCCTGGAATTGCCCCTGCGCCCCCCGGAAGCGGCGGAAGTGGCAAACCTGATTTTCCATCACGCCGAAGGCAAGCCTTTGTCCGACGACGTGCGCAACCGCCTGGCGGCGCGCGCCGCCGCCGTGCTCAAACTCCAGTCCATCGCCCCCTTCTTCGGCTCGCTGGAGCGCGACCCGGTTCATCACTCGGTATACTACCTGGCCGTGGATGCCACCGAACCGCTGTTGCTCCACATGGCGCTCTCCACCGCGCCTACCAGCAGCATCTACTACAAGCCCCTCCTCATCGGCCGCATGCGCCGTCCCAACGGGTCGGAGATGGTCATCAACGCCATTCCCTTCGGTCCCGGCGACCGCGCCAACGTGGAGACTTTTGCCGCGCGCATCAATCCGGCCTTCTATCCGCAGCCCCAGGGCGCACGCACCACCATTACCGTCGAGCAAGGCTACCCCGCCGCCTTCGACACCTTCCGCGCCATCCGGAAGCGCTCCGGCAAGAATTTCGCCGCCTTTTCCGGGGATTATCACGCCGTCATGTGGGCGGCCATCCGCGCCGGCTGGCGATCCGCCTACACCGTGGCGGCGGACCTCGCCACCGAAGCCGGAGCCGTCGCCAACTTCAACGGCATGGAAGGCTGCAGCCGCTACTCCGTCGCCATCCCTGCCTCGGCGAGTGGCCTCGACGTGGCCGAAAAGGTCTACCAGCAGATCCGTAGCGCCCGTGCCGCCGTCAAAATCTCGCGCCGCTTCGACCTGGAATGGGATGCCGCCAGTCCCATGACTGCGCAATTCCTTCGCTCCGCCCTGGAAGACCTCAAGGAGCGCGGCCATGCCCCCCAATTGGTCTGTCCCGGACCGGTCGCCGAAACGGACCTTGATCGGATGGCAGCCGCCGCGCAGCATTTCCAGATCACCCTCACCTTCCACTACCGCGGGGAGCCCGGCGAAACCGTTCGCGCCATCGCCAAAGCCACGGCCGGCAGGCTCAACTACCGTGTGCGCAACGCCGCCGAAGCCGAATTCGTGGCGGAGAACCTGCTGTGATCCGCCAGGTGGGGCAGGCGGGGTACCTAGGAACTTGCAAAATAAACTGTCCGGAGATCTTGGCAGGCCCCGGACGGGTTCGGGGCGCGGGTTTCCGCCCCGAACCTGTTACTTAATCTACGCAGATATGCCAACCGCACGCTTTT
>JBEKDV010000157.1:0-16125 GCA_050014175.1 Candidatus Solibacter sp. | reverse complement strand
GGATCATCATCTTGGCTGTTCTTACCCTCGCCCGAACCAGCCTCCATCAACTAAACCAACTCCTGAAGGCAGCATGATAAAATCGTCGCGTCACGCAAACAAACAAGGATTTAGTAGTACAGTTCGTCCGACGGCATCAACGCGCGGACGAATTTCGGGACCGGGCGCACGACCAGCACCTCGCGGGGCGCGAACGCCGGTTTCGGCATCGGCGAAAACGAGAGCGACCATTCGTCGGAGCGGCGTCACGAAGCGGTGGCGGCGGTGCGCCTGGTCAACAAGGAAGGCGACGTGATCTGGGCCACCACGCAGGAGAGCCTGGGGGCGAAGTTCCGCGGGGCCAGCACGGACGTGGCGGACAAGATCACCGCCAAGCTCAAAGAGGACTTCGCGCGGGCACGCAAGCTGGTGACCACGACGACCACCGCCGTGCCACCCGGGGGCTCCACGCAGCAGCAGCAATTGGGACAACTGGCCCGCAAGCAGCAGTGACGGGACCGGCGAAGAAAGCATGCCCCCACGAAAGGGGGCATGGCAGCCTTGGAAGGCTACTCTACAGAGGTGCGGTCAGGCGAGAAGGCCGCGGATGGCGTGGAGGAGTTCGCGGATGCTTACCGGCTTGAGCAGGATGCAGGAGACCAACCGCTCTTCGGGTTGGCCATATAGATCCGCGGGCCAGCCGGAGAGAACGATCACCGGGGCGCGGTAGCCGAGGTGGCGGATCCGTCGAATCAGGGCCATACCTTCCCGGGGGTCGGATTCGCCCAGGGCGTTGGGAAAGCGGAGATCCATGATCGTCAGGTCCGGCGGCGCCTTCTCGATGCAACGCACCGTCCGCGATGCGGTGAGCGCAGTTTCCACCTGGTAGCCCGCGATTTCGAGGATCTGCTTGTGGAGGTCGAGTTGTACAGCGTCGTCGTCAGCGAGGAGAATGCGGGACATCGCGCGCGCATGTCTATCTTAGTAGATCTTCGAGCTGAATGCGCGTGTCGGTCCTGGCGTCGCGGTATTTCACGATGACGGGGGTGTAGACGCTGATGCCCCAATCCTTGCCGGGACCGTTGGTGATGGCGCGCGCGCCGGCGATGACGACGGCGCCCTCGGGGACGACGAGCGGGTCGTCATCGGTAGCGCGGTGGATGGTGTGGCGGACCAGGTCGTAGACCGGCGTGGAGCGATTGAGAATGGTGCCGGTGCCGAGCACGGCGCGTCGTTTGACGATGGTGCCTTCGTAGACGCCGCAGTTGCCGCCGACGAGACAATCGTCTTCAATGACGACGGGCAGCGCGCCGACGGGTTCCAGCACGCCGCCGATCTGGCTGGCGGCGGAGATATGGCAATTTTTGCCGACCTGGGCGCAACTGCCCACGAGGGCGTGCGAATCCACCATGGTGCCGTCGTCGACGTAGGCGCCGACGTTGATGTACATGGGCGGCATGCAGGTGACATTCCGGCCGAGGTAGGCGCCTTCGCGGACGCTGGACCCGCCGGGGACGATGCGGATGCCCTTCTCGGGGCCGATGCGCTGCATCGGGTAGGTGTTTTTGTCGCGGAAGCTGAGCGCGCCCACGGACATGTCCACGTTGATGCCCATGCGGAAGCCGACCAGAATGCCCTTCTTGACCCAGGCGTTGACGCGCCAGCCGGTGGCAGTGGCGGGGTCCGGCTGGGCCGCTCGAATGCGGCCCTCGGTCAGCGAGAGAATGAAGGCGGCAAAGACGCCTTTGTCTTCCGGCGTGTACTCCGCCGGCTTGTTATCGAAGAGGCGTTCGATCTCAGCTCGCATGGTGTACCAGGAGTTCCACGGACTGCAACACGGATTCGATTTTGGCCAGGTTGGCCGGGCTGGGCGGCACCATGGGGAGTCGCCAGACGGGCTCCAGGAGGCCCATCAGCGCCATCGCGGCTTTCACCGGAATGGGGTTGGACTCCACGAAATTGATGTTCATGAGGGGGAGGAATTTTGCCTGGATCTGGCGGGCGGCGGGAAAATCGTTGCGCAGGCAGGCTTGCGCGATGGCCGTCATTTCGGCGGGGATTTCGTTGGACGCCACGCTGACGACGCCGCGTCCGCCGAGAGAGGCGAGCGGGATGGTGATGGCGTCGTCGCCGGAAAGCACGATGAATTCGGCAGGGACTTCGTGCAGCACGGTGGCCATCTGGCCGATGTTGCCGCTGGCTTCCTTGACGCCTACGATGTTGTCGATTTTGGCGAGGCGGGCGAGCGTGGCGGGCTCGATGTTGACGCCGGTGCGCCCCTGCACGCTGTACAGCACGATGGGCAGGCGGGTGGACGCCGCGATGGCGCGGTAGTGCTGGTAGAGGCCTTCCTGAGTGGGCTTGTTGTAATAGGGGGTGACGGAGAGGATGCCGTCGGCGCCCAGGGTTTCGACTTCGCGGGCGAGCTCGATGACCTCGTGAGTGTTGTAGCCTCCGGCGCCGGCCAGCACGGGGACCTCGCCCTTGGCCTCTTCCAGCGTGATCTCGATCACGCGCAGGTGCTCGGCGCGAGTCAGCGTGGGGCTTTCGCCGGTGGTGCCGCAGGGGACGAGGAAATCGATGCCGGCCGCGATCTGACGGCGGACTAACGCGCGCAGGGTTGATTCATCCAGGGACAGGTCCTGGCGGAACGGAGTGACCAGGGCTGTGCCGCATCCGGTAAACATGTACCACCTCCCAAAAAGACAAAATCAATGGCCGCCGATGAACGCCGATGAACGCGGATAAAACAAAAACGCCTGTTTCTTACCCGCGTACATCGGCTTTCATCGGCGGCTAGTTCTTTCTTCGATCAAAACTCAATCTCGCTGAACTCGTAGAAACCTCTTTTGTCCATGATCCATTGGGCGGCTTTGAGCGCGCCTCGGGCGAAGCCTTCGCGGCTGCGCGCCGTGTGGCGGAGCGTGATGGTGTCCGCCCCGCTATCGAAACCGATTTCGTGGGTGCCGGGGATGGTGCCGGCGCGATTGGATCCCGCGTCGATGGGCCGCGCATAGCCGGCCTTCTTCATCCCCTCCACCAGCTTCAGTAGCGTGCCCGATGGCGCGTCTTTCTTGGCCGCGTGGTGAATTTCCCAGGCCCAGGCGCCGTATGCCGGCTCACTGGCGAGCAGGCGCGCGGCTTCAGCCACCAGGCGGAAGAACACATTCACGCCGATGGAGAAATTGGGGCTCCACACCAGGCCGGTATGGTGAACTTCGATGGCCCGCTTCACCCGGTCGATATGTTCCAGCCAGCCGGTGGTGCCCACCACCAGCGGGACGCCGAGCGCGGCGATGCCTTCCACGTTGCCGGGCACGGCGGCGGGGATGGAAAACTCGATGGCGACATCGATGCCGGCGAAATTCCCTGCGGTAAGTCCGGCGCCATCGGCGTTATTGAACTCGTCCAGCTTGAGCGCCACCTCGAACCCGTACTCGGGGGCGAGCTGCTCGATGAGCTTGCCCATTTTCCCGTAGCCGACGATGGCGAGCTTACGCATGCACCGCCTCTTTGCGTTCGAAGACTTCGGGGTCGAGCGTGGCGAAGAACTCCTGGTGCAGCGCGGTGACGGTGCGCACGAGATCGCTTTCGGCCACCACGAAGCTGATATTGAGCAGCGACGCTCCCTGGCTGATCATGCGGATGTTGATGCCATCGAGCGAATTGAAAACGCGGCGCGCCACGCCTGGCGTGTAGCGGATATTTTCGCCCACCAGGCAGACGATGACGCCATCGTGCTCCACCGTGGCTTCGGCAAACTGGCGCAGGTCGGCCAGGATGAGATCGATGTGGCGGGTGTTATCGATGGTGAGGGAAACGCTGACTTCGCTGGTGGCCACCATATCGACGGGGGTTTCGTAGCGATCGAAGATTTCGAAGATGCGGTGCAGGAAGCCGTGGGCCATCAGCATGCGCGTGGAGTGTATGTTGACGGTGGTGATCTTGCGCTTGCAGGCGATCGATTTCACGGTGTTTTCGCAATGCACCGAATCGGCGGTGATGCGCGTCCCGGGCACGTCGGGGCGGCGCGAATTGAGAATCATCACGGGGATGTTCTTCTCGATCGCCGGGACGACGGTGGCGGGGTGCAGCACCTTGGCGCCGAAGTAAGCGAGTTCGGCGGCTTCGGCGAAGGAGATGGTCTTGACTCGATGGCCGCCGGGCAGGATGGTGGGGTCGGCAGTGAGCATGCCGTCCACGTCGGTCCAGATCTGGATTTCTTCGGCATCTAGCCCAGCGCCCACTATGGCCGCGGTGTAATCGCTGCCGCCCCGGCCCAGGGTGGTGGTGACGCCATCCTCGGTGGAGGCGATGAAGCCGCCCATGACGACCACGCTTTGGGCGGCCAGCGGCGGAATGGTCTTCTTGAGGCGGGCGTAGGTTTCCGGGAAGTTGGGGGCGGCCTGGGTGTGGCGCTTGTCGGTGATCACGACGTCGCGCGAATCCACGTGCTCGGCCGGCATGCCGAAGTGGCGGAAGGCGAGGGTGACGATGTAGCTGGAGAGGCGCTCGCCGTAGCTCGAGATGGCGTCGATGGAGCGCGGGGTGAGTTCGCCGAGGACGGCGAGCCCTTTGACCAGCTCGGTGAGCTCCTGGAAGTGCTCGTCGAGGAAGCGGTCGAGATCGGCGCGGTCGCTCAGGGGAACGACCAGGCGCGCCTCGCGCGAGTGGTAGTCGCGCAGGTTGTGCAGTTGGCGGATGTACTCTTCGCGCTTGCCCGCGATGGCGGCGCCGGCGATTTCGAGCAGCCGGTTGGTGGTCTTCCCCATGGCGGAGACCACCACTACGGGGCGGCGCGCTTCGCGCGCGCGCACGATGCCGGCGACGCGGGTGATGGCGGCGGCGCTCTCCACCGAGGTGCCGCCGAACTTCATGACGATCATGAGTCGAGCATCCCTTCCGAATGCATCAGCTCGGCATTCAGTACGGCCGCGCCGGCCGCGCCGCGGATGGTGTTGTGGCTGAGCACGACGAATTTGTAATCGAGCGCGTGGCAGGGGCGCAGGCGTCCCACGAAGGCAGCCATGCCGCGCTCGCGTTCGGCATCCTTACGCGGCTGCGGGCGGTTGGTTTCCGTCATGTAGATGACGGGGCGCGGCGGCGCGCTGGGCAGATCGCGCTGCTGCGGCACGCCGCGGAAGCTTTCCAGGGCGTGGCGGAGATCGGCCTCCGACGGCTTGGAGGAGAATTCCACGGACACGGTTTCGGTGTGGCCATCGACGACGGCGACGCGGTTGCAGTGGGCGCTGACTTTGGCGGCCAGCGGAGCGATATGATCGCCGGCGAAATCGCCCAGGATCTTCTGCGTTTCCATCTCCATCTTTTCTTCTTCGCCGCCGATGAACGGAATGACGTTGCCCACGATGTCCATAGAAGGCACGCCGGGATATCCGGCGCCGGAGATGGCTTGCATGGTGGTCACGATCACCTTGGCGATGCCGAACTGCTTGAGCGGCCCGAGCGCCATGACGAGACCGATGGTGGAGCAATTGGGATTGGTGACGATCTGGCCTTTCCACCCGCGGGCGCGCTGCTGGCCGGGCACGAGCTTAAGGTGATCGGGATTGATTTCCGGCACCAGCAGGGGAACATCCGGCTCCATGCGATGGTTGCGCGAGTTGGATACCACCACGTGTCCGGCCTGGGCGAAGGCGCGCTCGATTTCGGTGGCCACGCCGGCGTCCATAGCGGAGAAGACGAGGCGCGGGGCATTGCCGGGCTTGCATTCATCCACGGTGAGGCCGGCCACGGTGTCGGGCGTGCCGCCGGCGAGGTGCCACGTCATGGCGTCCTGGTACTTCTTGCCGGCGGAGCGATCGCTGGCTCCCAGCCACTTGAGGTCGAACCACGGGTTCCCCTGGAGGAACCTGATGAAATGCTGGCCCACCATGCCGGTGGCGCCGAGAATGCCTACTTCGATTCGCGTTTGCATAATTCCTTTACGATGTGTTGGTAGAGTTCCACAGCTTGGGTGAGTTGGGCTTTGGGCACGCGCTCTTCCAGCGTGTGCGCGACGTGAATGGTGCCGGGGCCGATGAGGAAGGGCTCGCCCCAGACGCCGTTGAACGCCGGGATATCGGTGGTGAAGGCCACCACGGTGGTGGGGATGCCCTCCACCGCGCCCAGGCGGACAGCGGGGATTTCGATGATCTCGCGCAGTTCGGCGCGGCCACTGGCGGCGCGCTTGAGCGCAGCCTTGGTATCGGCGGAATCGCCCACCAGGCGGATCATGATATCGGCGCGGGCTTCGTCGGCGATGACGTTGGGCGCGCGTCCGCCGCCGAGGGTGCCGATGTTGAGCGTGCTGGGGCCGAGCAGCGGATCGACCGGCAGCGGGATGCGGCGGATTTCGGCGAGGGCGTCGAGCAGTTTGTCGATGGCGCTCTCGCCGAGTTCGGGATAGGCGGAGTGGGCCATCTTGCCGGTGGCGCAGACCTCGTAGCGGAGCGCGCCTTTGCTGCCGAGGGCGAGCTTGTTTTCGGTGGGCTCGCCGTTGATGATGTAGCGCGAGCCGCGCGGCGTGTGGGCGGCCTTATAGGCGCCCGCGCTGTTGCGCTCCTCGCCCACCACGAAGAGCAGGCCGACGCCGCGGTGGCCATCCTCCAGCAGGCCTTCCACGGCCTTGATCATGGCGGCGATGATGCCCTTGGTGTCGCAGGCGCCGCGCCCCCAGATGAAATCGGCGTCCTCGCGCGAGGTGAAGAACGGCGGCACGGTATCGATGTGGGTGGAGAGGGTGACCACCAGCGGATCGCCCCATTGGGCAAATATGTTGAAGCGCCGCGGTTCCACTTCGACGCGCTCGACCTCGCCATCGTAGAGCGCGGCGAGGGGCGCCAGGTAGTCGTAGAGGAAATTGCCGGCGCGCTCTTCGTTATTGGTGATGGATTCGATATCGACCAGGGCTCGTGTGAGTTCGAATACGTTCATAAAAGTTCCGTTTGGGGGAGGCGAAGAGGAGGAAAGTACGCTGCTGCAGGCCGCGTGTTTCAGTCCCGATAGCGCTCCACCCGCCTGTGAACGGGTGACAGTGAGCAGGATTTGACCTGGCTCCCCAACCGGAAGGAGTTGAGATTCCGTTCCAGTTTCGGCGGAAACTGCTTACGGCCCCTGTCGCCGGCCTCCGAGACTCAATCGGAAACCCGGTCCGGCTACTGATGGCCGCCGCGCCTCTACGGTGAAAATTCAGGATAGCGAAGCAGGGAAGGGCAAGTCAAATGAAGAGAGGTTAAGGAAGTGGTTTTCCTGGGTGCTGGAATATGCGTCCGGCGGAGGGTCGCTGCTGGATTGCCGGTGCGCTGGGCTGTTCGGGTAGGAAATCGGTACATGCTGGGCGATCACCCCCGGGGTGGTACTCACGCCGGGCGCAACGGGAGTGCTTCGACGACTATCGTGGCCGAGTGGCCCGTCATTTTCCGATAACCCCGTCCTTCGGCCCTTTGGTTCGCCATATGATAAGGCATGCTGGTACGAATTTTCTGCCTGCTGCTGATTGGCAGTGTTTGCAGTGGAGACTGCATCTTCATACAGACTCAGAAAGGCACCATCGAGGCCGCCGGATTCGACGTTCTTGGTGCGCCAATACAGATGGTCAACGCGGACCTGCTGGAGGCGAAGACTATGCGCAAACTGGCAAGTGCGAAGAAGGGACGATTTGACGGAGTTCTGTATGGCGAATATACGGTTCGCCTAGCAGCGCCCGGATTCTATGCGGTAGACGTTGCGGTCCGCCTAGACCAAGCCACGCTCAATGTGCGGGCGCAATTAGCCCTTGGCGAAGAGTGTCGGACGTTTTCGACCATCGCCGGGAGAGCCACTGGCGCGAAGGTTGCAGCCGGTCTATGGGTGAAGGTGGTTCCCGTCCACGGTTCAGGTGGAATGGAAGCACCGATCGACTCTAATAGCGGCTATTTCGTAGCGTCCGGCCTTGACCGCGGCCAATACCTGATTGTCGTGATGGAGGGATCGACTCCCGTTCACTCGGAAACCGTGCTGCTTCGCGGCGACACGCGCCTCTCGATCACCCTCTGACGGACCGGAAGCGGCAGGAAAGCGGGTTTCCACGCCGCAGTTGATTTAACGGTGTGAATTTCGCACAGCACCGGCACGTCAATATGATGCGCAGAGGTCAGTTTGGGCGCGAGTTCATCCAAGACATGTGTAGTGTTCCCGAAGCCCGTGGGTCGAGATCCACTCCGATTATAAAAATTCTGTATAATCCTAATGAGTGAGCATTGGTGCCAAGCCGATCCAATGGCTCGGAGACAGCCGGGACCGCCTGCGACGATTCCCCCCCCGGCCGCCCGGCGCGAAATCGGCTATCAGTTGAGCTTGATTCAGGCAGGACGTTCGGCTGGCGATTGGAAGCCGATTCCACTCGTCGGCGCCGGAGTCGTGGAGATTCGAGTCCATGCGGAGGGCGAATATCGCGTCTTCTACGTGGCCAAGTTCGAGGACGCGGTCTATGTGTTGCATGTCTTCGGAAAGAAGACTCGGAAGGCATCCTCCTTTGACGTCGAGTTGGGGAAGAAACGCTACCGTGAATTGTCGGAAAGGAGGAAGTGATGCGAGCGACAAGAGGCAGTGAGAACGTTTTCGTCGACTGCGGATTTCCGCCCGCCGAAGCGCAAAACCTCCGCATCCGCGCCAAGATGATGATGGCTCTGACCGGCTATATCCAGGAGAGAAAGATCACCCAATCTCGCGCGGCCAGAATCATGGGTGTATCGCAGCCGCGAATCTCGGATCTGGTGCGCGGCAAGATCGGGCTATTCACGATCGACACACTGGTTAACATGGTGACCGCCGCCGGCCTGAAAGTGGATGTCGACATCTCGGCTGGCAGGCCGAGAGCGAAGAACAAGCAGGTTGCATCATAGCGCCCGGGTGAACCGCATCCCAAACGCAAAATGGGCGCCGACGGATGCCGGCGCCTTTCTTGCGTTAAGCGAAAAGCTACTCCCTGACGGGCGCGGCCTTCAACTTCTCGCGCTGTTCTTTGAGCACGGCGCGGCGGCTGAGTTTGATTTTGTTGCCTTCGAGCGCCAGGCATTTGACCAGAATCTGGTCGCCTTCCTTTAGCTCGTCGCGGACGTCTTTGATGCGGTTTTCGGCGATCTCGCTGATGTGCAGCAGGCCGTCGGTCCCGGGGAAGATTTCCACGAAGGCGCCGAAATCCACCAGCCGCACCACTTTGCCGAGATAGGTCTTGCCGATTTCGGCGGTGGCGGTGAGGTCGCTGATGATCTGGATCGCCTTGTTGGCGCTGGCTTCATCGGAAGAGGCCACGTGAATCGTGCCATCGTCTTCGACGTCGATCTTGACGCCGGTCTGCTCGATGATGCCGCGGATGACTTTGCCGCCTGGTCCAATGACGTCGCGAATCTTATCGGTCGGAATGTGCAGGGTGTAGATGCGCGGCGCGTACTGGCTGATCGACGTCTTGGCGGCGGGCATGGCCTCGTACATCTTGTCGAGAATGTGCAGGCGGCCCTTGCGCGCCTGAGCCAGCGCTTCCTTCATGATATCGACGGTGATGTTGGGCACCTTGATATCCATCTGCAGGCCGGTGATGCCGGCGCGCGTGCCGGCGACTTTGAAATCCATGTCGCCGTAGTGGTCTTCGGCGCCGGCGATGTCGGTGAGGATGGCGTAATCCTTGCCTTCCAGCACCAGGCCCATGGCGATACCGCCGACGTGCGCGGTGAGCGGAGCGCCGGCATCCATGAGCGCGAGCGACGCGCCGCAGACGGTGGCCTGCGAGCTCGAACCGTTGGATTCGAGGATGTCGCTGACCACGCGCATGGTGTAGGGGAACTTCTCCTCGCCGGGGATGAGCGCGGTGAGCGAACGCTCGGCGAGCGCGCCGTGACCGATTTCGCGGCGGCCGGGTCCACGCATGAAGCCCGTTTCGCCCACGCTGAACGGCGGGAAATTGTAGTGCAGCATGAAGCGCTTGCTGGCCTCGCCCGGTTCCAGGAGTTCGATGCGCTGGGCATCGTCCTTGGTGCCGAGGGTGACGGTGACCAGCGCCTGGGTTTCGCCGCGGGTAAAGAGGGCGGAACCGTGGGTGCGCGGCAGAACGCCGGTTTCGATGGTGATCTTACGCACCTCGTCGAACCCGCGGCCGTCGGGACGGCGGTGATTCTTCAGCATCTCGTCGCGGAAGACGCGCTCTTTGAGAGCCGAGTAGCACCGGGCGGCTTCTTCGCGCTGCTCTTCGGGCAGGGCTTCGACCACGCGCTTCTTGACGCCGGCGATGAGCGCGTAGCTTTCCAGCTTCTCGTACTTCGCCGTGTTCATGGCGTCGGTCAGGTCCACGCGGGCGTCCTTTTCGACCTGATCGTAGATGGCCTGATCGAGGACGTGCGGGACGAATTCGCGCTTTTTCTTGCCGGCCAGCTTCATCAGTTCGCGGATACCGGCGGCAATCTTCTTGCAGCACTCATGGCCAAACTCGATGGCGCCGAGGACCTCGGCTTCGGAGACCTCCTGCGCGCCGGCTTCCACCATCACGATGCCTTCTTCCGTGCCGGCGACCACGATATTCAGCTTCGATTCGCGGCCCTCCGTATAGGTGGCGTTGGCAATGTACTTGCCGTCCTTCATGCTGACGCGAACGCCGCCCAGCACGTAGGGGAAGGGAATTTCGCTGATCGCCAGGGCCGCCGCCGTGCCCGCGATGGCCAGCGAGTTGGGATCCTGTTCGGGATCGGCCGACAGGACCATGGCGATAATCTGGGTTTCGTGCAGGAAACCTTCGGGGAACAGCGGGCGGATCGGACGATCGATCAGGCGGCTGGTGAGGACTTCCTTTTCCGAGGGACGCCCCTCGCGTTTAATGAATCCGCCGGGGATTTTGCCGGCGGAGTAAGTGTACTCCCGGTAATCGACGGTGAGCGGGAAGAACCCGGCCCCCACCTTCGGCTGGTCAGCCATACAAGCGGTGACGAGTACCACGGCGTCACCGGAACGAACGACGACAGCGCCGCCCGCCTGCTTGGCCATTTTACCCGTCTCCAGGGTGATCTTACGGCCGCCCAGGTCTACTTCAACTATGTGATGCATTCTTTCTTAAACCTCCAACACTCTGCCGGAAACCAGTTCCGGCAAATCTTAAAAATCGGTTTCCATCTCAGAAACCGTTTGAGAGTGGAGTTGACAGGAAGGGTAGTCCGCCACGAACACCTGGCAACGCGCCCGGCACCCGTTCGGACCAATCAGGTGTGAAAACGGACCCATCCGCGCCATACACATGGGACGGACGGTTTCCGCGAATGGGACTAGCGGCGGATGCCCAGCTTCAGAAGAACCGCTTTGTAGCGCTCTGGGCCCGTATCTCGCAGGTAAGTCAGAAGCCGGCGACGCTTGGCAACCAGGGTCAACAACCCTTTGCGGGATCCATGATCCTTTTTGTGCGTCTTGAAATGCTCTGTCAGCATCGTGATTCGGCTGCTCAACAGGGCAATCTGTACTTCTGGCGACCCGGTGTCGGTCTTGTGGCGCTGATTCCCGGTGAGAATCTGCTGCTTTGCTTCAATCGCCAGTGCCATTCTTGGGGTAATGCTCCTTGTCTTCTCTTAATCTCGTTTTGGTACGTCCACCAGAATACCACAGGCGGCAATTGCCGTGGGGTAGACGCACGAAGAGCGAACTTCCAGTATGACAGCGTTCTCAGTAGACCTGGAAGCAGAAAACCCGGTTGGTGCCGTCGGGGCTGAAGGCGTACTCGCCCGGATCGAGGCTTTCCTCCACTTCCAGGCGATAGAGTTTGTCGTTGTTCAAATGGGTGAATTCGATGCCGATGGCTTTGGGCTGCTTCCGCGGTGAAAAGACGATCTCGCGCCGGCCGTTTCTCGATTCCAGCTTGTAGAGCGACAGCTTGGCGGCCACCAGTTTGTCGAACTGCATCAAGAAGATCGGCGAGGCCAGCGGGGTTCTGGCGCTGGAGGCCGCTCCGCCGATGACGTAGGTGACGTCGTCCTTCTTGCCCTTCTCCTCTTTGGCTTCCAGGACCTCCGTGGGTACCAGGTTTTCGGCGTGTTTCAGGTAGGGCAGGTCCGGTTGGGGCGGCCGCGGTCCGGTATAGTTTTGCGCGGCGGCGAAGATGGCCGCGAAGCATAGGGCAAGACAGCGAATTCGCATGGCTGTTTGCGATTATCTTACCTCGCGGGGCGGATGGCGGGGAGGGGTCCCCTTACTGGAACGTCACGGTGGCGACGCGGTACCACGGTTGGCCGCTGGCCTCGTCCACTCCCCAGAACTCAAAGTACTCTTCGCCGTGCGGGAACACGCCGGAACCGCGCAACGGGGCCACGAGGGCGCCGGAGGCCGCGATCCGGTTCGTGCCGAACCAGGCCGCTATGTTGGCGCTGTAGTCCGTGCCGTTGAACTTCATCGCGGTGACGCGGGTAGACACTCCGGCGGTGTCGGCCAGGCGGATCTGGAAGCTCCACAGCGCGTTGGATTGCACCACCGGATTGGGCATGATGCCGGCGGCCACATTGGATTGATCCACCCGCACCGTGGCCGTAACACTCAGAAACTGGGGCGGCGCGGCGCCGGAGAAGATGGTCACGGTGCTGGAATACTGGCCGGCTTGCATGAGCTGCGCGGGGTCAAGCGAGATCGTAATGCTGGCCGGCGTCTTCACCGAGAGGCTGCCGGTAATGGCGGAAAGCTTGATCCAGGAAGCGTCGGCGCGAAGCTTATAGGCGACCTGCCCGGTGGATTGCGTCACCAGTTGCACAGTCTGCGCCGCCGGGGCGGCGTGGTTGGCAATGGTGAAGCTCAACGCCGGTGTGGCGGGCGTTACCAGATCGGCCGGCAGGTTCTCCAGATAATCTTGGACTTGGGCGTAGGTGTTGGAGAAACGCGCGTAGCCGGACACGCTGGGGTCGATGGTGCAAACCGTACCGTCGCTCAACACCTCGCCGTAGGTAAGCGAGCCGACAACCACACCGGGCGCGGAAAATAGGGGCGAGCCGGAGGATCCGGGTTCGGTGCGGCCCTGGTTCCACTGCACCTGGAGGAAGAGATTCGCCGGCGCGGTGATGCCCTCGACATCGACGGCGGCGTCGCCCACGCGATCGCCGAAGGAAATGCGCTTCCAGGAGCCCGAGGGGTGGTGAATAGCGGTCAACGCGGTAACTAGCGGCGGGTCGGCGATATCCCACCCGGCGAAAGTCGTGCCGGCGGGAACGTCCTGCAGAAGGACCAGGCTGTAATCGCCATCGGCGATGGTGGCGCTGGATATCAGGTGCGCGCCCAAGGTGGATTTGGCACTGGAATCGCGGCTGGCGGGAGGCGTGCCGCCGCAAGCCGGAGTCTGGTACGTCCAGTAGGCCTCCACGGAGCGCGCCGCCGCCTCGTTGTTGACGCAATGGCCGGCGGTCAGGAGGTAGGGCTTGAAGCTGTTGTCGCGGGTGGAGAGGAGCGAGCCCGAACAGAGAATCTCGTCGCCGTTATCCACGAAAAAGATTTGCGCCACGCTGCTCATGGTGCTGTGCCAGTCCGGGTAGCAGTTGGCGTCGAGCTCGCAGTAGTCCGCGGGGTCCTCCGTGGTGGTGGCGGTGGCGTCGAGCGCGGTCCGCGCCTGGTGGGAAATGGCGCGGATGAGGAAAGGCGGCTGGAGTTCGCGCTGCGTATCGGGCGCGGGCTCGTATTCCACCGTCACCGAGCCGGAGAACACAGCGGCGCTCCAGAAGTGGCCATCGCCGAACAGGCCGCGGCCGGTGTAGGGGCCGGCGGCGTGAGTGCCATCGTGCACCCAGACATTGCCCGCGCCAATGGAGAACTCGTCGAACTCCACGCGCATGCCGCGGGAAGCGGGGGATTGGATCGCCATGCGCCAGATGCGGGCGCCTTCGGACGTGGTTTCCCAACCGCCCGTAGCCATCGCATGGGGTGCCAAGGTGCGCCGGATGCCAGTTTTCAGCCGGATGCTGGGCGCGGCCAGATGAGACAACTCGGCCTCGCTAAGCGGAGCCATGACGAACTCCCGAGGCTTGCGCAGACCGAGGCGGATGCCCGGCGGCCGCGCCTCGATGCGTGAGGCACGCTCCGTGCCGGCATAAAGAGCAGGTTCCTTGCGCGAGATCTGCTGCGCACCGCCGATGGAGACGCCGAGCCCGGCGGCGCACACCGAGATCGACAATAGTCGCATGACCACAGGTTGACTCTAGGACGGAGAGCGAAGGCGGTTCAAGACTGGAAATAGTTATAGCCCGGCGATAACGAAAGATAGGTGTGCTACGCCGAGCGGCGGATGGGAACGAACCGGATCTCGACCCGCTGATTCAAGGCGGCGCCAATCCTGCGCAGCATTGCCAGTGAGTGCCCTTCGTAATCCGCGTCTTCGAGGCGGCAGATGACCGACGCCGTGGTGCCGATAAGTTTGCCAAGTTGAGCTTGGGTGAATCCCGCCGCCGTTCTTAGCCGGTAGAGCTTGCGGGCGATCTCCTCGTTCGCTCGCGCCTCTTCCAGGTTCTTCAGCCGGCCCGGTTTGCCTTTGTAGAACCGGCGGTGAAGAACCTCCACTGCGTCACTGGCGGGTTTCGCCCGCTTCGTCATGTCAAACCTCCTCGTAGGTGTGTCTCCACGGGTTCGCTTCGAACCGCTTCTTGCGTTCCACGGCGCGATCGATCTCCTTGGGTGGGACCACCCGCTCCTTGACAATCCCATGTGAGACCACTGCCGCGACAGTCCCGTGGAAAGTAGGGGATACGACTGAGATAGGACTTGTCCCTGTACCTTCGCCGGCAGTTCGCTGAACCAGTCGAGAAATGGGCATGATCCGTCTTCCTCCCGGTACAGGACGACTTTCGTTCCCGGCATTCGATCTCAGTCTATTCGCAAAGTTGCGAAATTGCAAATAGCGGGGCTGCAAGGCTGCAAGCGCGCGACGGCTGCAAGCTCAGCGCGGCCGGCCCGGCGGCAGGAGCCGATGTGTCGTGGGCCGGAGGGGAATCCGGATGAGCGACAGCCGCCGCCTTGAGCGCTTCGATTGCCGTCCGCGACTCATCTGGGTACAGGCGCAGGCCCGGACACTGACGATATACTTTAGCAGGAGACGAAAGCGTGGCGGATTTGACTATCGGTGGCACGATCGGCGAAAAGCGCCAGGCGATCGTCCGCATTGCCGCCAGGCACGGCGCCACGCAAGTGCGCTTGATCGGATCTTTCGCGCGGGGCGAAGCCCGCCCCGACAGCGACGTCGATCTGCTCGTGACCTGGAGCGAGGGCTCCAGCCTCCTCGACCAGGCGGCTCTCATGCTGGAGCTCGAAAGCCTGTTGGGCCGGAAAGTCGACATCGCTAGTGACGGCTGGGTAAAGCCCACGATCCGCGAATCGGTCTACCGGGATGCGATCGCCCTATGAGGAGCGACGTGGATCGCGTCTCTGGGTGATCCGCCACCGCCATCTTTGGTTTTCTTTGCGCGCCTTGCGTCTTTGCGAGAAACTCTTCTTCCGTTGGCGTGCTTACTCCCGCAATTCCACGATGGTGGCTCCCGCCCCGCCTTCCTGTTGCGGGGCGGGATAGAAGCGCGCCACGTGGGGGTGCCCAGCGAGCATCTCGGCGACCATCCGCTTCAGCACGCCCATGCCGTGGCCGTGCACGATGCGCACGCGGCTGGCGGTGGCCATCACGGCGCGGTCCAGGAATTCGTCGATGGCGTCGCGCGCCTCTTCCGCCCGCTGCCCGATCACGTTGATCTCCTGGTGGACCGGCGCCAGCTCGGGCGCCGGCTTGTAGCTCACGTTCTTGGGCAACTTCCCTGCCCCGCCGCCGCCTTCGGGCAGCACCTCGATCACGTCGTCGACGGAGACCTGCATCTTCATGAACCCGGCTTCCACTTCGAATTTGCCGTTGCCGAGGATGCGGCGCACGCGCGCCGGCTCGCGGACATCTTTCAGGCGCACGCGCACGCCCTCTGCGATGCGCAGGGGCTGTATGCGGTCCTGGCGGGAATCGTCCTGGGTGGAGAGTACGGTGGTCTGGAAATCTTCGCGCAACTCGCGCTTGGTCTTGGCGACGCGGCGTTGCGCGTCCTGATCGGCCTTACGGCGGTCGCCTCCCTGCGCGATCTTGCCGATGGCGTCCTGCGCCTGCTCCTCGAATTTGGCCAGCGCCTCATCGGTGCG
>JBEKDV010000156.1:0-16181 GCA_050014175.1 Candidatus Solibacter sp. | reverse complement strand
CAGCGGATTGAAAAGAGGGTAGGTCTTCACTCAGCGGTTTTCTGAAAATTCACCATGCAGGCATTACACTTGCGCCTCGGCGTTTCGAAAATTGAACGCGAAGTGCGAAAGTCAGGCTAGCGATCGCATTCTAATCAGCGGTTGCGACCTCGCCCGCGCCGCCACACCCCTGTCGCGTGCCCCCGAAGTGCCCGAGTCCGCCGTCAAACTGGCGTCCAACTAGCTTGGTGGGGCGGACCCCCCGGTCCGCGCGGGTCCCCCCGGACCCGCTCTTCGTCCACCCTGTTGAAAAGTCAGGTTAGGAAGCCCCCTCCAACCGTTCCTTAACCGTGAATTCACTTCTAAACCCCTGCCCCCCGAGCGTACTCTACAGAAAACGCGGTCTCGCGTCAGGAGTTCCACTTCCATGTTTCCAAAATCCCGAATCCTACCGGTGCTCGCCTTAGTCGCGCTACTCAGTCTGCTGCCCCATCGCCTGTCTGCCCAGACCGGCATGGGCGCCGTCACCGGAACCGTGACCGATACCAGCAATGCCAACGTACCGGAAGTGATCGTCCGGGTAAAGAATACCAACACCGGCGTAACCGTCCAGACCTCCGCCAGCAGCGCCGGAGTGTACAACGTCCTCTCGCTCGTCCCCGGCTCTTACAGCGTCGAAGCCGAGAAGACCGGCTTCGACAAGACCCTCGTCCAGTCGGTCACCATCCTCGCCAGCCAGACCGCTACCGTGGACATCCACTTGCAAGTGGGGAAAGTGACGTCCACCGTCGATGTCACCGATTCCACTCCGCTGCTGATTCCGGATTCGCAGGCGGTATCCACCACCGTGGAGCGCGATCTGGCCCAGAACCTACCCTATATGGAGCGCAGCTCCCTGGGCGCTGCCATGCTGGTGGCCGGTGTCCGCGGCGACCCGGCCAGCCCCAATCAGATCGTTCCCGAGAACCCCGTCATCACCACCGAATTCGTCCTGCCCGCCTCCTTCCTGAGCGTCGGCGGCGCGTGGCCCGGCCGGACTTCCATCCTGGTGGACGGCTCCGATGTCACCCAGGCCAGCTTTCCCCGCGCCGGTATCAGCGTCTCCGGCGAAATGATCCAGGAACTGACCGTGATTTCCTCCGGTCTGCCGGCCCAGTACGGCCGTTCGCAAGGCGGCGTGATCATCCAGGCCACCCGCTCCGGAGGGGGGCAGTTTCACGGCAGCGCCACCTGGCGCCACACCGATCCCTTCTTCGAGGCCCGCACCATGGGCTCCACCCTGCCTCCCGCCTCGCACAACAATTACCTCGGCGCCTACGTCGGCGGCCCGGTGGTCATCCCGCACGTCTACAACGGCCGCAACAAGACCTTCTTCTACGTGGGCGTCGAGCCGGCCCGGCTCGCCAATACCACCTCCGCGCAGGGCGTCGTGCCTACACCGGATGAACTCGCCGGCCATTTGAACAACTCCTGGGCACTGATCAACCAAACCATCTATAAGAGCCAGGGCGCCGATGCCGCCTTGGCCGCGCCCCGCGTGGGTTACCTCGTCTATCCGTACCCCGTCAACGCTCAGGGCTTCCCCGCCGGCCCGCTGTACTCCAGCACCAGCCAATATGTGCCCATACCCAACAACGACGTCTCCAAGCAGTTGGCCGCCAACAAATTCGCGTCGTTTGTCATGTCGCATCTCCCCACGCCGCAGAACCCCGGCCCTTATATCAGTTTCATCCGGCCCGACGGCCTCTGGAATTCGCTGGGCAACAACGTGAACTACTCGCGCGGCGTCAACAACGTGGACAACCGCTACTCCGCCCGCATCGACCACACCTTCAGCAACGGCGACCGTCTCTTCGTCCGCTATACCGACGAGCCGCTCACCTCCACCCGCTTCTTCGCCCTGGCGCAGGACAATCCGCTCACCCAGGTTCCCGTCGACGACGCCTGGTCCAGCGACGTCGCCGCCAACGAGGTCCACATCTTCAGCAGCGGAATCGTCAACGAATTCCGCATCAATTACACGCGCGACCGCCAGTTGCGCAGCGAGAACGCCGGCGATCTTTCGCAGGATTGGGCCGGCACTCTGGGTCTGACTCCCGCGACCTCCGGCGTTGGATTCCCCTATTCCAATTTTGGCTACACCACGCAGATCGGCAACGCCGGCGGCAGTTCCCAGGTGGATGAAAACTTCCAGGCCGCCGACGATGTCACCTTGACCCGCGGCCGCCACACCGTCAAATTCGGCGGCGATTACCGCGCCATCCAATCCAACCAGTACAACCTGGCCGGCGTCTATGGCGGCACGTACGGCTTCGCCGGCAGCATCGACGGCGCCGGCGGCTCGGGCGGATCCACCCTGGCCATGATGGACCTGGGCCTCATCACCAGCTATACCAATACTCCCGTTCCTACCCCGGCTTACTATCGTTGGAAATATTACGGCGCCTACATCCAGGACGACCTCAGACTGGCCCCCAACCTCACCCTCAATCTGGGCCTGCGTTGGGAAGTGGAAACGCCGCGCTCCGAAAAATATGACAACCAGGGCAGTTTCGTTCCCGGCATGACAGGCACGCTCAATGGCCTGCCCGCCACCGGAGCCTACTGCTTCTCCGGAGCCTGTGGCCTGCCCCATACGCTGTGGCCCACCAACTATCGCGGTTTCGAACCCCGCCTCGGCATCGCCTGGGTTCCGCGCCGCTTCATGACGGTGAGGGCTGCCTACAACATCCTGCGCGCTCCCATCACCGGTAACGGCAACACCCCCGTGCCCGATTTCAACGTATCTTCCCAGTCCGTGGGCGGCGTAACCGGAGGCGTCACCGCGAATTCGGCGGTAAACTTCATCACCAACCCCATCGCCCCCCTCACCAGCGTGTCTTCCGGGTTGAGCGGCCACGGCCCGTTCTTCACCATGCCGGCGGGCTTTACCGTTCCCTACGTCAACCAAAGCAACGCCGTTCCTTACTCGCAACAATGGAACCTGACGGTGCAGCTTCAGGTCGACCCCAACACCATGCTGGAGCTCAGCTATCACGGACTCTCCGGCACCCATCTCATCAGCCGTTTCGCGCCGCCAGAGAACATTCCCAGCCTCAATACGCTGGATACGCTGATCGCCCAGAAGTTCAACTTCAGCGGCACCATCGCCACCAATCCTTACGGCCTGAGCCAGGGCGGTGTGCAACTGACCGAAACCAAGATGCAGTCTCTCATGCCGTACCAGAATTTCTTCAATCAGGTCCTCGCCCAGGTTTATAACCGCGACGGCAAGTCCATTTACCACGCGTTCTACGCCCATCTGAACCACCGGTTTTCCCACGGTATTTCATTCATCAGCAGCTTTTCGTGGTCGAAGACCATCGACGATTTCGGCGGCGACAACAACACCGGAAACAGCGGAGTGATCGGCGCCACCCAGGTGCAGAATCCGTTCAATCTCGAGAGTGACCGGTCCGTGGCTAATTTCGATATTCCGCTTTCCTTCAGCACCGGCTTCAGTTGGAGCCTCCCCATCGGACAGAACAAGCTTCTGTCCACCAAAAATCGCGTGGCCGACCTGATTCTGGGCAACTGGGAGACTTCCGGCATCTACAACGTGCAGGAGGGCTATCCCTTCTATGCGACGCTCGGCAACGGCACCGGTAATGCCGGCTACTTCTCTTCCGTGGGCGGCGGCTCGGCCCTTCCTACCGGCTTCAATCTCCGCCCCGACGTGGTGCAGGGCCAGTCGTGCATCAACCCTAATTGGCGCAATGACCCGCAGTACACCAACTACATCAACCCGGCCTATTTCTCCATGCCCGGTTCGGTCGGTGCCCCCACTTTCGGCAATGCCCCAGCCACCCTCGGCGCCTGCCGCTCTCCGCGCACCGAAACCTTCGACGCCAGCCTTCACAAGAAGATACCGCTCGGCGCCAGCGACAAACGCTATCTGGAGATCGGCCTGCACGCCATCGACGCGCTCAATCATCCGGCATTCTACCTGAACCTGAATTCCGGACACTACCTGTACTCCAACAATAGCAACCCTTCCACCACGCCCTCCGTTGTCTCGGCCACCACCTTTGGCTACCTCGGCATCACCAACACCTTGGCGCGGACGGCGTTTCTCAGCGTCAAGCTGTATTGGTAAAGTGAGTCCTTCCAATCCCCGATGGCGCTCTACTTGGCGAACGTGATGCCGAGTCCCGTCGTATATAGAAAGTCGTTGTCCTTGCGGCCCGGGGCCGGCTTGTTGAGGTAGCGGTCGCTCACCGAAACATTCCAGTTGAACCGTTTCGACAGCTTGGTGGACATGCCGATGTCGAAATTCACCCGGTACGAACCCGTCGTCGTCAGGTTGTTGAACATCCGAAAGCTCTGCACCAGCGACGTCGCGGCCGCGACTTTCAGACTGTATTCGTCGCCCCAGTAGAATTCTCCCGATTTCTGCGTCGTTTGGCTGCTAAAGCTCGACCGGTTGAAATCGCCGCCGCCCAGCAGGTCGAACTTACTGCGCTCCGTCTTGACTGCGTGCCAGCCGAATCCACCGCCGAGTACGAAGCGCAAGTCCAGGTTCTGAAACTTGTCGTATTCGTAATCGTTGAAGACGTTCACGAACAGGCGCGGGTTGACATTGTGATTGTACCCGATGCCCCCTCGCACCGCCTCCGCGGTTTCCGAATTGGTGCCGTTGACCAGTGCCGACGCCTTAATCGTGTTGAAGTAAAGCATGGTCTTGTCGGTATTGGTGACCCGGGCGGCAGTGATGCCGGTGGTGAAAGTCAGGGTCCTGGCATTGCCGTCGGTGCCGGCGAAGCCGATGCTGCCGTTGCCGGTCCAGAGTTGTCCCCAGCCGGGCTTGAGCAATCGCTCATAGGCCTTCTGCTCGGCGTCGTCGCGAATCGTCCCTACCTCGGCCGGCACCAGGCTGAGCTTGGCATCCTTGGTGGTCACTTCCACTTTCCCGTCGCTGGTGGCAATCGTTCCTTGCACGGTTTTTCCATCCGCCAGGACAACGTTCACCGGCTTGTCGGCCTTGATCGACTCCACCTGGTCCCAGGTTGTGGTGACCACGCCGAAATGGTCGGTCTTGATGGTGAGGTTCTTGCCGTCCTTTTTGACGATGCTGCCGGTGACCCGGTCACCGTTCTTCAACACCACCTGGTCCGCCCATGCGGCGCTCGCTGCCAGGCAGACGAGCGAGGACACAAAAATAGCTGTGCGTTTCATGATTGGCATGTAATTACCCCCCTTTCGTCGAAAACACGGCATCCTTCAAGCGAGTTGCGAGGTGCAGTGAGGGCAACGGGTAGCGGGAATCGGGATTGCCTGGTAGCAGAACTTGCAGTCCTTTGTTGTCGGGGCAGCAGGGGCCTCGGGGGCCGGCTGGCGTTGCAGTTTGTTCGCCGTTCTCACCACTAAGAAAATCACTAACGCCACGATGAGGAAATTGACCACGGTGTTGAGGAACTGTCCGTATGCCAGCACCGGGGCCGCGGCAGCCTTGGCGGCGGCCAGGGTTGCGTATGACTGGCCGTTCAGGCTCACGAATAACTCCTTGAAGTCCATGTGGCCAAGCAGCAACCCGATCGGCGGCATGACGATGTCATTGACCATTGAGGTCACGATAGCGCCGAACGCCGCACCGATGATCACAGCCACGGCGAGGTCGAGAACGTTACCCTTCATCACGAATGCTTTGAATTCTTTCAACATGTTTGTCTCCTTATTCCTATTAGCTTGCCTGCGGGACACCGTGCGACGCGCGCCGGTGGCGCCAAGAAGAATCATCGGAATTATAAAGGTTAGCACGGCCTCGGCCAGGCATTAGGCGTGCGTCCGTTCCCTGCTGAAGGTGTGGATTGCCGGCTTGGCGAACTGCACCCAAGCGGCATTCATGGCCCGCGCCAATCTCTACCGAACCGCGACAGAAGTCAATACCGGGCGAGGGCCAAAATCTGTCGTGGTAAACTGTCGTTGTACTTTTTTCACGACACCTATGCCAAGGCTGATTTTTTCTTTCGCCGGACTGATCCTCCTGTCCGCCCCCGCTTTCGCCCAGGCCGGCCGCGCCGAGTTGTTTGGCGCCATTCAAGATCCCGCGGGTCTGCCCGTGCCCAGGGCCAAAGTCGAGGCTGAGGACCAGGCTACGATGGCCCGCTATGCCACCGTTACCGGCGAGCGCGGCGACTATCACCTGCTTGGTTTGCCCGCCGGGCTGTACGTGCTCACGGTGGAGCAGCCGGGCTTTCGCATCCATCGCCAGAGCGGCATCACCCTGCGATTGGCGGACCGCACGGCGCTCGACGTCACGCTCGAAGTCGGCCAGCCGTCGCAATCCGTCGATGTCACCGCCGCCGCGCCCCTGGCGCAGACCGCGAGCGGCGAAATGAGCCTCAACGTCCCCGAGAAGATCATCGCCACGCTGCCGCTCGACGGCCGCAATTTCATTCCGCTGGTGACCCTCTCTCCGGGCGTCGCGCTGCCCAGCGGCCAGTTTCTCCCCCGCATCGACGGCAGCCGCCCGCGCACCAACGAATACATCTACGACGGCATCAGCGTGCTGCAACCCGAGCCCGGGCAGGTGGTCTTCTACCCCATCATCGACGGCATGGCGGAATTCAAACTCAACGTCAACGCCTATTCCCCCGAGTACGGCCGTTCCAATGGCGGCACCGTGATGGTGATCGGAAAGTCCGGAAGCAACGCCCTCCACGGCAGCCTGTTCGAGTTCTTCCGCAACGAAGCGCTCAATGCGCGCAACCTCTTCGCGCAACCCGGCCCGAATCCCGAATTCCGCCGCAATCAGTATGGCCTCACGCTTGGTGGACCCATCCAGCAAAACAAGACGTTCTTCTTCGTGGACTGGCAAGGCACGCGCCTGCGCACCGGCATCACGCGTTTCAGCGTGGTTCCCACGCTCGCCCAGCGCGCGGGCATCTTCACGCAGGCGGTGTTCGATCCCGCGTCCTCGCCCAGAATCCAGTTCCCGAACAATACCATCCCGCTGAACCGCCTCGATCCCATCGCCGCTGAGATTCTCCAGCACTATCCGCTGCCCAACGTCGCCGGAGCCAACAATTACGTCCGCACCGCCACCGAACCCGACAATCAGGACCAGGCCGATTTCCGGATCGACCGTTACATCGGCGAAAAGCACCGCATCTTCGCCCGCTATTCCTTCTTCCACGACGACGACAATCCCGTCACCCCCCTGCCCGATGGCAGCGGCAGTCTCACCTCGGGAGTCATCGGCCACGCCATCACCCGCGGCGACGCCTTGGCCGGCGACTACGACTGGGTGCTCTCTCCCACCGCGCTCAATCAATTCCGCGCCGGCTATTCCCGCCGCGACCTCAATCAGACCTCGCTGCAGAACGGCGGCATCGGCGTGCCCGGCCTGCCGGCGAATTCCTTCGCGTCCGTCTTGCCCATCTTCACCGTCGCCGGATTCCAGCAGATCGGCCCGACCACCTCCGCCAATTCCAATTTCACGACATCGATCACCGAGTTCCTCGACACCTTCACCCTGGCGCGCGGCCGCCACACCCTGAAACTCGGCGCCGATATCCGCCGCGAGGCGCTCGACGTCCTCAACCCGCCCAATCCCACCGGGTCGTTCGCCTTCAGCACCACCGGCACCAACAGTTCCACCGTTTCCGGCAGCGGCAATGCCCTGGCCTCGCTGCTCCTCGGGCAGGTAAACGCCTTCACCATCGACATCCAAAAGCAGGTGATCCAATCGCGCGCCCACATCGCCGAATCCTTCCTCGGCGACGATTGGAAAGTTTCCCCGCGTCTCACCCTCAACATCGGCACCCGCTATACGCTGAATTTCCCCTCGACGGAAGTGCACAATCAAGGCGCGGTCTTTAACCTGGGCACCCAGGTCCTGGATTTTCCCCATACCGCCCGCGCCCTGGAATGCTGCGACTTCGGCCCGCGCGTGGGCCTCGCTTATCGGGCCGGCGATCGCTGGGTGATTCGCTCCGGCTACGGCATGGTTTTCTTCGAGCAATCGGGCATCACCACACCGTTCACCATTCCGCAATTTCCCTTCGTGCAGACGTTGGGCCAACAGTCGGCGGACAACGTCAACGCCGCCTTCGCCCTGTCCAACGGACCCACCGTTCAGGTGACCGAGCCCAATCCCAACTCCGGCCTGGGACAAGGTGTCTTTGGCGTGGACCGCAACAACGGTTCGGGTTACTCCCAGCAATGGAACTTCACCGTGCAACGAACCATCGGCAAGGACTGGAACCTGGAGGCGGCCTACCTGGGCTCGAAAAATACCCGCCTCGGCATACCCGACGCCAATATCAACCAGCTCCCGTCCCAAGACCTTTCGATGGGCGCGGCCCTGTTGACGAAAGTCGCCAATCCGTACTTCGGACAGATTCCGGTCTCGTCGTCCCTGGGCGGCGCGACGGTGGCGCAACAGCAATTGCTGCGGCCCTATCCGCGCTTCACCACCGTGGCCCTGTTTCGCGACAATGTGGGCAACTCCAAGTACAACGCCGCCACGGCGAAAGTGGAGAAGCGCCTCGCGCGTGGCCTCACCGTCAATGCCTCCTTCACGTTTTCCAAGCTGCTGGACGACGCTTCCAGCGTCTTCTCGCAGACCATCTTCACCGGCCCGGTGCTCAACAGCACCGGCGCGGCCGACGCCTACAACCGCCACCTGGAGAAAGACGTATCGAGCGGCGACATTCCGCTGGTTTTCGCCCTTGGCTGGGTCTACGATATTCCCCGTTTCTGGAAGATCAAAGGGTGGCAGATCGCAGGGTTGGTGCGCCTTCAGTCGGGCGACGCCGTGGCCGTCACCCAGGCCACCAATAACAATTCGAGCCTGGGCTTCGCCGTGCAACGGCCCAACCGCATCGCCGACCCCAACCAGTTGGATGGCCGCAGCGTGGCGAAGTACTTCAACACCGCGGCCTTCACCGCCGCGCCGCAGTTTGTCATCGGAACCAGCTCGCGCAACCCGGTGCGCGGGCCCGGGCTTCAGAATGCCGACCTGATGATCGGCAAGACGTTTCGCCTCAGGGAGCAAGTGAACCTGGAATTCCGCGCCGAAGCCTTCAACGTGTCCAACACTCCGCCGTTGGCCGATCCCAACGGAAGCTTCGGCAGCGCCGCTTTCGGTTCCATCACCAGCGCGGGCAATCCCCGCGATTTCGAATTCGTCGCCAAGCTCCACTTCTAAGGCTGGGGCTACAATTGTGAGGAAGTTATGTTGAAGACGCGGGTCAGTAACCGCCTGGCCGAAACTCGAACCCGAAGAGGCGTGAGCGCGGCCGATCTGGCGCGCCGCGTCGGCGTGAGCCGCCAGACAATCTACGCCATCGAAGCCGGAACGTATGTTCCCAATACCGAAGTCGCCCTGAACCTTGCCCGCGAGCTGGAGGTCACCGTCGAAGAGCTGTTCTCACTGCACCATCCTGCCCCGCTCTCGCCGGGGTCCCTGAACGCCGACCTGCTCAGCGCTCTGCCGCCGGCGAAAAAGCAGCCCGTGCGCATCTGCCAGGTCGGATCGCGCTGGGTCGGCATTCCGGTCAGCGCCTCTCCGTATTACCTGCCGGAAGCCGACGGCATCATCCAGCGAACCGGACCAACCAAGGGCCGCGCCGACTTGCAGGTGTTCGCCAAGGCCGAAGAATCGGCGCAAAAGAGGCTGGTGTTGGCGGGTTGCGACCCGGCCACCGGTCTTCTTGCCCGCATGGTGGAAAAGATCGGCGGCGTCGAGATCGTCTCCGCGGCCGCCTCCAGTCAACTGGCGCTTCGCTGGCTCACCGAAGGCAAGGTGCACATCGCCGGTCTGCATCTGCAAGATCCCGGAACCGGAGAATTCAATCTGCCTTTCATCCGCGGCGCATTCCCGGATGGCGGCTTTCATGTGGTGACGTTCGCCCGCTGGGAAGAGGGATTGGTCGTCGCTCCCGGAAACCCCAAGGGCATTCGCAAGATCGAGGACCTCGCCCGCAAGAACGTCCGCTTCGTAAATCGCGAGCCCGGCTCCGGCAGCCGCGCCTTGTTGGACGAGCGCCTGGAGAAGGCCGGCATCGACGCGCGTCGCGTCCACGGCTACGGCCGGGCCGCCGGCGGCCACCTGGCCGCCGCCTGGTGCGTCCTCTCCGGGGAAGCCGATGTCTGCCTGGCCACGCGCTCCGCCGCTCAGGTCTTCGGTTTAGGATTCATTCCGCTGCATGTGGAGCGCTACGATCTGGCCATGCGCACGTCCACCGCCGCACTGCCCGCCGCCCAAGCCTTCCTCGATGTCTTGCAGCGCGCCACCTTGCGGCGCAAGCTTGAGGTCCTGGCCGGATACGACACGTCGGAAACGGGGGCCCTGGTTGTTTAAGCGCTTCACCGCCGTGGCTGGTCAGAACTTGAACCGGATTCCGCCCCAAGCGCCCAACGGAGCGCCGGGTGCATAGAACGTCGCGTGCACGATGGGGTAATTCCCATCCACCGCGGGAAAAGGCCGCGCGGCAAACGTGCCCTGGTTGTTGAATCCCGTCGGTCCCAGTTGAGCGGCGGTGTAGTAGTGGTGGTCGAGCAGGTTGTTGATCTGCGCGAAAAGTTCCCACCGCTTGTGCAACTGGTAGTGTGCCCCGATATTGACCACGCCATAACCCGGAGAGCTGCCCGGTCCCAGGTAGTAGATGCCATCGGGCCGGCTCAGGTTGTTTTCGTTGCCCCGCGCGTACGATCTCGACACCGCCACAAAGTCGAGATCCACGGATAGCTTTCTGGTGGCCTGCACGTCGGCGAATGCCTTCAGCATGTGCTCGGGGATCAGCGGAATCCGGTCGCCCGGCTGGATCTGCATGACGCCGTCGAACCCCGGTGCACCCCCCGATGCCGAGTCGTTGGTGCTGTTGCTGGAGCCGTCAACCGTCTCCACGCTTTGATACGTGGCGCGCACGAACGTGTAGTTCCCGCCCATGGCGATGCGCCCGATGCGGCCATTCAAGTGCGCCTCCACGCCCTGCCGCCGCGTTTGACCGAAATTCTTGAAGTAGCCGTTTCCGGTCTGCGGCGATGCGACGAATAGAATATCGTTGCGATTCTCTCCGCGGAACCATCCCACGCTCCAATTCGCGTTGCCCTCCTGGCCTCCGCGGACGCCGGCCTCGATGGTTCTCGTCACCACCTGATTCAACGGCGGGTCGCCGGCCAGGGCATTGGGCAGGTTGCAGGGATTGTTGGGGTCGGCGCATCCCAGCTCGATGGAGGTGGGCGCGCGGCTGCTCTCGCTATAGCTGGCGTAGAGATTCAGGGATTTCGTGGCGCTGAAGGTGACACCCGCCGCCGGATTGAATCGGCCGAAAACGTATTGTCCATCGAGCGAACCGGCTCCGCCTCCGGGATTGATCCGGTCGCGGTTGTCGATCGTCGTCCGGTTGTAACGGCCGGAAACCGTGAAGCTCCATGCTTTCCCAACCGCCAGCGTGTCGGTGGCATACAGGCTCCACGTTTGCGGACTCCCATGCAGATTGACGCGCGTGTCGACAGGCGTGCCGTCAGCGTTGGTTGTACCATCCTCGAACGCCTTTACCGGAGTCAGAGTATAGTCCGGGTTGATATACGCGAATTGGGTTGCCTGCTGGAAGCTCAGGCTGCTGCGGTCCCAGGCCGACCCCGCGGTGAGTTGATTGCGGCGGCCGCCCGCGGCGGTCACCCAGGTGGCCTGCCCGGACAGACCATAGTTGTTCTGCCTGGTCTGGCCGCTGGTGATCACGCCGTCGCACTTCTCCGCCGGTTCGGCCAGCCGCAGGGCTTGCGCGATACAGCTCCAGAACGGAAACGGCGTGTTCGCGGCGCTGGCGCCACTGGCCGGATATCCGCTGTAGCCCGCGGCTTTCAGCGCCGCCTGGTCGGCCGCGGTTGGCTGGTAGACCGATTGGTCGAGCGAGCCGGTGTTGAGGTTCGGGTTCACCGTGTCCGCCCGGATGTAACGGAAATACGCATTCCCGGAAAATGTCAGGGTGCTGGTGGCGGCGTGGCGCAGGCTGAGATTGAAAAAGGGAGAGCGGTTCTTGCTGACATCCCCCAGTGTGTAGCCACTCGCATAGTCGCGAGCCAGCAAGCGCTGCTCTTGCAGGCCATTGCCGGTGAGCGCGTTGTCGGCGTATGCAAAGCTCAGCGCGACGGTGGTGTGAGCGCCCTGCCAGCCGAGTTTGGCGAACCCCTGGCGCACATCCGAGGGCGAGGCGACACGCCAGCCATCCTCGTGGAACAGATTCCCCGCCACATACCAGTGCAGTCCCTTGGGATTGCTGCCGCCGTGCTCGAACTCCACCGCCCGCCGTCCAAAACTGCCGCCGCTCGCCTGCATCGATGTGCCCGGCTGGCTCCGCCCGTCCTTGGTTTCGATGGTCACCGCGCCGCCCAGCGTGTTCAGCCCGAACATCGGATTCGATCCCGGAATCAGGGCGACTTCCGCGATCGCGATGCGCGGCATAAGATCCCAGCTCACTACGTCCCCAAACGGCTGGTTTTGCCGGACCCCGTCCATGTACACCGAGACCCCCTGCGGTGTCCCGAGCAGTGGCGAGGCCGTGTAGCCGCGATAGTTCAGGTCGGGCTGGAAGGGATTCCCCTGGTTTTCGTTGATGTTCACGCCGCTGAGACGCCGGTTCATCAGGTCGGAAAGTTCCAGCGCGCCACTTGCGTCCATGTCCAGTTGGGTTGCCGCCTGCACCCCGGCGGGGATTTCCCCGAGGGAGAGGACGCCACCCGGAAGGGGCGTAGCCGCCACCACGTCGATTTGCGCGGACGCGGTTCCCAGTAGCATGGTGACCGTGCGCGCGATCGGCGCCGCGGATTGCACGTTGACCGGCAAGGTTTGGGTAGTGAATCCGCTCCTCGAAACTTCCAGCCGGTAACGAGCGTAGGGCAAGGCTAAAAAGGCATACTTGCCTTGCGCATCCGTCTGGAAACTGCGCACCACTCCGGTGGCGAGATTTCGCAGTTTGCCGGATGCTTCCATGGCGGCGCCCGAAGGGTCCTTCACCTGAAGCCGGATTTCCCCGGCCGGGCGCTGTGCCGGGAGCGGCGCGGCGGTTCCCAGAAGCAGCAAACAGAGAACGGCCGTCCCTTTGGGGCCGCTGCGAAGTGAGTCCATATTGGAAGATTCCCCAAGCGCCTTTCCGCTCTGGCTATTTCCGAATTATCTCTCAACACGGATTCCCCCGTCCCGCGCGGTTGTGACAAATGCCACCGCCAGAGATGTACACGCGCGGAGAAACGGCCTATACTTGGGGTCGTTTATCGGAGAACGGATATGAGAATCTTGAATTCCGCCTTGTGCCTGTCGATCGCCGCCGCGGCGTGCATTACCGGATGCGGCAGGCAGGAGCGCATGGAAGCGGTTCAACTGGCGAAGGCGCTGACGGCGAAAAAGGCCGACTATGCCAATTCCAACAAGACTGAAAAAGACTTCGTGGAGAGTGCCCGTGCCTGGTGCACCGGCATCACCACCAACGGCGCCGGCCGCGGCGCGGAACTGGACCAGAACTCCTCGGTGGCCACGCAAATCGCCCAATCCGCCGCGGCGGTGAGCGCGCAATTGAGCCAGGTGCGCCAGGTAGTCGACGACCTGCCGCTCAAGGAGGAGTTTCCCAAGGAAGTCCGCAACACGCTGATCACGCAACTGACGAAACGGCAGCGGACGCTGCAGGATATGCGGGCGCTGCTGGAAGCATCCGCCCCTCAGTTCCTGGAATACCGGAAGATCAAGACATACGTGGGCGACACCTACCCGGACGGTATCGGCAAGCTCGACACGATGCTGGGCACCTACCAGGAACCGGAGGATGCCATTGCCACGGCGCTAGCGGCATTGAAAAAGAAATACAGTCTCGCCGATAGCGAGCTGTGACGCTTCGGCGCGCCGCGCGTTCGCTACGCCCGGCTCAACACTGGGAGGAATCCCCCACCGCGAGCGATGCGTGGTACGAGCTGCGCACCAGCGGGCCGGACTCCACGTGCGCGAAGCCCATTTCCTTCCCCGCCATGCGGAATTCCTCGAATTCGGCGGGCGTCAGGTAGCGCACGATGGGCAGGTGCTGCGGCGACGGCCGCAGGTATTGCCCCAGTGTGAGGATGCTCACCTCATGTGCCCGCAGATCGCGCATCACCTGGAGCACTTCCTCCGCCGTCTCGCCCAGCCCCAGCATCAGGCCCGATTTCGTCGGCGTCTCCGGCTGTACACGCCGGGCGTGTTGCAGCACCGCGAGCGAGCGCTCGTAACGCGCCCCCAGACGCACCTGCCGGTAGAGCCGCGGCACGGTTTCCGTGTTGTGGTTGAGCACGTCGGGACGCGCCTCCATCACCGTCTCCACGGCTTCGAATTTGCCCTGGAAATCCGGAATCAGCACCTCGACCCCGCATCCTGGAACACGCTGGCGGATGGCGCGGATCACCATGGCGAACAACTACGCGCCGCCATCGGGACGATCGTCGCGGTTGACGCTGGTGATCACGGCGAACTTCAGCCCCATCACGGCCACCGCCTCGGCGATGCGCGCCGGCTCGTCGTAATCCACCGGCAGCGGCGCGCCTTTTTGCACCGCGCAGAAACCGCAGCGCCGGGTGCACACGTTGCCCAGCATCATGAAGGTCGCGGTGCGCTGATTCCAGCACTCGCCCGTGTTGGGGCAGGCCGCGCTCTCGCACACCGTGTGCAGCCGCAGCCGCGCAATGAGACCCTTCAGATCGCGATAGTTCTCGCCCGTGGGCGCGGGCGCGCGCAACCACTTGGGGCGTTCCAGCTTGGGGGAAATGGAAACCAGCACTGCCCTTATTGTACCGGGATGGCCGGCACGTTGACTTTGGCCGCGGCTTTCAGCAGATTGTCCCAGTTGCCGCCGGCGATGGGCAGGCCCTTGACGCGGCGCTCCGCCTCCATCCGCCATTCCGGGTCGCCCGCCACCAGCACCTCGTGGAAGCCCGGAGCGGCGGGCGTGGATTTCATAATGCGGACCAACTGCTCCACGCGCGCCGTGAACTCTTCCACCGGCATGAAGCGCGCCACGTCGATGGCCAGGTACATCTGGCTGACGCGCACCGTCTTGCCGCGGAAGCGAATGCCGCCCACCTCGTTGCACATGGCGCCGCCGGAGAGCACGGAGCAGAGAATCTCCACCATCATGGCCAGTCCGCTGCCCTTGTAGCCACCCAGAGGCATCAGCATGCCCTTGTAGGCGGCTTGCGTACTGGTGGTGGGCACGCCTTCGGAATCGAATGCCCAGCCGGCAGGGATCTCCGGCTGCCCGTTGAGAAACGCCTTGAACACTTTGCCCGCCGCCACCGTGGTGGTGGCCATATCGAGCAGCCAGGGGCCGGGCACGGACATGCAGATGGGGTTGGTTCCCAACTGCCCCTTCTTCCCCTGCCACGGCGGCACGATGGGCGACGCGTTGCACATCACGATGCCGATCTGCCCGGCGGCGCGCATCTTCTGCGCCCACCATGCGGCGGCGCCGAAGTGATTCGATTCCCTGGCCGAGACAAGCGCCAGACCGTGCTGCCTGGCGATGCGGACGGCGTGCGCGCAGCAGGTTTCCGCCACCCATTGGCCGAGCCCGTTCTGCCCGTCGAAATGCAGGCAACTGCCGCTTTCCGAAATCACCCGGCCATCGGCCTGCGCGTCCATCTCGCCGGCCAGCAACTGGTCGATGTAGAAGGGGAGCAGTTGGATGCCATGGGAATCCACCCCGCGCAGGTTGGCGGAGATCAGGCAGGCAGTGGCGATCTCGGCTTTGTGGCGCGGCACTCCCGCGCCCTGCAGAATGGCTTTACAGAAACGCGTCAGTTCGGTAACGGGTATAGTTGGCATGTAGTTTTAGAGTAACGCGATGGCGTGTGGGGCGGCGGAGCCGGCTGTGTATTTGACGCGGAGGCGCGGAGACGCGGAGAAAGACGCGGAGAAGAAGGAGAAAAGTCAAAGGCAGAGAGAACGCGGAGTCAGCGGAGAACGCAGAGATAGAAGTCCGAGCTTCGCTCGGATTGACAGGCTGAAGCCTGCCCCACCAAGGCAATTTAGTGAGAGGGCGGGAGACACTTCGGGATTGAGATTGGGTAGTTCAGGGTTCGTTGCGGCGGCCGGGGCTTCGCGGACTTATCGCCGTGCGTTTTCCGGCCGCCAGTGATTTGGTTGGAATCTACGAAGACGTAGGAGCAGTGCTTATTACCTTTGGCACATCGATCGT
>JBEKDV010000155.1:0-16262 GCA_050014175.1 Candidatus Solibacter sp. | reverse complement strand
GACGGAGGGCGAGCGATTCACCAGCCAGGCTCGCCTGATCTTCGCGTCTTTCCCCGAGGTGACCAAGGTCGTGTCCCAAGCGGGCCGGCCCGACGACGGAACCGACACCGGGGGATTCGGCAATACCGAGTATTTCGTGGACCTCCAGCCGAAGGAGCAATGGAGGCCGGTGTTCCGTCGGGACAAAGAGGAGCTGATCGCCGCCATGAACCGCGAGCTCGCCAAGATCCCGGGCGCCCTCTGGAATTTCTCGCAGCCTATCGAAGATAACGTGGGCGAGACCGTTACCGGGACAAAAGGCCAACTGGCGCTCAAACTGTTCGGCAAGGATCTGAAGACCCTTGACGAGAAGGGCGACGAAGTCACCGCCGCCATGGCGCGCGTGCCTGGCCTCAAGGACCTCAAGTTCTTTCACACTCTCGGTCAGCCGAATCTGAACTTCACCATCGACCGCAGGCAGGCGGCCCGTTTTGGGATTAACGTGGCCGACATACAGGACGCGATTCAGACCGCCGTCGGCGGCAACGCCGTCAGCCAGGTACTCCTCGGCGAGGAACGATATGACGTGGTAGTCCGATACCAGGCGGAGTACCGCGACACCCAAAAGGCGATCGCCAATGTCCGCCTGCTCTCCCCCTCCGGCGAACGCGTATCGCTGGCTCAGCTAACCAAAGTGGCGGTCAAAGACGGCGCCTATGACATCTACCGCGAAGGCAATAGCCGCTATGCCGCCGTTACGTTCAACGTGCGAGGCCGGGATCTGGGAAGCACGGTTGCCGACGCCATGAAGCAGGTCCAGCAGAAGGTAAAGCTGCCGCAAGGTTATCACCTCGAGTGGTCCGGAGAGTACGAGAGCGAAAAGCGCGCGGAAGCGCGGCTGCTGATCGTCGTTCCGCTGACCATTCTGTTGATCGTCATCATTCTTTACACCATGTTCCGTTCGTTCAAATGGGCCATGCTGATTCTGGTCAACGTGGTGCTCGCCCGCGTAGGCGGTTTGCTGGCGCTCTTGGTCACCCACACCAATTTCAGCGTGTCTTCGGGCGTCGGATTTCTCGCGCTGTTCGGCGTTTCCGTGCAAACCGGAGTGATCATGCTCGAATACATCAACCAGCGCCGCGCGCGCGGTCATACGATCGTGGACGCCGCCGTGGAGGGCGCCGTCCTCCGCCTTCGTCCCATCATGATGACCATGCTGGTGGCGACGCTGGGCTTGCTGCCTGCCGCGCTTTCGCACGATATCGGCTCCGACTCGCAGCGGCCCTTTGCCATCGTGATCGTCGGCGGTCTGATTTCCGACCTGGTAATGAGTATCGTCCTGCTTCCCACTCTGTATGTGTGGATGGCAAGGGAGGGGGATAAGCTCCCCAATCCGGAGGAGTCCCTTGAAAGCTAACCGTTCCGTTCTGCGCGCCGCGCTCACCGGCGCGCTGCTATTGAATCTTGCGCCCGGACAGACGCCTTCGGGGCCGGTCACCGTCACCCTCGACCAGGCCATCCAGACGGCGCTGCAGCACAACCAGAACCTGTTGGCCGCTCGCACCACGGTGCAACAGAGTCAGGCGCAGGAGATCACCGCGAATCTACGCCCCAACCCCACCTTGTTCACCGACTGGGAATACCTGCCGCTGGTCAACCCCGGCGGCAGCCTTCTCGATTACCTCCATAACTCCACGGAGGGCGACATCGGCTTGAGTTATCTTTTTGAGCGCGGCAAGAAACGGCAGCATCGCCTTCAGGCGGCCAAGGACGCGACCGCGGTGGCCCGCTCTCAAGTAGCGGACAACGAACGCGGCATCACGTTTCAGGTGGCCCAACTCTTTATCAATGTGCAACTCGCGCAATCCACCCTCGACCTGGCGCGGCAGGATCTGAAAAGCTACCAGGATACGGTGGACATCAGCGAGAGGAAATTCAAATCCGGCGGCATCAGCGAGAACGATTTCCTGAAAATCAAACTGCAAGACCTCCAGTTTGAGCAGGACGTTCAACAGGCGGAACTCGCCAAGGCCCAAGCTCTATCGGACCTCCGTCAACTTCTGGGTTACGAATCCGTGCCCGCCGATTATCAGGTGGCCGGCGTATTCGATTACCAGCCGCTCAAGCTCACGCTCGCGGACTTGCAGGCGAAAGCCCTGGAGAATCGGCCCGATCTGCGCGCGGCCGTGCAGGGGGTCACCGCCGCCGGCAGCCAACACGAGCTCGCCAAAGCCAACGGGAAAGTGGACGTCACCGGCGCGGGAAACTATTCGCACGTCAACGGCATCAGCGCCATTACTTTCAGCGTGCAGATCCCGCTGGCCATTTTCGATCGCAATCAGGGCGAAATCGCGCGGACGCATTACGTCATCGCTCAGGCGCAGCACCAGCAGGCAGCGGCGCGAGGGCAGGTGTTGACCGACGTGCAGGATGCATATGAGGCGCTCGAAAGCAACGACCGGGTGGCGCAGTACTTCCGATCGGGCTATCTCGAAGTGTCGCAGAAGAACCGCGAGATCAGCGAATACTCGTACCGGCGCGGCGCCGCCAGCCTGCTCGATTTCCTGGACGCCGAACGAAGCTATCGCGCCACGCAACTGGCCTGGCGCCAGACCATCGCCGCTTACCTGACCGCTCTCGAGCAGCTTCGCGAAGCCGTGGGAACCAGGAGCCTGCCGTGACCAGGGCGTTGGTTCGCGCCCGCATCGAGGAGATCGGCATTTTGCCCGCGATTCGCGTATCGTCGTCCGCCGACGCGCTTTTTGCGGCGGAAGCGGTCTACCATTGCGGCATCCCCGTGGCTGAAATCACCATGACGACACCCGGCGCCATCGAGGTGATTTCCCTCCTGGCAAAGGATTTTCCGGAGATGATTGTGGGGGCGGGCACTGTCCTGGATGCGGACACGGCCCGCCGGTGTTTGGATGCCGGCGCGAAGTTCTTGACCAGCACCGGCCTTGTGTTGGAAGTTGTGGAGTTCGCCCTGAAGAACGATGTCGTAGTTTTTCCCGGCGCGCTGACGCCAACCGAGGTGATCGCAGCGTGGAGAGCTGGTGCCGACTTCGTGAAGGTCTTCCCGTGCTCGGCCAATGGCGGTTACAGCTACATCCGGGCACTAAAAGTACCCTTTCCTCAGATCCCGATGATCGCTTCGGGCGGCGTGAACCAACTCACGGCCGTCGATTTCATCCTGGCCGGCGCGGCCGCTCTGGGCGTTGGAGGAGAACTGATTCCTCCCGAGGCTCTTCGGCTACGCAACGAAAGGCAGATTCGCGAACTGGCGCGAAGGTTCCTTGGCATGGTGAAAGAAGGGCGCGCGCTGAAGACTGGAGGCAAACCGTGACACGAAGACTGACGACGCTGTTCCTCGCACTCAACGCATTTGGAGTTCTCCTCCGGGTGTGCGGCGATGAGGCGTCCAAACGGCCGGTTGAGGTTGTCCAGACGGAGAGGGTAAGCTTTGCGCCCGGTGGCATGATTCACGTGCTGCACTCATTTGGCAGCTTGAATGTGGAAGGCTGGGACCGGCCCGAAGTTGAAGTCACCGTCGTCAAATCGCGAGAGCGCTATTACGTGCCCGACGAGCACGAGCAGGCTGCGCGCGGTCTCGATCGCATCCGCATCGTCGCGGAACGCCATTCCGATGACGAACTGACCATTTCGACGATCTTCCCGCACAAGCGATTTCCGTACTTGTGGGGCGGCAAGGGTGGCGTGACCGTGGAATACCAGGTTCATGTCCCCCGCAACTCGAAATTGACAATCCACCACGGAACGGGCTGTGTCCTGGTGCGCAATGTGACCGGGGACGTCGAGGCGACCAGCGGTGGCGGCGACATCGTGCTGCTGCTGCCGGATTCCGGCACCTATTCCATCGACGCAAGATCGAAGCTCGGCACGGTCTATTCCGATCTTGTGGGGGACTCCCACCGCCGGTATCTCGTGGGCGTGGGCTTTGTCTCCACTACTCCACCTTCATCCCACCGGATCTATCTCCGGACGCGTATGGGCGGCATCGCGATCAAAGCTGTGCCCGCGGAGGCGGGCGCGCCCGTTGGAGCCCGGAAACGGTAACGCGGGCCCGTCACCAGGGCGGGAGTGGATCCGCGGAATGGTTGGCGGCCATGAAGATGATGAGACCTGGCACCGAACGGTTGTTTTGCCGATCGCCGTTTATTTGACAGGCCGTTCAAACTGGCTGGTCGAGGACCTCGATGAGGAGCAGGAAATGAATGGGTTGACGTTGTTCGGACTGGTGGCTGTAAGGCTGGTCCCAAGCCTCGAGTCCTGCTGGGAGCAGCAGGCGACCAGGAGGCCTCGGGCCAAGAGCGCGTTTGTCTTCGGCTTTCGCTGGCTCTGGTCTTGAGCTATCATCGCCGCCGGCACGGCTTCAGCGAACTGCGGAAGTCTCGAAGTCAGCCAATTGCGGCGCGGCCCTCGCCTCGCAAACCACATCACAGGGCCGTACGTCGCCGACTCACGGATCTGCCTGCGACCCGTTGGATTCCCGGCGAATCGGGGACTACCGATATTCGTAGATAACGCTTCTCCGCAGCGCCGGTCCGCATTGGGTCAGTCGACGGTTTGGCGACAAACCGTCAACTTGGAATTGTAAACGCCGCGTTCGTGCCGGAACTTGCAGCTTGTGTAATATGGATTTACACATATCCGTTTCGATCTGCGTCACACAAACGAGATGCTGCCTCTACTGACCGACCTTAGCCGCGCCTTGCGAAGCCTCCGTGGATCGCCGACGCTCGTCGCTGTGGCCGTTTCTTCTTTGGCTTTGGGCATTGGTGTCAATGTCACCATTTACAGTGTCGTGCGCGAGGTGGTACTTGACGACCTCAGCGCCCGGCAACCGGACCGCCTGGCGCGCGTTGCCGCCGAGATTCCCTATGCCCGCTATCGCGAACTCCGCCAAACGAGCGTATTTCAGGATTTGGCTTTCAACGTCTGGCTCAACGATATCAACTGGAATTCGGGTACGCACGGCGAAATCGCCTGGCAGATGATCACGAGCGCCAATTTCTTCGATGTCCTTGGCGTTGGCGCATCGGCCGGCCGGCTCTACTCCCAGGCCGATGAAGGCCGCCCCGTCGCCGTGGTCAGCTACGGTTTCTGGCGTAGGCGGCTTGACGGCGATGTTCATATCGTCGGCCGCTCGCTCGAACTTAATGGGCATCTGTACGCCGTCACCGGCGTACTGCCGCGCGATTATCGCAGTATCATGGGCCGCGGCGTCTCGCCGGAAGTCTACGTGATCGCCGCTCCCGATTCTGGTTATTGTCACCCCTTCGGCCGCCTGCGCGATGGTCTCACACGCGGCCAGACCCGCGAAGCCCTGCTGGCGGCTGCCCGGAGTATCGGCGGCGGGGATTTCGCCCGCCGCATCTCCGTGCTCCGCCCCATGGCCGGCCTGGCGGCGCACACCGCCGCCGAAGGTGACGACCACCGCTTCTTCGTCTTTTTCGTTATGCTGTTCGGCATCGCGGCCCTGCTGGCGCTGATTGCCTGTCTGAACGTCGCCGGCCTCCTTCTGGCGCGTGGAGTTGCCCGGCGGCGCGAGATGGCAATTCGCAAGGCGCTCGGCGCCGGCCGCGGCCACATCATCCGCCAACTCCTCGCCGAAGGCGCCGTGCTGGTGGCGCTGGGAGCGGCCACCGGTCTCGCCCTCGACGCATTCCTACGCCAGCAGCTCCGCTACGTCCGCTGGCCCTCTGCTTACAACCTTCCATTCGAATTCCATTTCCAGAACGACCGCGGCCTGTTTCTCTACGCGCTGGCGGCGGCGCTGGTCGCGATGCTCCTCTCCTCGCTCGTGCCCGCGCTGCGCGGCTCGGGCGCCGATCTCTCTCTCGCCATGAAGCAGGGCGAGCCCTCGTTCTCCATCCGCCGCTGGAACCTGCGCAACGCGTTCGTCGCGCTGCAACTGGCGCTCTCGGTTGCGCTGCTTAGCCTCGGCCTGCTATTTGTCCGCAGCTTCGTCCACCTTGCCAACACCAACCCCGGATTCAATGTCGCCGGCACGGTCATCGCCCGCGTCCGCCAGCCGCCGGGACAGGGTCAGGGCAAAGCCGGTTGGGCTTGGCGCGATCGCATCGTGGAGCTCATCAGACAAGTGCCGGGCACCACCGGCGTCACTTCCATCGGCACCCTGCCGCTCATGGGCGAACTGCAATCGCAGGATGCCGTGCGCCGCCGCGGCGACCCGCTCTCCGCCGCCCGCGATGCCTACGAACTGGGTGGTGGCGACCAGTTCTGCCGCGTTCTCGGCATCGCCATCCTGCGCGGCCGCGATTTCGAGATCGCCGATCGCACCCGCGACCCCGTGCCGGTCATTCTCAACCAAACCCTGGCCCGCCGCCTCTTCGGCGACAAAGATCCCATCGGCGCCGAAATCGCCGCTGGCCGCGAAAAGCCGCGCGTCCTCGAAGTCGTCGGCGTGGCCGCCGATGCCAAGCTGCGCACCCTGGGCGAGGACCACCCTCCGGTGTTCTTCACCCCGTTTTCCTTCGCGCAATTGCTCGTTGCCACCGCTGGCGATGGTGCGCAATGGGTCCGGCCGCTGCGAGACGCTCTCGCCCGGGTGGATTCCGGGGCCGCCGTGGAAGTCCGCCCGCTGAGTGATGCCGCCGCCGGCGCCCTGTTCCCGATGCGAATCGCCGCTGCTTTCGCCGGATCGCTGGCCGGCATCGGATTGCTGCTCGTCCTTACGGGCCTGTACAGTTCGGTCTCCTACGCTACGCGCCGCCGCACGCGCGAAATGGCGATCCGCGCAGCGGTCGGCGCCACTCGCTCCATGATTCTCTGGACGGCCATCCGTGACAGCATGGCGGTTCTCGTGTGCGGGGTTGTCGTGGGCCTTCCACTCACAGTCGCGGCGATTCGGCCCCTGACCGACATCCTTCCCGATGGGGTGGACCCATGGAATATTGGCATGTTCGCGGCTGTTACGCTGGTCCTCGTTTCCGTTGGAGCCGGCGCAGCCTGGATTCCCGCGCGGGAGGCTGCCAACGTGGACCCTTCGTTTGCATTGAGGCAGGAATAACTGAAGGCTTCTGCGCCAAATAACGATCTGGCCGGCTATTGAGGGCGCTGCCGGAATGTGGCACGAGGCATTGAAGACGGAGTTGGCGTAAGAATTGCATCGCAAGGACCGGTGATGGAAAGGATCTTCGGATGATCGGGGTTTTCGACAGCGGCTTCGGTGGGCTGACGGTGCATCGCGCGCTAATCGAGGCGCTGCCTGAGCGGGATTTCGTCTATCTTGGGGATAACCGAAACGCGCCCTATGGAGCAAGGCCGCCGATTGATGTTCTGAATCTGACCTGCGCAGCGCTCGAACGCCTGTTCGCCGAGGGTTGCACGCTTGCGATCGTCGCCTGCAACACGGCCTCTGTGGTGGCGCTACGCTGGATCCAACAGCAATGGCTACCCGCGCGCCGTCACGACGATGGGGTGGCGCGCAACGCCATCGGCATCGTCGTACCAACAGTCGAGGCTGTGACCGGCATCGGCTGGCACGAAGGCGGGACTGCGGCGCAAGAAGCGAAGCAGTCCGGCACCATCGCAGTTTTCGCGACCCGCCGTACAGTGGAGACCGACTGCTACCCGATTGAAATCCGTAAGCGCCGTCCCGACATCACCGTGGTGCAGCAGGCCTGCCCTGAACTCGCCGGCTCAATCGAGCGGGGTGTGCCGCGCCGCGATATTCGCGAGCTGGTCGAACAATATGTGGGCGAACTGCTAAACGGCATCGACACCACGCCCGACAGCGTGATTCTCGGCTGCACCCACTATCCGCTGGTGACCGATCTCTTCGCCGCCTCCCTGCCGTGCGGTGTGCGCATCATCCGCCAGCCCGAGGCCACGGCACGCGCGCTGAAGTTCTATCTGGACCGGCATCCTGAATATGACGTCAGCAATGCTGGGCGGCGCATCTTCCTCTCAACCGGGTTTTCCAACGAAGCCCTGCCGCTGATCGAAAAGTTCTGGGGTGACAAACTTCCTTTCCGGGAGGCGTGAAGGGCTCGCTTGTTATCCCGCCCTGAGTAGGCTGGCCGTGAAGGATCCAATGTCCGCTCCGAATTGTACGCATCCAAGCTATCAGCCACGGATTTGGAGTGTCGACGGAGAATGATGGCAACCCAGTCTGTTGATGCAACGATAAAATGTCACCCTAGCTGCAACGACATTCTGTCACCCCTGACCAAGTTGTGGAAATGATGGAAATCTCGCAACAACGGCGAGATTTCCACATGCCCACGACTACTACGACTGTTCTTCCTCCATCCAAAACCAAGACCAAGACGCACGAACTGAGGGCCGTGGAAAAGTGGGAATCCAAAAGCAGGATTCCCACTTTCCCACCGCCCCGACAGCCTGCGGCGCAAGGTGAACTACCTCACCGCCAGCGCGGCACGGCCGCCCAGCGTGTAGATCCTGGGCGGTTGCTTTTTCTTGGCTGGCTTAGGGCGCATAACTGGTCGCTTGGGCGCCATCCCGACTGTATACTCCAACGGCACCTGGCATTGGTGTAGGTGCTGCTCGCCGCAACGTATTGCTCGGCCTCATCCGGACGTTCCCGGCACTCAGTACAGATCGGCAGGTGCGGTGCGAGCGTTGCGCAATTCGTCGCATGGGACATGTTCGGTCCCGTTGAACGGCATCACGTATTTTCGGGCACAACCAAGCCGGATGGCCCGCTGGAGATGTACCAGCGTGACCACGCGCCGATAGAGAACGGTCGCCAGTCGTTCGTCGGCGGCGCTGAAGTTGACCCGCACGCAGGCAATGCCTGACCGCATCTGCCGGACCTGTTGTGGGCCGCGGTTCTGGGTGATGCCACACTCTTTAACCGGGGGACCATCGGCTCTACGGTAAGGTCGAGCAACCGCCCGCCAAGGTCCCTGGATGCCCGCTACCGTGCACGGCGCCAAACATGGCGAGGATGTTCTCCGGCGGCACATTTGCCTGAATATTGTGCACCTGCTGGAAGACAAATCCCCCACCCGGCGCGAGGACACGGACCTGTTGGGCCACGTGCGCCCGCACCGCCTCCGTGCCGCCGAACGGCAGCACCGACTGCGTATCGCACCCACCGCCCCAAAGGGCGAGATCGGCGCCAAAATCGCGTTTGAGGCCGGCCGCGTCCATTCCACGGCAGGAAATCTGCACCGGATTGATCGCGTCCAGTCCGGCGTCAATCAGGTCCGGAAGCAGCGGCCGCACCGCGCCGAAGCAGTGCAACATCACCTTCACCTCCGCCAGCTCTTTCGCGCGCCGCCACAGCAGGCTGTGCCGGGGTTTGAAAAACTCGCGATACATCCTGGGCGAAAGCAGGGGGCCATTCTGGCCGCCAAGATCGTCTCCGAAGACGATCACGTCGATAAACGGGCCGACCGCTCCGAGGAACCTCTCGAGGTTGGCAAGATGCATCTCCAACAAGCGGTCGAGGAAGGCGTGGACCCGGAGGGGTTCGGCCGCCAGCATCTCCATGAACCGGTCCATGCGGTAAAGGAATTGACCCATCTCCAGGAGATTGCCGCCGAACAGGGCCAGAATCGCGCGGCTGGTGCTGTCACGCAGGCGGCGGGCGCCGGCAGCCAGGGTCGTCCCGTCGGGAGCCAATGGTCCGGGAGGGCTGGCGGCCGCGGTCCAGAGACACTCCCGCATCGCGTCGTCGAGCGGGCGCTGGTCGTCCGATTCGAGCAGCGGCCAGTGGCACTGATCGAAGTACATGGATCCATCGGGCATTCGTCCAAGAGACAGACCGTTCGGCGTGCGCAAAAGCCATTCGTGGTTTCCCCGCTCCGGAATGGCCCAGACCGGCATCCGGCACGGAGTTCCGTCCGGCAGTACCCAGTCCGCCCAATCGGCATCGTTGAGGGAGAAGCCGCGACCCAGTTCCACGGTGTCGACACCGAGAAGATCCAGTACATCCTCGTCCACGATCGCCAGTTGCTGGATCGGATCGTACACGCGGAGTGGAACCTTCTTGAGACCGAGGGCGTTGCGGAGCCGCAGATAGGCCAGTGGTGCGATGCCCGACGAGCGGTGGCCGGAGAAATCGACCGGCACCCGGTCAGGCTCCCGGTGATTCAGAGTGGCGAGGATTCGTTCTCGTGACGTCATGGTGATCTCTCTCAGGCTGTTCATCGTTCGCCGCGGCCTTTCGCGGGCTCGATTCGTGCCGGGATGTCGGGACGCGGCAAGCGCCGAAACCAGACAAAGAAGAGGACCGCGCCCAATGCGGCCGCCGACAACAAACATCCGGCGGCTGGTGCGAAACGATGGACGATCAGGTACATCGGCCCGAGGTACAGACCGATCAGCAGCAATACGCCTAGCAGGACGTTCCCCAGATCCCCGCGTGCTGTCGACTCCCGATGAAACCCGGGGTCGATCTCCGCCACGCGGCGCCGGACCGGCCCCCAGAATCCCCATACGCTGGTTTTCTTGTAGAAGGCGACCAGATCTTCCATCGGAACGGGTTTGGTCCATAGCGACGCCACCACCGAAACCACGGCGACCGAAAACACGATGAACGGAAAGCTAAAGTAGAGCGGGACCGGCACGCCCGCAAACCGCTCGACGGCTACGTGCAACAACGACAGGGTCATTCCAGCCATTGCCCCGGCGGCGTAACCCCACCCGTTCATCCTCCACCAATACCAGCGGAGCACGTTGGGAGCGAGCACGCCCGCGCCCAGCGTTCCCATGATCCAGGTGAAGAGCAGGTTGATGGACCCGGCAAAGGCGGAGATCGCGAGTCCGCTGGCCACGAGGAGCGCTGAAGCCAGGTAACCGGCATACACCAGACGGCGGCCTTCCGCGGCGGGATTGATGTAGGCCTTGTAGATGTCCTTCACGATGTACGAAGCCCCGGCATTCACGCAGGAGCTGAATGACGCCAGGAACCCGGAGAGAAGGGCCGCGACGGCCAACCCGGTCGCGCCGCCGGGCAGAAATTTCGCCAGCACGATGGGAAGCGCGCGCTCCGGGTCGCGTGCGATCATCTCTCGCCACTGGGGCGCGCTTTCGGCGCCGATCGCGAGCACCGCGATGGCCATCGCCATGGGCCAGCGGATGGTGTGGATGACGCCCCACAACGCGCCCAGTTTCTGCGCATCGCGCGCGTCGGCGGCCGCCAGAAACCGCTGGAAATCGAACAACTGCTCGGGTCCGCTCAGGCAGAGCAGCAGGCCCTTGGTGACGTACACCAGCACCAGGACGCCGAACATCCGATAGACGGGGTCGCCCGCGTAATCCAGCCGCCACACCCAGTCGATGGACCACCACTGCGGCGGCACCAACCGCGCGAATCGCGTGCCATCGAAGTGCCGGAAACCCAGCCAGCAGACCATCAGCGCACCCGAGCTGAGGATGACGGTCTGGAATACTTCAACCAGGATCATCCCCTGGAAACCTCCCGCGATCACGTAGACCGCCGTCAGAAGAATCACAGCCGCCGCTCCCACCTGCGGATTGACATCCACAAAGACCGTAATGAACTTTCCCATTCCGACCGCGGCAAAGGCCAGAAACGCGGTCACCGTGAGCACGGCGTAAGCGGTGTAGGCGAGACGCGCCATGCCCCCTGCCTTGCCCGGGCCGAAGCGCAGCAGCATCCACTCCGAACCCGTCATCACCGCACTTCGGCGAATCCAGCGGCCCATGTATGCCATGTAGAAAGCCGCAATGACGAATCCCCAGATCCACTGCACCCACATTCCCCGGAAGCCGAGAATCACCAGCAGGCTGACGATCCACATCGTGCCGGTGATGTCGAAGTACGACGAACTCCCGGACATGGCAAGCGCCCACCAGGGAAGCTTGCGGCTACCGAGAAAATAGGACTCCAGACCGCGCGCCGCTTTGCGCTTGAACGCCACTCCGATGGAGACAATCGTGGCCAGATACGCCGCGACGATGACGAGGTCGAGGGGGCTCAGTCTCATGGTCGGTGTTCACCCTTGGACGCCATCATCTCATTTAACCGTGTACTTATACCGGAGTGACATTTGAGAAAAGAAAGCGGAGAAGAGCAACCACCCCCGCATTTCGTCGTTATCGGTTTCCGGCGCCGCCTCCGGACGGAATGGTCATCGATTCGAGGTGAACTGGTAGCTGCCAGACTTTAGATTGTAGACAGCGTTGCCGTTTTCATACTTGATAAAAGTGACGCCTTTCGCCTCGCCGGCATCCTTTCCGCCTTCCTTCACAGCACTTGGCGCAGTTGCCGGCAGATAGAGGGTGGCGGTGGTGTTGGCTGGAACGGTAGCCCGGTAGGTAAGAGCTTTGCCGTCTACTTTCCAGGCGCTCGCGATCCTGCCGTACATAGAATCGTAATAGCCCTCCGCCGATGTCATGACTCCCGTAGGATCGGGCTCCGGCTGAAGGATGAACTTTTTGAAACCGGGTTCATCGCGCTGAATGCCCAGCGAATAGGCCATCATCCATTGGCCAACGGCCCCGAAGGAATAGTGGTTGAACGAGTTCATACTGTTATTGCCGCCGAAGCCGTTTTCCACCGTATATCCGTTGAGCCGTTCCCATATCGAGGTCGCCCCCTGGTCGATTGCATAAAGCCACGACGGATATTGGTTGTTATGCAAGATCCGGTAGGACAATTCGCCAAGGCCGTTATCGGACAGGGCCTTGTTGATCCAGGAAGTGCCGATGAATCCGGTCATCAGGGAATACCTCGGGCGTACGGTTCCGTCGTCATCCTTGTTTTCCCGTGCCACGGTCTCCGCCAGATTCCTGACCATGTAGGGAGCGTTTTCGCCGTTGAACAAACCCATGGCCAGGCCGACTGCGTAGGAAGTCTGCGTGTCGGCCACTCTGAATTCCGGGGGCGCCGGCGCTCCTCCCCGGCCTCCGGCCCCGCCGGGCCCACCGCGTCCGCCGCGTCCGCCGCCGGTGCCGAGGGTCTTTCTTTCGGCATTGACAAAAGTGGCATTGAAAAACGCCTTTCGCTTTTCATACATGCCCCGGTATTTTGCCGCATCACCGGACTTGCCTAGGATCTCGGCTACCTTCGCCATGATGCCGAGGTCATAGGCGTGATATGCGGTCGACAGGAAGGGCGATCCCAGCGCATTGTTTTGCGGCCCCAGCCAGTCGCCCAACTGCCCGTCCGAACTCAAGCCTGTCTTCGGATCGATCGTCGTCTCGAGATAGTCCATATAGGCGGCCATCGCCGGATAGTGCCGCTCCAGCAGGGCGACGTCGTTGTATTGCAGATAGGTTTCCCACGGAACCACAATCCCCGCGCTTCCCCAGAGGACGCCGCCGAAGCCTCCTCCGACTGGCGCGACATCCGTAAACCTCCCGGACGCGGCCTGTACGTCGCGCATGGCGTACATATGACGGGTAAGGAATTGATCCGCAGTCGATATATAGGTGGCGGTGCGCGAAAAAACATTGATGTCGCCCGACCAACCCATGCGTTCGTTGCGTTGCGGGCAGTCGGTCGGTATCGTGAGGAAGTTGTCGATGTTGGACCAGACAAGATTGGACCACAGCCGATTGACTTTTTCACTGGATGTCTTGTAATCGGCCGTCAACTCCCTGACGGAACTGATCGCCACGCCCTGCACGGCTTCCGGCGGAAGCGGCTTGTCAATCCCGGTGATTTCGATGTATTGATATCCATGGGAGGTAAACCGGGGCTGGAAAACCTGGCTTCCCGCCTTCATCGTGTAAACGTCCTGGCTGAGTGCGCCACGATAGTTTTCCGTCATGATCATGCCGACATTTTTCCCCGACTCTTTCAGATCGGGATACGACATTTCGGCATACCTGAGGGTGATTCTGCCGCCGGCGCGCCCGTTGGCGATGCCGATCCTCGGCACTCCCACCAGGTTTTGCCCCATATTGTAGACATACACGCCGGGCCGCACTTCCTTGACGCTTTTCGCCGTAAGGGTCCGGAACACGCCCGCATTGTTGCCGATCTGGCCGACGAGGGACAGTTTGTCATAGTTGAACGGAATCCCCGGTGCTCCGCCCCGTCCGGCTTCCGTGCCCGAAAATGCCGTACCTTCGAGCGGCACTACGGCCGCGTTTTTCCATTTGCTGTCGCGATAGGCAGCAGTGGTCCATCCTTCCACGGCGGGCTCCCGGGCAGCATCAAAAACCTCGCCAAAATCCAGGCTGCTATATACCAGAGGGCCGTCGCCGTAGTATTTCCACGTCCGGTCGTTGGTGGCGATCGTGTCGGAGGTGCCATCCTTGTAAGTGACCACGAGTTTGGCCAGCAGCGACTGCCGGTCGCCGAAGTGATTCCAGATGTTGCCGAAGCTGAGCAGGCCGCTCCACCACCCTTCCCCGAGCATCGCGCCCATGGCGTTCTCGCCGGCCTTGATCATGCCGGTGACATCATAGGTTTGATACATGTGAGTAACGTTGTACTGAGTCAACCCGGGATTGTAATAGTCGTCACCGGCACGTTTGCCATTTAAGAAGATCTCGTAAATACCGCGCGCGGTGACGTAAAGGCGGGCGCCTTCGACGGCTTTGCCGGACGTCTTGAACGTGGTGCGCAGCATCGGGGTCGAGTTGCGGCTCGGGTTCCTGACCAGAAAGACGCCTTTGCCGCCGCCGGCCAGGACATAGCGCCCGTCGGCTACGGAGAATCCAGAGTTGGCCGTGACGAAGCCGGCATAGATTCCCTGATACGGACCGCCAGTCAGGCTCTCATGGAATAGGGTGTTATTGGGGAAGCGGTTGTTGCGAACCGCGACATCGCGGAACATCGCATTCTGGTCCGGCCCGACGGAAAAACCGATATCGCAGAGCATTCCGAAAGGAAGGAAATTGCCGCCCGAACCCACGGGGTTCAGATTCACCGAATTCGCAGATCCGCCGCGGCCCCCGGGGCCGCCCGGAGGTCCGCCTTGAGGTCCGGCGGCAGCGGGCTGCCCAGCAGCGCCGGTGAATGAGGATTTCCCATCGATCGAAATCGCAATCTGTCCAAAGGTGCTATGGAATTCGATGGTATGTTCCGCATTCTTGTTGGCATTGTTGATCAGCTCGGTCGAGACCTCGAAAGTCCGCAGCGGTTGTGAAGGCGTATCGGTATCCTTGTAGCCGGCGCGGTAGACATGGAGCTTCGCCTTGCCGTCCGGAGTGCCATCCACGGCGGAAATGTCGAGTTCCAGCTTGATGAAGCTCTGATCTTTGCCGCTCTCGACCTGGTAAATATTCTTGTTCTTATCCATCAATCGCGAGTCGTTGGCCCCGTATACAAAGCTCGCGCGAGTGCTGCCCGGTGCGATGGTCAGGGCATATTTCACATCGAAGATCGCCAGATACGGCGCATAGAGCACGAGGTCCTCGTTTCCCCCGCCGATCCATTTGGCGCCACCCCAGGCGCTCGAATCGGGAGCGGGGTCCATGAGACCGGTTTCAAACCAGGAGCCGGCAGCGATTTTCGCTCCCGCCTGATTCCACACCGTAACCGTCCACGAGTATCTGGTAGCGGCTTGGAGCGGGCTCCCGGCATACTTTATGCCAAGCGAAGTTGAGTTTTCGGTCCTCTTCGTACCCCAGACCACGTTGCCCTTGGAATCCTTGATTTCAATTTGGTACGCGGTCTGCGCATATCCGCGCTCGCCTGCCGTCGCGGCCATTTGCCAGCTGAAGCGCGGCTGTGTCACATCGATACCCAGAGGGGTATTTCGGTACTCCACCTGCAAATTCTTAATGACGGCAGCCGCATCTGCCTCTAGGACAGTGCAGAGCAGCCCGAACGCCATAATCAGAATTCGTTTTACAGCCGGCGAAACTTCAAATGTCTGCTTCACGGTAAACTCAACCTCCACTTAGTTGCGCCGGTCTTTCCTGCAAAAATCGGCATCGTTCAGTTCAAAGAGCGACTTGCAGCGAACGCCGCAGGATTGGCGGATGGCGAGCGTTCGTAGGCCAAACAGCCTGCGTGGGCAGATCTGGCAGCGAGAGCTCAGCGGCTCGCCACCGTGAAGTGGTAGCTGCCCGAATCCACATTGTAGAACAGCCGGTTGCCCTCCCTGTGCGCGCACTTCGCGTTGGCGGCGTCGCTTATGAGAGGAGAACCAAAAATGGAAATCCGGGCTTGTTTCGCACGCTGAAAGGTGTTACGACGTGAGGAAATCGGAGGATCGATCCAATGATGACTCGACGCCAGGCGGTCACAGCGGCCGCGACGACCGCCCTCTCTTATTCCAGGATCATGGGGGCCAATGACCGCATCGGTCTGGGAGTAATTGGAACGGGCGGCCGCGGGACAGCGGTGA
>JBEKDV010000154.1:0-16375 GCA_050014175.1 Candidatus Solibacter sp. | reverse complement strand
ACAAAGAGGCTACCGGTTGGTACCAATCGAAGAAAAACCCGCTGCGTAACCAAACCCGCTCTCTAACCAATTGAATTCGCACGCTCGCGCTACGAGTTCCTTAGGAGGGGTCATGGCAGCCTGAAAGGCTACGCTACGATGGCGGCACGGATTGGAGCGACGCGGCTGCGGCGGCGGCGTCGTCTTCGCCCTGCTGGATCCATCGGCGCATGTTCTCGGGGGTCCAGGTGAGGGCGTCGCGAATCGAGCCGAGGGGGGTTCGGGGACGGATCAGCACGACGTTGGGATCTGAAATGCCGGCGGGCTTGCGGTCCCGGAGGCGAACCACGCGAAGCAGCACACGCAGGGGATGGGAGGGCATGACGGGAAGCGCGTTCACGGCGATGACGCGGGTGGCGCCCATTTCGGCGGCGGCCCAGACGGGGAGGACGTCGAGCAGCCCTCCATCCACGTAGAGCTTGCCATCGATACGAACGGGCGGGTAGCCGAACGGCAGCGCGCAGGAGGCCATGAGATGCGCCGGGGTGATGCGCTCATGAGGTACGCGCACCTGGCGCAGGCGTGGGACCTCCACCAGGGTGGCGGAATAGGGTACGCGAGGGGGGAAGCGTGTGTACCAGTCTTGTACCTGGGCGGCCAGCGCGGTGGGATCGAAGCAGCCATTCCAAGGGGGAAAAGGGAAGCGCCGCCGCATCAGGCCGCCGGTGGCAGGCGCCCGCCACATGTCCACGAGTTCGACCGGGGAACATCCGCCGGCAATGGCCCATCCGTTGAGCGCGCCGGCGGAGGCGCCCACGACCATGTCGGGCTGGAAACGGCGCGAGAGCACGTTCCAGACGCCCGCCTGCCAGGCGCCGAACATGCCACCGGCGGAGAGGACCAGCGCAGTGGGCATGGCGGGTCACCACTTGTCGATGTAAATGGGGTCGGCCGGCGGCTTGCCCTCACACCAGTAGTGGTCGAAGCCGACCATATTCGCCAGGGTGGTAAGCGCGGTCTCGTCGATCCATTGATGGCCGGTGCAGGTGCGGGGTTCCTGGGCGAAGATGGCGAGCGAGGCATCGCAAACGATCTCGGGGGTACGCCACTGGGTGCGGTCGGCCATTTTCCAGCCGATGGAGGCCTGGGTCTCGATGATGGTGCGCGGCCAGAGCGTGTTGGCGGCGATGTTGTCGCGCTTATGTTCCGCGGCCACGCCGAGGGCCACGCGCGCCATGCCGAGTTTGGAGATCGTGTAAGCGACTTTGCCGGGCGAGGGCCGGTCGTTGAGCGGCGGGCACATGTTGAGGACGTGGCCCCACTGCTGCTTGACCATGTGCGGCAGAGCGTAGTAGCAGGCGATGTAGGCGGCGCGGACGTTGATCCCCATCATGAGGTCGAAGCGCTTGGGCGGGGTCTGGAGGATGGGTTGGGTCCAGATGGCGCCGGCGTTGTTGACCAGGATGTCGAGGCGGCCGAGTTCACTGGCGGTGCGTTCGATCAGATTGCGAATGGCGTCCTCATCGCGGACGTCGGTGGGGATGGCGAGAGCGCGCCGGCCGAGAGAGCGGATGGCGTCGGCGGTTTCGTGGATGCTGCCGGGGAGGCGTTCGGTGGACTGTTCGCTCTTGGCGGCGACGGCGACATCGGCGCCTTCGCGGGCGAGGCGGATGGCCAGAGCCCGGCCGATGCCGCGGCTGGCTCCGGTGACTACGGCCACGCGGCCGTGCAGGTCGGGATGAAGAACGGGATTGGATTCGGTCATATTCTGCTCAGGCTCGCATAATACGTTAACGAGAACGCCCGCAAGCGGGCGCGGCAGGCGGACCCAGAGGGTACCCCGCCTGCCCCACCATATCAGGCAACCCTCGATGATACCGATTCCGGCTGCTCTGCGTCGGCGCTGGTAGACAGTGGCGCGGGCGCCGGTTCTGGCACGGCCGGCATGGGGATGGATGCGGCGGGTTCCACCGGCTTGGCGGCCTTGGCGCGCTTCGGGCGTTTGGCCGGCCGCGGCTGTGCGCTCTTTGCCGCGGCCTTACAAAGCTGATCGAAACAGCTCCGGATGTAATCGCGCAGGCGCCCCACGTCGGGCGCCACGTGGGCGTCGGCGGTGAGACCGAAGAAGAGCTTGCCGTCGTAGCTCTGTATGGCGACGCCCAGGCCGAGCTCATAGCCGGTGGGCACGTGCGGATAGGATGCGAGCAGACGGCGTCCCACGGTGTAAAGCGGGGTGGGCGAGCCGGGCACGTTGGTACAGATCATGTTGAGCAGGGGAAGCGGGAGGGGAACGAGCGGTATGCCGCGCCAGAACAGCTCCTGCATGGGCGCCGGAGTGGCGCCCATGCAACTGGCCGCGATGGCGACGAGTTCGGCGGCGCGCACGCTCTTCATGATTTCCATGCGCGTGGTTACGGCGTGCAGTATTTCCACCGGGTCGCGCACATCCAGGGGCAGGACCACGGGCAGAAAGGTGATGCGGTTGCCGAGGGATTCGCCGTTCTCATCGCCACGCAGGTTGACGGGACAGACGACGCGCAGGAACCGGCCATTCACTTTCTCCCCGTGCAGCCGAATGTAGCGCGCGACGGCGCGCACCACCACGCTGAGGAGGACATCGTTGACCTTGCCGCCCAAGGCGGCGCGAATCGCCTGTACGTGGCTGAAATCCACTTCCGCCCAGCAGAATTTGCGATCGCCGGAGCAGGGCTTGTTGAAGGGGAAGCGTTCGGGCGGCTGGAGCAATTCCGGCAGCAGGGTGGCGAGTTCCTGGAGGGCGTTCTTGCCGCGGTCGCTGAGCAGCCCATCGGCCAGGCTGAGCAGACCGGCTTCGGCGGCGACGACGTTTTCCAGGGCGCTTTGAATGGCGCCGGCGATCTGCTCGGTCAGGGTGTGCTCGACGGGCGGAGGCGCCACCGGGCGAGAGCGCGGATTGCGGACGGCGTAGGAGCTTTCGGGAGTGGGATCGAGCATGACGCGCAGCAGGGCGGCTCCGGCGACGCCGTCGGCGAGAGCGTGATGAATGCGCGCGATCAAGGCGCCGCGGCCGTCCTTGAGGCCATCGACGAGGTGGATTTCCCAGAGCGGTTTGGAGCGGTCGAGCGACTGGCTGAGCAGGCGCCCGGCCAGCGCTTCGAGTTCGGCTTCGCCGCCGGGCGCGTCCAGGCGTACGCGGAAGATGTGGCGCTTGATGTCGAAGCCGGGAGCGTCCTCCCAGGTTGGATAGCCGAGGTTGAACGGGGGGGGCACGGCGACCTGCCGGTAGCGGGGGATGAGGTCCAGTTTGGAATCGATATTGGCCACGAATTCGCGGAAGGGGATGGGGCCATCGAAGATGGCGACGGCGGCGATGTTCAGGGGGATCTCTTTACGTTCCAGGTAAAGGAAGGCCGCGTCGATTCCCGACAGACGGCGAGTCAGTACCGGCGGTTTCTTGTCCATCTGGTGCTCGGCTCCAGGCTTGGGGTGGCGGCGATTACAGGCAACTGGCGCGGCCGGCCACGGTGCACTGTTCGTCCGGCCACTCTTCGAGTTCGGTCAGGTCGGGGCAAGTGCCTAAGTGCCAGAGCTCGAAGGCAAGCAGATCGAATTCCTGTTCTTCGATGCGGACCGGCGGATCGTCGCTCCAATGGGCTGTTTCGGCAAGCGATTCGGCGAGAGGGGCTTCCAGGGCCGGCATGAGTACACCTCCAATATTAGAGAATTAGGACCTGCATTTCCGTTTGTAGGTTATGCCCGATTCTTGCCGCTGTCAACCCATGGTATGCTTTCACCGGAGTCAGACTTGCAAGCAACCGGTAAGGCGTCTCCGTCCGGGCTGGCAACGCCAGCGGCGGCGCTGCTCGACAGGTTGGTGTCGCAGATCACCCTGGCCGGCGGGCCTCACGAGACGATTGCGGTACGCGCACCGTATACGGGCGCCACGATCGGCGCCATCCCGGCGGGGACGGTGGCGGATCTGGACGTGGCTATGCAACGGGCGCGGGCGGCGCAGACGGCGTGGAGCAAGCTCGCGTTCAGCGAGCGCGGGCGTATTTTCCTGCGCTTTCACGACCTGTTGCTGGAGCGCCAGAACGAGGTGCTGGATCTCATCCAGTGGGAAACCGGGAAGGCGCGGCGGCACGCGTTCGAAGAGGTTCTGGACACAGCCATCGTGACGCGCTATTACGCGCGGCGCGCCGGGCGCCTGTTGCGGCCGCGGCGGCGCAAGGGCGCGCTTCCGCTGCTCACGCGGACGCGGGAATTCAAGTCGCCGGTGGGCGTGGTCGGCCTGATTGTCCCCTGGAATTACCCGCTCAACCTGGCGGTGACCGACGCGGTGCCGGCGCTGATGGCGGGCAACGCGGCGGTCATCAAACCGGATGTGCAGAGCAGTTTCACGGCGCTGTGGGCGGTGGATCTGCTGCGCCAGGCGGGTCTGCCGCCGGAGGTATTCGGCGTAGTCACGGGGGAGGGACCGCTGCTCGGGCCGGCGCTGGGCGAGCGCGCGGATTTCGTGATGTTCACGGGCAGCACACGCACCGGCAGGCTGGTGGCGCGGCAGGCGGCGGAGCGGCTGATCCCCTGCTCGCTGGAACTGGGCGGCAAGAACCCGATGATCGTGCTGGCGGATGCCGATGTGGATGCGGCGGTGTATGGCGCGATCCAGGGATGTTTCGCGTCGGCGGGCCAGGTGTGCGTGTCCATCGAACGGATCTACGTGCACGAGTCGATCGCCGAGCAATTCCTGGGGAAACTGGTGGAGCGCACGTGCGCGCTCAAACTAGGGGCGTCGCTCGATTACTCCATGGAGATGGGGTCGCTGACCGGCGAGCGGCAGCTTCAGCGCGTGGAAGAGCATGTCGCCGACGCGGTGCAAAAGGGAGCGGTGCTGCTGGCCGGAGGGCGCCGGCGGCCGGACCTGGGCCCGCTGTTTTACGAGCCGACGATTCTCACGCAAGTTACGGAACAGATGCTCCTGTATGCCGAGGAGACGTTTGGTCCGGTGGTGGCGATCTATCCGTTTGCCGGCGAGAGCGAGGCGGTGGAGCGCGCCAATGCCACCCGCTACGGCCTGAACGCGAGCGTGTGGACGCGCGATACGGCTCGCGGCGCGAGATTGGCGCGGGAGATACGGGCCGGCAACGTCAACGTGAACGAGAGCTACGCGGCCACGTGGGGGTCGGTGGATGCGCCCTGCGGCGGGTGGAAGGAATCGGGCATGCGGGCGCGGCATGGAGCGGAAGGCATCCTGAAATTCACGAAAACGCAGACGGTGGCCGTGCAGCGGCTCATGCCGGTGGGGACGCCGAGGGGGATGGACGCCGCGGTGCACGCGCGCTGGATGACGCGCGCGATGAAGTTACTGCGGCGGATTCGGGTGCTGGATTAGGCGGGCCCGGAGAAGGAAAAGAAGTCCGAGCTTCGAAGCGGATTGGCAGGCTGAAGGCCTGTCCCACCGAAGAATGCCCCCAGGAATGGGGGCATGGCAGCCCTGGAGGGCTACGCTACGCGCGATTGCCCGAGCTGGGGTTTTTGCGCGCCAGGCGGTGGGCCACCAGGTCGAAGACAATCGGGTTGAAGGCCAGGCCGAGGTGGGTGGCGGAGACTTCGAAATCGATATCGGGATGGCCGGTGCGGCAGACGCGCCAGTCCACGATGCCGTCGGACTTGGTATAGATGGCGGTCTGAAAGACGGATTTGGGGATTTTGCCGGTCAGGGATTCCAGGAAATTGCAGGTGCAACCGGCGGTATAGCATGACGGCAAGACGCTGGCGCCGTGACGTTCCAGAATCTGGCCGCGCACCATTTGAACGGCGCTCAGCACGGAATGGTGGACCGCAATGCCGCGGAACGGCGAGCCCATGGTAGTCACCGAAGCGATGATATCGGGCATCTGGGAGGCGACCGCGCGAGCGATGACACCCCCCAGACTGTGCCCCACCAGGTGGACCTTCTTACCGGTCTCCTTGTAGGCCTTGCGGATGGTCGATTCGAGCTTGTACTTGATGAGCAGATTGGGGCACTCGGCATTCAGGCCGATGCCGGAGAAGTACGCCTTGTACCCGATGCGGTCGAGCCAGGAGCGGAACTCCGCTAAATACAGATCGGTCAACAGAAAGCCTGGAATGACGACGACGGCGGACCCGTCCCCCGGGGGGATGCCGAAGCCCCAATACACGGGGGACAGGCGGAGATAGACCATCTCGATGCCAACCAGCATCTCCTGCCAGATGGGCAGGGGGACGGCCTGGTCGGCTTTGCGTACCTCGGAGGGTTTACTGGCGCCGGAGCGGCGGGCTCCCATTTGGTTCAGTGTACCCCAGCCTGCGAGCGTTTGGAGGCCTTTATTTTATACGGTTTCTATACGGTCACGGGAACGGGCTTGCCCTTGGCGGCGGGGCGCTTGCGGGCGGCCGGTTTCGGTTTCGGGGGCGCCGGCGCGGCGTGCGCTTTCGGCGCCTGATGCGGCGGCTTGACCACCACGTTGAGCAAGTCCTGTTCGGATTCCACCAGGCCTGCTACCGTGTGTTTGAGCAATTCGCCGAGGGTCTCCACCGGAAGCGGGTTCATGGCGGAGATGGCTTCGCGGGCCGTCTTGGCGTTGACCTTGAGCTGCTGTGTGGCCACGTCGAGCAGTTTCTTCTGGGCATCGATGTAGGCTTCGGCGCTCTGCCGCGCCAGCTCGGTCAATTCGGTCTTCTTGGCCGCGGGGTGGGTCTTGCCGTTGGTTTCCTTGCCGGTGGCATGGGCGGTTTCCTCGGCCAGGACGTCCAGGAACTTCTTCTGGCTACGCACGAAGGTTTCCATGCTCTCGCGGGCCAGGGCGGTCAACTGGAGGCCTTCGAACGGCTCCCCGCTCTTGGTGGCATCGATCCACTCGTCGGTCTGCCGCGCCGCCAGGGTGAGGAGATGCTGTTGCATGCCGATGACGGTGTCGACACCGCGGCTGAACAGGTCGGTGAGGGCGGCCACGGGCGCCGGTCCGCCGATGCGCTCCTTCACCACGGTGGTGAGGATTTCGTTTTCGCGCTGCGCCAGGTTCAACAGCACACGCTGCGCGGCGATGAAGTTGGAAATGCCCTCGCCGGCCATTTCGGTGACCGCCGTGCCCGCAATGTGGCGGGCCTCCGTCAGGCGGCTCTGGAAGGCACTGATGGTGTGGGCGTTTTGCCGCATCACCAGATCCATGAGGATCCGCTGAGAGGCGAAGAAGCTTTCGGTTCCCTGCTTCAGCCAACCCGCCAACATGGATATGGAGGAAGGCTCGCGAGGCGGAACGGTTTTCTCTGGCATGAAGATTACTCCTTTTTGCTGCAATGCAGCATGACAGCTTTAATATAGACCTAAAGGCCTTTTTATGTCAAGATACAGTTGATGGAACGCAGTGCAGCAAGCGTTCGACCGGGAAACGGGCTATCGTGCTGATCAAGAAATACCCCAACCGCCGGTTGTACAACACATCCTCCGGAGCTTACGTGAACCTCAACGACCTGGCCGCGCTCATCCGGAAAGGTGAAGAGATTCAGGTGGTTGACGCCAGGACGGGGGAGGATATCACGCGCGTGGTGCTGACCCAGATCATCGTGGAAGATGCCAAGGATGCGCCCACCGGGTTACCGCTGGAACTGCTGCGGCAGTTGATCATGGCAAGCGACCGGGCCGGGCAGGAGTTCATCATGTGGTATCTGAAATCGGCCTTCGATACCTACGAAAAAGTACAGGATGCGGTGCAGGACCGGCTGAAGGATGTGCGTTCGGCCGCCCTCTCGCCGCTCAATTTGGTGAAAAATCTGCTCACGCCGGAGCCGGGGCCGAAGGCGGAGGATGAGTTGGAGCAACTGCGGCGCCGGGTGGCGGAGCTGGAACAGCGGCAGCCAAAGCCTCGGGCCCGCGGGAAGACCGGAAAAACAAATGGCCGCCGATGAACGCCGATTAACGCGGATGAAAACATATGGCTTATCGGTGTTCATCCGCGTTCATCGGCGGCCAATCATGATTTCAGGAATGTGATGGGAATGGGGTTTCTGGCGGGAATCGATCCGGGGCCGCTGGCATTATGGGCCAGTGTGATTGCCGGGGGCGATTCGGCCGGCCGCATTGCCACGGTGGAAGCCGCCCTCAAAAGCAAACGCGGCGCCTACTGGCGGGGCGAAATCGGCAAGTGGATCGGCCGGCTGGTGCCGGTGGAGATCCTCGTCCCCGAATCCGCGCAGCGATGGCGTCCGCTGGTGCGCGACGCCTTCCAATTCCTTTTCGAGCGCCTCTCGGACCGCCGTCTGGCCACCAAGGTGGTGCAGCAATTCGAACTTTCCGCGGACACGGCGCCGGAGCAACGGCTGCTGCGCCTGGTCAACAAGATGCCGGGCTTGCAGAAGGTGGGGCAAGTGCTGGCGCGCAACCGCCGCCTGGCGCCGAAGCTGCGGCGCGCCCTCTCGGAGCTGGAAAACGGGATGTCGGACGTGACCGTGGAAGAAATCCGGCGCCTGATCGAAGAGAGATTGGGTAAGCGGCTGACCGCCTACGCGGTGGAACTGGAGCCGGCCATCCTCTCCGAAGCCAGCGTGAGCGCGGTGATCCGCTTCACCTGGTGCGAGCCCGGGCGGGAGCGGGAACAGGGGGTGTTTAAAGTCCTCAAGCCCTACGTGCCGGAGTGTTTCGGCGAGGACATGACGCTGCTACAGAGGCTGGGAGAATTCCTCACCTCCCCGGAGCGCGGCTATGGATTCGCCATCCACGACGTGAAGGATATGCTGGCCGAGGTGCTGCTGCTGCTGGCGCACGAGCTGGATTTCCGGCGCGAGCAGGCCACCCTGCTGGAAGCCGTGAAGATGTATCGCGCCAGCATCGGAATTCGCGTCCCGCGCCTGATCGAGGCGCTGTCGACCAGCGACATCACGGCGATGAGCGCGGAGGCGGGGGTGAAAGTGACCGAGGCATTCCCGCGCTCGCCGATCCGGCGCGCAAGGGTGGCCGAACAATTGATCGAAGCCCTGGTGGCGGTGCCGTTCTTTTCGCGCGAGGAGGAGTCCATTTTCCACGCGGACCCGCATGCCGGAAATCTGCTGTACGACGAGACCAACCGCGAGCTGGTGATCCTGGATTGGGCGCTGGCCGAGAGGCTGAGCCTGGAATCGCGGCGCCAGCTTGTGCTGCTCTCGGTGATGATGGCCCTACGCAACCCGGACGGCGTGCATCGGGCCATCCGTGATCTGGCCCTCAGCGCCGACCGCCGCAATCACGCGCACCTGGGCGCGATTGAAAGCTGCGTCACGCGGTTTTTCGAGCAACTGCCCGCCGACGCCTCCCCGGGCACGCTGGACGGCATGCGGCTGCTGGACCGGGTCGCTCTGGAAGGCGTGCACTTCCCGCCGCCCTTGTTCCTGTTCCGCAAGATCGTGCTGACGCTGGATGGGGTGCTGTACGATGTCGCCGGACCGGGCGTACGCATCGACGAGGTGATCGGGCGCGAGTTTCTGACGCGCTGCGCGGCCAGCCTGGGGGTGTTTCACGCGCCGCTCGAATGGAAAGATTTCGCCGCCATCGAGTGGAATGCGCTGCAGTATCCAGGCAAGTCGCTGATGCGCCGGCTGCTGGGATAGGGCGGATGGGAATGCGCATCGGCTGGCGACAATAATTCACCGATCCGTTGTCTGTTTGAAATGGTCAGGCTGTCATGCTGATTGGCGATGCGGGTTTTGCTCATCCTCTGCGCCGCCGCCGTCAGCCAGGCCGAACAGTCAGCGGCTGAGAAGCCGATCGAGAACGGACACTGGAAGCGGGCGCGCGCGCTGGCCGAGGCGCGGCTGCGCGAGGCCCGTCCGGCGGTTGCGCCCAATCCAGCGGGGCCCGTGTGAATCGAAAAATTACACTCATCTATATCGACGCCGGCGGCGGACATCGCGCCGCCGCCACGGCGCTGTGCGAAGTCATCCGGGAGCAGCAGCGCCCCTGGGACGTGGAGATGGTCTCCATTCAGGACCTGCTGGATCCGATCGATTTCATCCGGGCGCATACCGGCATTCGGTTTCAGGACGTCTACAACATCATGTTGCAGCGCGGGTGGACGCTCGGCACCGCCCAGTTGATCCCGCTGATGCACCTGGCGATCCGCCTCTCTCACGGCAGGCAGGTGGGCGTTCTGGAGCGCCATTGGGCGCAGCACCGGCCGGATATGGTGGTCTCGCTGATTCCCCATTACAATCGCGCGCTGAAGACGACGCTGGATGGCGCGTGGCCGGGAACGCCATTTGTGACGTTGCTTACCGATATTGCCGATTACCCGCCGCACTTCTGGATCGAGCCGCTGGAGCAGCACGTCATCTGCGGATCGGAAAAGGCGGCACGCCAGGCGGGGGATCTCGGAATTCCGCGGGAGCACGTGCTGCGGACTTCCGGAATGATTCTCCATCCCAGGTTCTACGCGCCGCTCAATCTGAACCGGCGGGCGGAGCGGATGCGGCGGGGCCTGCGACCGGATCTTCCCACCGGGCTGGTTCTGTTCGGAGGCGAAGGCTCCGCCGAGATGGTGCGGATCGCCAAAGCGCTGAACCGGGAGGACAGTGGAATCCAGTTGATCCTGCTCTGCGGGAAGAATGAAGAGCTCGCCGACCAACTGCGCGCCATGCCTCGGCGCATCCCGATGTTCGTGCAGGGCTTCACGCGGGACGTGCCTTTGTACATGGAGATCTCCGATTTCTTCATCGGCAAGCCCGGGCCGGGCAGCATCAGCGAGGCGCTGGCGAAACGGCTACCCGTGATCGTACAGCGCAACGCCTGGACGATGGCGCATGAACGGTACAACGCCGAATGGGTGGAAGAGATGGGCGTGGGCCTGGTGGTGCGCAACTTCGCGGCGGAACTGGCCGGCGCCGTGCGGGCGATGCTCGCTCCCGCGAACTACCAGCGTTTCCGTGCGCGCGCGGCGGAGATGCGCAATTCGGCGGTGTACGAGATCCCGGATTTGCTGGAGCGTATCCTCTGCAGCCACGGGCCCCGGATCGATGCCGCGCCGGGGGAATTCACGACGGCCCGAGTCAATTGAGGGAGGGGATGAGGGCGTTGAGGAGACCCTTCACCGCAGAGACGCCGCGGCGCCGAGATAAGCGCAGAGCTCTATGCCACGGGCCGTGGTGGAATGGGATGGGAGACCTGGGAAGAATGCCCCCACGAATGGGGCCATGGCAGCCTGAAAGGCTACGCTACGGTGCATCGACGACGAATCAACGAGTTGGAGATGGGTTTCCGGAGAGCTCTATGCCACGGGCCGTGGTGGAATGGGATGGGAGACCTGGGAAGAATGCCCCCAGGAATGGGGTCATGGCAGCCTGAAAGGCTACTCTACGGTGGGAGGTTTGCGGAGAGCGTAGGACAGAACGATATACAGCAGGACTCCCAGCGGAACGGCAATGCAAAACCAGCCTGCGATAGCCTGCAGCGTAAGTTCACCAAACTGGGACAGGATGCCGGTGGACGACGCCGCGGGCGAGCCGAGAATCCTCTCGCCGGTCCGGGCAAACGGGATCAGCAGGGTTAGTTGCAGAGGCGAGGAAAGCTGATTCACCAACTGAAGCGCGGGAGTGTTCAATCGAAATAGCAGAGCCGCCAGCAAACACAGGACAGTGGGGCAACCATACACGGGGAATGTGCCCAGAACGAGGCCCACCGCGAGGATTGCGGCAATGGAGGCGCCGGACAAGCCCTGCATGGAAGCCGCCAACCGCAACGCGGCTGCCTTCAAGGCAGTAACTCCGCACGGCGGGACAGCAGAAACTTGAGCGCCGGCCGCAGGCCGCGCAGGGCGCAGAGCTGGAGCATTCCGGCGACAGGCCTGACGATCCACGGAACGCGGCGCTTCCAAACGGTCGAAAGGGGCTGCGCGACACCATCTTCGCCGCGGTAAAACACCCGATCGGTCCAACGTTCGCGGCCCCGGTACTCGGGATACGGCCGCAGAATCTGCCACGCAGTCTCCAGAATGCGCAGTGCCATCGGTTCACGGTAATGCGGCAGGAACAACACCGTGCTGTGGCCGGAGCGGACCTCGCACGCGAACTCGGCGAAGGAATTCGCATTGGTGAGGTTCAGGCAGGCAGCCGGCTCGCAGGCGTGGCGGTCCCCGCCGGAGATCACGGGCCGCGAGTAACTGCGCGCCAGTTCGATGGTGGCGGCGTTTTCGCGCCACTGCCTGGTGCCGTTCAGCTCGAAGGCGTGAAAACAATCCACGCACTCGCGCAGCAGGCGCTCCACCGCGCGGCGGCGATCCGTCTCCCCGACCCCTTCTTCCAGCCAGAACGGATGATTGAGAACGATCAGCACGTCCGGGACAGCGGACAGCTCGCGCAGGATCGAAGGGAAGCGCGTTTCGCCGGGAGCCGACGTGTAGGCGGCCATAATAGACATCCACTGCCGGGCTTCGGCCGGCGGCAGGTTGTGAATTCCCAGGTGCAGGATGGCCCCTTGGTAGGGCACCGTCCATTCCACCGATACGGGAACTTCCGCGCAGGCCGCCGTCACCTGTAGGGCGACCGGCGCTTCGATGTTGTCGTGGTCGGTGAGCGAAACCATGGGGCGCAGACCGAGACCGGCAATCTGCTCCTGTTCCAGGCGTAGGGCGGCAGCCGGGTTGAGCGGCGGCGTCCAGTAGGCGCGAGCGAAATCCACCACGCCCCGCCGCTGGCAGCCGCCGACGACCCGCGAAAATCCGGGAACATGTTTCAGGTACCGCGGCAGAAAATCCAGACACTCCTCGGAATGCATGGTATGGCCGTGGAGGCAGACCGCCGAGCGGAACTGCCGGACGGAATCCGGATCCTGCCATAAGAAAACTACGTTGTTGTTTTTCAGGCTGCCTCCTGTTCCTATCCGCCAGCTTCGTTCGGGAACGGTTACAATCGGTTCGCAATCCGGTAGTAGTTTGGAAAAAACATTTCCTAAGACGGATGTTTGAACCTGCGCGGACACCGATTGTGCCGTTCGTGTTATAACGAAGACCGGGGAGCAGTAAATGAAAGCAAGAAAAGCCTTGAAGCGGCTACATCGCATCGAGACGTTACTGGGGACCGTGATCGACCAGTATGAGGCGGGCACGCGTGAAATCCACGACTTACTCGACGCGGCAAAATCGAGCGTGGCTTCCGCAACCGAGGCCCTCGCCGCATCGCCGGCCAGGAAGCCGCCGGGCAAAGCCGGCCAACCTCGGGCAAGCAGGATATCGGACGCCGCCCGAAAACGACTATCGGTGGCGGCCAAGAAGCGCTGGGCGGACGCCAGGCGCAAAGGCATGAGCAGCCTGGCAAAACCCTCGCATAAAGTAGCCTGAGGTACCGCCGGCCGCAAGTTCCGTTCCCTGATAAGCGGAACTTTTTGTATCTACCAACGCAGTCAAGCCGCGCCGCCGGCGCGTGAAACTATCAAAACGTCACGATAGTGTCACGCTACCGGAAGTAGGCTATCGGTATCGCGTAAGGCGAACCCGATATGTAGTATCCAACCATTCCTGAAACTCAGCAGACGATCCCGCCCGGTGAGGCGACAGCCGAACAGCAGTCCGATTCGCGCGAGCAGACTGCGACGGCCACCGATGCGGAGAAGGCAAGCACGGCAACGATCCCGGGCAGTGAGTACTGGCTTCCCTGACAGGTAGCGGTCCGGCCCGTCTCAAATCTTTACACTCTGTTCACAGCGGCGTAACGCGCGCTGGCGCAATCCTGGCGTATGCAGCCCGCCGCGGCCGGTTCACGTCAGGAAGGAGAACCGCCCGGTGAGTTTCATCAGCTTGAGCACCCGGTAAATGTCCACGTTGACGGCGCGCAACACGACCTTGACCGATTTCGCATCCGCCAGGGCAGCCAACTCTTCCAGCGCTCGCACCGCATTCCCATCGATGCGCGGCACGGCGGAGAAATCCACAATCACTTCGCTCTGCGCGCCGTTCACTTTCTCGACGGCTTCCTGAATCCACACGGCGTGGGTTGTCATAGGCACGTTCCTTCCTTCGCCGGGCCCCGCCCCCGATAAGCGCTCCAAAATAGCGCGACCAACTCGCTTACCAGCGGCATGCGCGGGTTGGAGCGCCACGAAGGATCGTCAAAGGCGATCTTGGCGAGGTCGGGCATAGCCCGCTCGAATTCTTCTTCCGAGATGCCCAGGTCGGCGATGGAACGCGGAATCTCCAACCGGTCGAGGAGCTGTTCCGTGGCCGACACCAGGCTCTTCACCTTTTCGGCAATGGTATCGCCCCCCAGCCCGAGCAGGTCGGCCACCATGGCGTACTTTTTGTGCGCGATATAGGCGCGCAGGTTGGGCGACGGCATGAATTTGGTGGGCACGCTGGCGTTGTACGCCAGGACATGGGGCAACATGAGGGCGTTGGCGCGGCCATGCCCGACGCCGAACCTGGCGCCGAAGGCATGGGCCAGCGCGTGATTCACCCCCACCGACGCGTTGGAAAATGCCAGCGCCGCGATACAGGCGGCATTGTGCATCATGCTGCGCGCTTCTTCGTCGCGGGGGTGCTCATAGGCGATGGGCAGGAACTTGAACACCATGCGAATGGCCTGCATGGCGTTGGAGTCGGTGTAGGGGGAGGCGTGGATGGAAACGCCGGCTTCGAGGGCGTGGGTCAGGCAGTCGATACCCGTGTCGGCGGTGAGGTTTTTGGGCATCGACATGACGAACTGGGGATCGACGATGGCCACATCCGGACTCAACGAATAGTCGGCCAGGGTCACCTTGCGGCCGCGCTCCTTGTCGATCAGGACGGCAAAGGGAGTGACCTCGCTGCCGGTTCCGCTGGTGGTGGGGATGGCAATCATGCGCGCGCGGTTGGTTTTCGCGGTGGGGAATTGGACGACGCGCTTGCGGATGTCGAGAAACGGCGCGGCCAGCTCCTCCAGGTCGGCCTCCGGCGATTCGTACTTGAGCTTCATGAGTTTGGCCGCGTCGATCACGCTGCCGCCGCCGAGCGCGATAATCTGGTCGGCTTTGTGGAGATGGAGCACTTCCACACCTTGCATGACGACTTTGAGCTCCGGTTCGGCGTCGGGAATGGCGAGGACGCGCACGGGGGTCTGCGCCGGAATGGAGCGCCGGACCAGGTCCACGTGGCCCATCTGCTCTAACAGCGGATTGGTAACGATGAGGGTTGCCAGCGACTCGAACTGGCGTAGGTTCTCCACGGCGTTCATGTTGAAGTAGATCTGATTGGGAACGCGGAACCACATATGGGCTTGTGTCCTCCGAGCCACGCGTTTGATGTTTAGATAATGATACAGGTTCACGTTATCGGTGGTGCTGTTGCCGCCGCCGGTGCCGCAGCCGAAGGAAAAGGTGGGCACCATGTCGTTGTAAACCCCGCCGAGCGCGCCGATCGATCCGGGGGAATTTACAATGATACGTCCCGCGTTGATGACGTCGCTGAACTTGGCGATGATCCCGTCGTCGCGCGAGAAGATGACCGCCGTGTGTCCCAGGCCCCCGGCATGATTCAGGTCGATGCACACGCGGAGCGCCTCATCGACGGATTTGGCGCGATAGACGGAGAGCACGGGGAACAACTTCTCGACCGATAGCGGATGCTCCGGGCCAACACCTCCAATGGGCGCAATCAGCAGTTTCGTGTCCGGCTTGACGCGCAGACCGATCACGCGGGCGATATCGGTGGCCTTTTGGCCGACCGCCATGGGCCGCATGAACCCGGTTTCGGGATCGATCACCGTGCGCCCCAACAGATCTACCTCTTTTGGGCTGCAGATGTGCGCGCCCAGGTCGGCAAATTTCCGCAGCACGAGGTCGTAAATCTCGTCGTCGATGACCACGGTTTGTTCGGAGGCGCAAATGGTTCCGTTATCGAAGGTCTTGGAAGTGATGATGTCCACCACGGCCATGTCCAGTTGCGCCGTTTTTTCCAGGTAGACCGGCGTATTGCCCGGTCCCACGCCCAAGGCCGGTTTGCCCGAGCTATAGGCGGCTTTGACCGCGCCCGGACCGCCGGTGGCATCGATCAGCTTGACATCTTTGTGATGCATCAGGTAGGCATTGTCGGGAATGGTGGGCGATTCCAGACAGGTGAAAACGCCTTCCGGGGCGCCGTGCTTCACGGCGGCCTCGTACATGATCCGTATGGCCTCCTGGCAGCATTGCCAGGCCTTCGGATGGGGACCGAAAATCACCGCGTTTCGCGTCTTGATGGCCATGATGCATTTGAACAGCACCGTCGAGGTGGGGTTGGTAATGGGGGTGATGGAGAAGATGAGCCCGATGGGCTCAGCCACCTCCACCAGGCCGCGTTCCGGAAACTCGCGGATGACGCCCACGGAAGGTTTGTCCCGGACGTAGTTGTAGACGAATTCGGTGGCCACCATGTTCTTGATGGCCTTGTCTTCCAGCACGCCGAGCCGGGTTTCCTCAATGGCC
>JBEKDV010000153.1:0-16375 GCA_050014175.1 Candidatus Solibacter sp. | reverse complement strand
TTCAGCTCGTCGCCGGTGGCGTCGGATGGCAAGATCTACCTCTCCAGCGAGGATGGCGAGATCTTCGTGGCCAAAGCCGGGACCAACTTCGAGATCCTGGCCCGCAACAACATGGCCGAGCCTCTGATGGCTACTCCAGCCATCTCGGGTGGACTGCTGATCGTCCGTGGCCAGCACCATGTGTGGGCCATCGGCCAGCTCCGCCGCGCGGCCCGGTCCCCGGCGCAGTGACCCATGAGTTGCGGGGCGGCTTTCCGGGATCTTACCCGCCCGCATCCGAAGCCGGGATTTTATTCACTTCGTCCCACGGGAGGACATTGCAGCGTTGCGCCCAGCGGGCGTAGCGGCTGGTCATGCTTTCCAGGCGCGACGAATCGGCGCCGGAGAGGTCGTGCATTTCGCAGCGATCGGCCTCCAGATCGTACAGTTCCCAGCGGTCCGGAAAGCGCGAGACCAGTTTGTAGCGTCCGTCCACCATGGCGCGGTTCCCCTCGTGCTCCCAGTAGAACCCGTCGCCGCGCACAATCTTCTGCCCGTGGAACGCAGGCGCCACGCTGCGTCCTTCCATGGGCAGGATGCGCGCGCCGTCGTGGCTCTCCGGGTAAGGCGCCCCGGCCACATCGACGCATGTGGCCATTACGTCGACAATGTGCCCGCTCTCGTGGGTGAGCGCGCCGCGGCGGTCGATAACCGCCGGCCAGCGGGCGATGAATGGAGTCGCAATGCCGCCTTCATGAACCCAGTGCTTGTAGCGGCGGAACGGCGTATTCGACGCGTTGGCCCAGGCGATGCCGTAGCTGGCAAAAGTATCCTCGCCGCCGGGCACGATCGAGGGCGAGTTGCCCGGACGCACAGGGCGTCCGTCGCGCGCCTGTTTGGGGCTGTTGTTATTGAGTCTCCCGGCGGGCAGGTTTTCGGCGCAACCGCCGTTGTCGGCCAAAAACAAAATCAGCGTGTCCCGATCGCGCCCGCTGCGGCGCAGGGCGTCGAGTATGGATCCCACGTTGCGGTCCATGCGGTCGATCTGCGCGGCGTAAACTTCCATGCGGCGTTGTTGCCACTCGCGGTCCGGCGCGTCCTTCCAGGCCGCGACCTCCTCATCGCGCGGGGTGATGCCCCATTTCGCGTCCACCAGCCCCATTTTGATCTGGCGCTGGTGGCGTTCGGCGCGGAGGGCGTCCCAGCCGTCGCCATAACGGCCGCGGTAGCGCGCGATGTCGCTGTCGAAGGCATGCAGCGGCCAGTGCGGCGAGGTGAAGGCGGTGTACAGAAAGAAAGGCTCGGGGCGCCGCACCGCATCTTCGATGAACTTGGCCGCGTTTTGGCCGATCGCATCGGTCAGATAGAAGTCCCTTCCTTCGGGTTGGATGGGCTCGTTATCGCGCGTCAGCGTCCACGGCTGGTAGTAGCTTGCAGCGCCCGCGATGATGCCGTAAAAACGGTCGAAGCCGCGCTGCAAGGGCCAGTTGTGCTTCTTGCCGTTGTTCGGCGTCACGTGCCATTTGCCGCTGATCATGGTCTGGTAGCCGGCGCCCTTCAACACCTGCGCGATGGTCACGCAACTGTGATTGAGGTCGCCCTGATAACCGGGCAGCGCGGGACGCGGATTGACCATGTGGCCGACTCCCGCCTGGTGCGCGTAGAGTCCGGTCAACAGGCTGGTGCGGCTGGGACAGCAGCGCGCGGTGTTGCGGAAATGCGTGAAGCGTACGCCGGATTCGGCCAGGCCGTCGATATGGGGTGTCCGGATCTCGCTCCCGTAGCAGCCAAGGTCGCTGAAGCCCATATCGTCCGCCATCATGACGATGATGTTGGGGCGCTGGGGCGGCGCCGAAAGAGAAGTGCCCGCGCCGGCTACTCCGGCTGCCGCCAGTTTGACAAAATCCCTGCGTTTCATAAAGTCCTCTAGGAGAATCGCGTCCGCCGCCATAGCAGCAGACCGCAAACCACCAGGAGTACCAGCGTGGCCACGCTCAGGATGGCCATCCACAGCAGATCGACCTTAATTGGCGCGCGCTGTGCGGACATTCCCAGCCACACGAAGATGCCCAGCGCCGCCAGGCCCACCAGGGACTCCCACCAGTGCCGGCGTGGCTTCTGCCGGGCCAGCACGTCTTCGCCTCGCATCGACGCTTCCAGCCGCCCCAACTCCATGCCGTAGCGTTCGCATTCGCGCTCCATCGCCTCCCGCCGCGCGCCGTGCTCGGACTCCGGCGCCTCCGCCGAGCAGATGGCCGCGGCGCCGGCGACCATCACCAGCGACCCCGCCACCACCAGCGTCTGCGCCGTCGCCGTCTGTCCCGAAAGTTCGCCGAATACCAGCGCGCCCCAGGCCAGTCCCCACAACTGATTCGTGTTCGACAACGGAATGCCCCGGCTGATGCCGATATATTTCGCCGCGTACTGCTGGAACAAATCGCCCAGCACCCAGCAGAATCCACCCAGGAACAGCCAGAACAGCACGGGCCGCGCCTTGGTCAAATCCGCCATCACGTTGGCGTAGCCGCCGCCAAACACCAGCGCCAGGGTAAACACCGTCCCCAGTTCGCCGAAGGTGAACACGGTGACGAACGACAGCGGGTTCATCCCGCTGAGGTAGGCTTTGCGGTAGGGGATGTACATGGTGCCCCACAGCAGTCCCGCGCCCAGCGCCGCCAGAATCCCCAGCGCCGCCGTGCCCTGTGGCCCGTTGGCGGTGTGGTGCGTTGTGGCGTAGGCCAGCAGGCACGCCCCCGACACAATCCCCGCCGCGCCTCCCAGCACCTTCAGCCATTGCTTCGCCCCGGAGTTCCTCAGCTCGTTGAACAGCAGCCAGCCCCAGAACAAGCCCACCAGGCTGTTCGTGTTCCATAGAGGAAACGCGACGGAGAGACCGACGTTGCGAATGGCAAACACCGTGAGCGTGTTGGCCACTGCCCACAGCATGCCGGCCAGAATGGCCCACACCAACAGGTGCTTCTTCTCTTTCAGGTCGAGCCAGATATAGCCCGTTCCCTTCAGCAGCATGGGCACCGTCCAACGGGCGACAAATACGCCCGCCACCATGCCTAACGAGATGATGAAGGGTGAAAAACCCGCCGTCACCAATTTGGTGGGCGCTTCCGCCGCCCCCAGCCAGGCGCCCGCCCCGAAACCGCAGGAGACACCCAACCAGTGCAGCGTGCGGGCCGAAAGCCGCGTCGTGGAAACCGGTGCGCTCTCCATCGCCCTACCTCACCGCCGCCAGCAGGCCGATGCCTATAGCCAGAACCACCACCGGCAGCCAGAAATGGCGATCGGTGAGAATTGCCTTCCACAACGGCTGTTTCAACGAACCTCCCACTGTCGACGCGGACGCTTGCGGCCTTGGCCGCGCGCCGGAGCTACATCGCTATTCTAATCCGTAAGGCGGGTGGTTCAAAGTCGTTCGGCCGCGCCGGCCGCGACGCGTCGGCGAGCTTTGCCGGGATGTTCATTTCTCGTACCGGCAAAGTATGGCGGCGCGCCAGCTTTTGGCCAACCTGCTCAGCCTGGGAAAGGCGCCGGCGGTGCCCGCGAAGAAGAACGGAGCGGCGGGAGGCCGATGAATCGCCCGGGGCTTTCGCGCGGGTCGGGGAAGGGTCGGATCGGTCGTCCGGGCAAATTTGATTTGCCTTCACTCGCTATCTTCCAGCGGAAAGCGCACGGGCCGGCGCTGTTTCGTCGAGCGATAGATCGCCGTGACGATCTCCACCACTTTGCGGCCCTCCTCGCCGGATACCAGCGGCGCGCGGTCCTCCAGAATCGCGCGCAGAAAATCGCGGTCCTGCGCGGCATGATAATGCGTGCTGGGGTCGATGCGCCGGAACATGGCGCGATCCTCTTCCTGGAAGGCCGGCAGCAGGGCTTCCTCACCGGGAATCGTCCAGAGATCGTTCAGGGGCGGCTCCGCGGCGGCGGTCATGCCGGCGATGAACGTCGCGCCGCTATCGGTCTGGGCGCCGACCGAGGCGCCGCTAGAGCCGTGCACGTGTATCTTGGTGTAGATCCCCGGTTTCTGGCTCAGACTGACCACCACCGAGCCAAGCGCCCCGCCGCGGAACCGCATCATCGCCAGGGCCGTGTCTTCGACTTCGATGTAGGGATGATTCAGATTGGCATGGCAGCCGCTGATTTCCTCGATCGGCCCCATGAGCCATTGCAGGATGTCTAAATGATGCGGCGATTGATTGATCAACACGCCGCCGCCTTCCGTGTCCCATTTCCCCCGCCACGGATCGGATCGATAGTAGTTCTCGTCGCGCCAACTGAACATAGCCACCGTGCCCAAGGCGGGAACGCCAAGCTTGCCGGCGTCGATGGCGGCCTTCATGCGGGAAACGGGCTCGAAAAACCGGCGCTGGCTGACGACTCCTAGCTTTACCTTGTGCCGCGCCGCCACCTCGATCATGGCGTCGCAATCGGCGAGGCTGGCTGCCAGAGGCTTCTCCACCAGCACGTGGATTCCGGCTTCGGCCGCGCGCACGGCTGGCGCCCGGTGAGCCGGATGGGGGGTACAGACAATCACCGCCTCAACGTGGGAGTCCTCGATCAGGCTCTCCAGATCGGCGTAGGCGCGCACTCCGTACCGGGCCGCGAATTCGCACGCCCGCTCGAACACCGCGTCGGTGACGGCGACAAATTCGGCTTCCGCCAACTCACCGAGAGCGGCAGCGTGCAGGTGGGCCACTTTGCCGCAGCCCACTACGGCGGTGCGGACCTTCCGGTTCATCTCTTATCCTTTAAAGTGTGTCGCAATCGTCTGGCGCAGGAACGCCAGCGACTGCGCCATCTCGTCCATCCCGTTCATGCCGTCTTCGATACTGATCCAGCCGGCATAGCCGTGTTGCGCCAGGATGCGGAATATGGCGGTGTAGTCGTTCAATCCCTTCCCGGTGACGCCGTGGCGCAAACTTGGCGAATAGCCGAGAGTGCCGTCACTTTGCCGCAGATCCTCGAGCGATGCGCCGGGAACCAGGTAGCGATCGCTCGCGTGCATGCTGACCACGCGATCGGCCACGCATTCCAGCAAAGCCACCGGGTCGTCTCCAGCCACGATGGCGTTGGATGGATCGTATTGCACCCCGAAATACTCGCGCTCCGGGATGGCATCGAGAACGGCCAGAAAAACCTCCTGCTTCTGGGCGAATTCCGGGTATCGCCAGAAGCCGTCCTTGTAGTGATTCTCCAAGCCGAGCACGATCTCGTATTCGCGAGCTACGGGCAACAGGGCGGCGATGGCTTCCACCACCCACTCGATGCCTTGCTCCCGGCCGACTTCCGGATAACGCTGGCCGGTGAGCACGCGGCACACCGTCCGCCGTCCGCCCAGCGCGCGCGCCACGCCAATCATGGCGGCCTCGTGCTCGACGGCCCGTTTGCGGGCATCCGATGATGGGTTGGTGAAGTCCGGCGAGCAGCAAAGCATGGGCATCTCAAAACCCGCCGCGCGAATGGCGTCGTGGAGCTTCCCCAAATAGGCGGAATCCAGGCTGGTGAAGAACCCTTCGTACATTTCCAGTCCGTCCGCATCCAGGTCTTTAGCCATTTCCACCCACTCAAAAACGGACATGGTGCGGGCTGCCGCGATTTCATCGAGGTAGCACTTCGGGAAAGCGGAGATTCTCGGCGGCATAGTTATGTGGCTACACGTTTCACTCCCGTCCGGTGTCAAGATTTAGGCTCTGTCACCGGGCCCAGACTGAGCACGATCTTCCTGGCCGTCTCCTGCGGGATGCTCGGAAGAAAGACCACTCGACAACTGCACGTACCCCCATTTCCCGGCACGCTGCCGCTGTACGCATGCGGATCGTCCGCGTGGCTGGATGTCTTATCCTGATAAAAGATTCGCTTGGCGGTATTCTCGAACATCTTCTCCGCGGGAATGCCGAACGACTTTCTCAGCGGTTCCGTCAGAGGTTTGAACATCTGTCCAGGCTGGTTGGTGACCACCGCGATGGCCGTTGTGCTGTCCCGAAAAATCGCTGCGCCGGTATTCTCGGCCCACGGAGCCCACTCCGGCGGAACCGCGATCTGGCAGGCGTGTTTCGAGTCTTTCACCACGGTCCACCCCGCCGGCACGGTCTGCGCCCAGATGGGTTGGGTCGACAAGAAAAGCAGAGGTAAAACGACCTGTTTTCTCATGGCTGGATTTTACCGCCAGCCGGAATCCGATACAAGGCTGCCGGAGACGGTATACTCAATCGCAGCCGGGCGAACGGAAGTCTCGAATGAGTGGACCGCCCTGCGGACAGGAGTTTGCCGGAATGAGAAGCTTCGTATTCGTTTTCAGCGCAATCGCAATGTTAGTGTGCTTGACCGCCGCCGCCAACGCTACCGACCTGAACGGCAAGTGGAAAGGGGACATGAAAACCCCTAACGGAGACGCCTTGGAGATCAATTTCAACTTCCAGGTGACTGGTGAGAAGCTGACCGGTACGGTGGCCAATACCTATGGCGAGGAACAGATTACCGAAGGCACGGTGAAAGGGGACGCAATCTCCTTCATCGTCCTGGCCGGCGGCGGCCAATTCAAAATCACCTACAAAGGCAAGGTGGTGGGTGAGGATTTGAAGTTCAACGTTACCATCGGCGACATGGGCGAAGGGGAGTTGACCGCCAAGCGCGTCAAATGACCCTCGGCTGAACGGCCGGGCGGCGTGCTCTCCGCAAGTCACGCTGCCTGGTGGGGCGGGCGCCCTCGCCCGCGCGCAGGCCCCTGCCTCCGCTTCCGGCGGCGGAACGGACCCAGAGGGCACCCCGGTTCGAGCTGCCCGCTGGGTGAAGTTGCCCTACAAGCCGCCCATCCGCCAAAATCCCGAAAGCGTCTAAGCACCCTCGGATCGACCTGCGATTCGGACGCTCCCCGGTCTTATCGAACGCCTGTATTCTATCCGGCACAGGGTGTAGACTTCCCTTTGGGCGCGGTCGGCAAGATTGCCGGACCGCCAAAATTGGAGCGTAAACGCGATGCACGCATTGACTCGAAGAAGTTTTGTCGGCACGGCGGCGGCTGCCGCCTGTGCCCTGGGTGCGAACGACCGTGTTCGCCTCGCCTCCATCGGCTGTGGTGGACGCGGCCAGCACCTCATGCGCATGGCAAAGGCGGCTGGCGGGGCTGAGTTTGTGGCCGTCTGCGACGCCTGGGATGTGCGCCGGCGCGAAGCCGCCGCCTACCTGGAGAAGGAGTTGCCCGGCCCCAAAGCGGAGCAGTACGCGGACTACCGCAAAGTGCTGGAGCGGAAAGACGTCGACGCCGTCATCGTGGCATCCACCGACCACTGGCACTCGCGCATGACGGTGGACGCATTGCACGCCGGCAAAGACGTTTTCTGCGAAAAGCCGATGACCTCGCTGCCGGAGCAGGGCCTGGAGGTAGTGAAGGCCGTGCGCGCCACCGGCAAACTGGTGCAGGTGGGAGTGCAGCAGCGCTCCATCGACCATTTCATCGAGGCCAAGCAGCGGTTCTTCGATAGCGGATTGATCGGCCCGGTACATTTGGTGCGCACTTACTGGAATGCCAACAGCGGCTACCTGACGCCCGTCCCGCCCGGCATGGAGGCCAAGCCGGAAGGGCTCGATTGGCAGGCCGTGCTCGGCTGGCTCCCCAAACGCCCCTGGAATCCGAAGATGTACTTCAACCGCTTCGCCTATTGGGAGTTCTCCACCGGCGGCCAAACGGGCGGCCTGTTCGTGCACATGGTGGATGTCGTCCACTGGTATCTGGGCCTTACCAGGCCGGTGTCGTGCGTGGCCCTCGGCGGTATCTACCAATACAACGACGGCCGCGACACCCCGGACAACATCAACTTCATCCTCAACTACCCACAGAAGTTGAACGTGACTTTCGAGGCCACCATCACCGATATGATCCCGCGCGAATCGGCCGATATCGTATTCTTCGGCGAAAAGGGGCGGCTGAACATCTTCCGCGGCGGCTACCGGTTCCTGCCGGCCGATGGCGGCGAACCGATCGTGGCCAAGGGCGGAGCGGAGCCGGCCCATATGGGCAATTTCCTGGATTGCGTGCGCTCGCGCAAACAGCCCAACGCCAACGCCGTGGACGGCCACTATGGCGCCATGGCCTGCCACATCGGCAACATCGCGTATCGGACAGGCCAAGCCGTCGCCTGGAAGAAGGAGTGGGATGTATGATAACGCCCGGCATCAATATGGAATTCATCCGCTGCGAGGACAAAAGCTTCGCGGCGGGCGTGCAACGCGCGGCGCGGATCGGTTATCGCTACATCGAGCCGATGGTGCACAATGGGCGCGAGTTACTCAGCGAGGCGGGCTATTTTCACTCCATTTCCATGGACGAAGACGCCCTGTGGGTAAAGGACATATGCGACGCCAACGGCGTGCAATGTTCCGGCCTGTCGGCGCATTGCCCGCTGATGCGGCCCGAAATCAGCGTACCCTACCTCGAAAAGGCCATCCGCTTTGCGAAAGTGCTGGGCGCTGGGGTAGTCAACACCGACGAAGGGATCCGGCCGTCCTGGCTGACGGACAGCGAGTGCTTTGAAGTGATGCGCTACACGCTCAAAACCGTGCTGCGCACGGCGGAGCGGCACGGTATCTATGTGGGCATCGAACCGCATCAGTCCATCTCCAGGACCACGGACGGATTGTTACGCATCGCCACGCTCGTGGATTCGCCGATGCTGCGGGTGAACTACGATACCGGCAACGCATTCCTGGGCGGCGAAGATCCCTATGCGGGGCTTCAAGCCGTCGTCGATCGCGTAGTTCACGTGCACGCCAAGGACATCTCCGTCGAATACGCCGAGGCCGAAAAGGGCAAAGTGACGGGCACGCCCGTGGGCTGCGCCTGCGGCGATGGCGTCATCGACTGGGGCCGTGTCACGGGCATTCTGCGCGCAGCGGGTTTTAGCGGCGTGTTGTCGGTGGAGTGCGGCACCCCATTGCAGGCCGAGCGCTCTCTCGCGCATTTGCAGGAGGTTCTAAATCGTGCGTAAGCTTGCGTTCCTCGCCGGCACGACCCTGTTTCTCGCCGCCGGCATCGCGGCCCAGACAATTCCGGACCGTTTCTTCTTCGCCGAAGGCAAGATCAGAGTCCTGATTCTTACCGGCCGCAACAATCACGACTGGCGCTCGACAACTCCTTACCTGCGCCACGTGCTGGACCTCACCGGGAAGTTCGACGTTCGCGTTACCGAGGTGCCCGATGCGCTCACCGAAGAAGCACTGAAGCCCTACGACGTTCTGGTTGCCAATTACTGCGGTCCGCGCTGGAGCGCTCAGGCCGAAAAGGCCGTCGAGGAGTTCGTCCGCGGCGGCAAGGGATTGGTGGCCGTGCATGCCGCGAGTTATTCGTTTGGCGAAACAGCCGTGCTCAGCGAGAACATGGGCCGCACCGGAATATTTCAACCACCCTGGACGCAGTGGGGACAGATGGTGGGCGCGGTGTGGTCGGACGCGGATCCGAAGACCGGACATGCCGAGCGTCACGCCTATGAAGTGAAGTGGCGGGATCCGCGCCATCCCATTGCGGCTGGACTGCCGGCCACATTTCCGATCAGCGACGAACTCTATCACAACTTCCGCATGAAGCCCGGCGTGCAAGTGTTGGCCTCGGCCTTCGACTCGCCCAAGACCGGCGGCAACGGCAAGGATGAGCCCCTGTTGTGGACGAACGCCTACGGCAAGGGCCGCGTCTTCCACACGGCGTTGGGCCACGATCTCGATGCCATGCAGGCGCCCGGCTTCACCGTGACCTACGCCCGTGGCGTGGAGTGGGCCGCGCGCGATGCGGTGACGCTGCCCGCGCGAATCGACACCAATCCGAAGAACCCCGATGCGGTGCGCGTGCTGCTGGTCACCGGCGGGCACGATCACGATGCCATGTTCTACAACGTGCTGGACGCTCGCCGCGACATTCGCGTCAACGTCGATCCGCATCCCGTGGCGTTCCGCAACGACCTGCGCCAGAGCTACGACGTGCTGGTTCTGTACGACACCATCCAGCAGAACCAATTGCCCGAGAAGCACCGGCAAAACCTGAAAGACTTCGTGGAATCGGGCAAGGGCGTGGTGGTGCTCCATCACGCCATCGCCGATTTTCAGGATTGGGACTGGTGGTGGAAAGAAGTGGTGGCCGGCCGCTACCTGCTCAAGGCCGATCCACCGCTCCCGGCTTCCACCTATTTGCACGACGTGGAAGAAGTCGTGACTCCGCAGCCGGGGCATCCCATCTCAAAGGGTCTGGCGCAGATGCGTCTTTTCGATGAAACCTACAAATTGGTGTGGCATGCGCCCAACGTGACGGTCCTGCTCACCACCGGTCACGCCACCAGCGATCCGGACATCGCCTGGGTCAGCCCCTACCCGAAGTCGCGAGTGGTTTACATTCAGCCCGGACATGGGCGCGAGACCTGCGAGATGCCGTGGTACCGGCAATTGGTCCAGCGGGCTGTGCTCTGGTCGGCGCGCCGTCTGGATACGGATGCCGGGAAGCCGTAGCAGGCCAGAGCGAGTCCGTCCCCGGAAATGATCGCTTCCGTCCGACGTGATTTTTTGCCGCAATGTCGCCATCTATTTCAACGAACGGGACAAGATCGCGCTGTTTGGGCGTCTGGCGCGGGCGTTGGAGCGGAACGGAGTCCTGCTGGTGGGCGCCATGGAATCGTTGAGCGGCATTTGCCCGCAATTCGAATCCAAACGGCCACGAGCGCGCGGTCTATTATCAGGTGAAGAATCCGGCACCCGCGCTTCCGAACGCCCGTGGCTCCGGCTAATGGCCGCCCGTCTACGGTGCCGGCGTGCCGGCTGCCAGTGCGCGTTCCCAGGCGCGGAGGACGGTTAGCGATTCGGCCGGGGACTGCGCGTCGAGCCGGGCGGCGGTGGCCGCGATCACCCCTCTCGCGGCGGCCTGGTTGATGGCCGCCGGCGAGTTCCGGTTGCCTTTACCGGCCGGTTGCAGCGTATCCGCCCATTGTTTGAGGCCGGCGATCAACTCGGCTTTCGCCGTGCCCTCGCCCTGCGCTTTTTCGATGCGCCCGATCAATTGGCGGGTGGTTTCGAGCGTGGCGCGGCGGCGATCCAGGAGCTGCGCCACCTTTTCGGGGACCCCGGCGGTGCTCCCGCCGGCATAGAGGGCGGCCTGCAACTTCACGTAGTCCGGCACCGCGCCCACGGTCATGTTGGCCACCTGGATGCGCTTCTCTCCCTGCGGCGGAATGGGTTCGGCGACGGTCTCATCCTGCCAGAGGGCATAGGAGCTGCCGGGGTAATCGACCAGCTCGATGAGATAGGCGTTGAGCGGCTGCGGCGAGTTGTTCTTGATGTGGAAGATGGAGCCGCCGGCAGTTGGCTCGGTACGCAACTCGGGCAGCGGCATTTGGGCGGCGATGAGGGGAAGCGCCGCGAAGAGAACGGTCGCGAATTTGGTGGGTGACATCAACGCTATTATCTCTCCGCGAGACGCGATACACTCATAGCCGATGCGATCCTCACTGATTCTTTGCCTGGCGGCTTGCGCCTGCCTGCCGGCGCAGGTACGCTACTCCGCGGACCAGCATGCCGTGACCATCGACGGCAAGCCCTTCACCATATTCAATTACGGGGCCAAGAACGGGAAGCCGTTCCTGGCGCCCTTGCGCTCGGCCTCCGGCAAGATTGTGACGCGCGGTTTTCCCATGGAGAACATTGCGGGCGAAAGCCGCGACCATCTGCATCATACCGGCCTGTGGTTTTCCTACGACGACGTGAACGGCGTCAAGTTTTGGGAGAACGATCCGTCGTACACCAAGACGCCTCTGGGCCGCATCGTGGTGCGTGACGCCGCATGGAAAGACGGGACGGGCTCTGGCACCCTGGCTGCCACCATGGACTGGCGCGATCAGAACGGAAAGGCGCTCCTGGTAGAGACCCGCAACATGGTGTTTTCCGGCGACGCCAAACTGCGCACCATCGATTTTCAAATCACGCTCACCGCGGCCGTCGACGTGACGTTTGGCGACACCAAGGAAGGCGCCTTCGCCATCCGCCTGAACGACGCGTTCACGGAGAGGAAGGGCGCCAAGATCGTGGATGCCGACGGCCGGGTGGGGATGGTGCAGGTTTGGGGCAAGCGCTCCAACTGGGTGGATTACACGGCTGAATTGGACGGCGAGCGGCTCGGCGTCGCCATGTTCGACCACCCGCAAAGCGCGCGCCATCCCCCTTATTGGCACGCGCGCGATTACGGCCTGTTCGCGCTCAATCCGTTTGGCCGGAACGCCTTCGACCCCAAGCAGGAGGAGAGTGAGTGGAAACTGCCGGCGGGCCAGAAGCTGGTGTTTTTGTGGCGCGTGGTGATTCACCCGGGCGATGCCCAGACGGGCCACGTCGCGGACCTGTACAAGGAATACGCCGCCACGAAGCGTTGACCGGCCACGCAGGGCGATGGCCTGTCCCACCCGTCCCATTATCGGACACTTGGGGCGGTGTTAGTGTAGTAGTAACCGCTTACCGGGCAGGCACATACCTGTTGGCATCGCAAGTGCCACTAGAGTTCGGTTACGGGACTGCAAGACAAGCCATGAAATCTTCCGAAACCCGCACGCCGTGCATCCTGGTGGCCGACGACCAACCGGATGTCCTGGAAGCGCTTCGCTTCCTCATCAAGGGTGAAGGCTACCTGGCGGTGCTGGTGAATTCGCCCGCCGCCGCGCTCGGCCAGGTGGAATCGCGCGATTTCGACGCGGTCCTGATGGACCTCAATTACACGCGCGATACCACCAGCGGCCAGGAAGGGCTCGATCTCCTCAATCGCATACAGTCGCTCGATACCACGCTGCCGGTGATCGTGATGACGGCGTGGGGCAGCGTGGAGCTGGCGGTGGAAGCAATGCGCCGCGGGGCGCGCGATTTCATCCAGAAGCCGTGGGACAACGCCCGTCTGTCGGCGATTCTGAAGACGCAGATCGAACTGGGGCGGGCGCTGCGCCGGGGGCAGCGGCTGGAAGCGGAGAATCGCGCGCTGCGCGCCGAGCGCTTTCCGCAACTGATTGCCCAATCGGCGGCCATGCGTCCGGTGTTGGACGTGATTTCGCGGGTCGGCCCGTCGGATGCCAACGTCTTCATCACCGGCGAAAACGGCACCGGAAAAGGATTGGTGGCGCAGACACTGCATTCGGTTTCGTTGCGTTCCACGCGCCCCCTGGTGCAGGTGAATACCGGCGGCCTGGCAGAGGGGGTGTTCGAGAGCGAGCTCTTCGGCCACGTCAAGGGGGCGTTCACCGATGCCAAGAGCGATCGCGTGGGCCGTTTCGAAATGGCCGAAGGCGGCACGCTGTTTCTGGACGAAATCGCCAACATCTCACAGGGACTGCAATCCAAACTGTTGCGGACGCTGGAGACCGGCGAGTTCGAGCGCGTGGGGTCTTCGAAGACTCGGCGCGTGGATGTGCGGGTCTTCTCGGCGACCAATGCCGATATCGCGGCCGAAGTGGCCGCGGGCAAATTCCGCCAGGATCTGCTGTTCCGCCTCAACACCATCGAACTCCGCCTGCCGCCGCTGCGCGACCGGCGCGAGGACATACCGGTTCTGGCCGGCCATTTCCTGCGGCAGCACGCCGAGCACTATCGCAAGGCGCTCACGGGGTTCGACGAAGGCGCCATCAAGGCGCTGCTGGCCCACGCCTGGCCGGGCAATGTGCGCGAGTTGGATCACGCCGTGGAGCGGGCCGTCCTCATGGCGCAGGGTGACGAGGTCCGCGCCGTCGACCTGGGGTTGCGCTCCGGGCGCGAGGGCCCGCCGCGGCTGGAGGAAATGAGCCTGGAGGACGTGGAGGCACTGCTCATCAAAAAGGCGCTGGCGCGTTTCAGCGGCAACGTCAGCCACGCCGCCAACGCCCTGGGTTTGAGCCGCAGCGCGCTCTACCGGCGGCTGCAACGATACGGCCTGTAGGGGCCGGCTATGAGCGTCAGCGACAAACCCGCCCTGCTCGGCCACGAAGGCCGCGTCGTCCTGCTAGCCGTGCTCGCCGGGCTGCCCGGTTCGGCCATCGCGCTATGGATGTTGTGGAGCGGCGATACCTCCAGCAAAGTGCAGTGGACGCTGACGGTGCTGATCGCGGGCGTCTGGCTGGGCTGTGCCTTCGCCGTGCGGGAGCGCGTGGTGTTCCCGCTGCAGACGCTCTCCAACCTGTTGGGCGCGTTGCGCGAGGGGGATTTTTCGGTGCGCGGCCGCTCGCCGCGCCCAGACGACGCCCTGGGCGAAGTCATGCGCGAGGTCAATACGCTGAGCAGCACGCTCCGCGAACAGCGGCTCGGCGCCATGGAGGCCACCACCCTGCTGCGCACGGTGATGCGCGAGATTGCCGTGGCCATCTTCGCCTTCGACGAGAACCAGCGTCTTCGCCTGGTGAATCGCGCCGGCGAGCGGCTGCTGGCCGCGCCTGCCGAGCGCCTGCTCGGCCAGACGGCCGGCGACCTGCAGTTGGAAGTATGCCTGGACGGTCCCGCCGTGAATACACTACAGACCGTGTTTCCGGGCGGCGCGGGCCGCTGGGGGGTTCGCCGCACGCGCATACGCGAGCACGGCCTGCCGCTCGAGCTGGTAGTAATTTCCGATATGACCCAGGCGTTGAGCGAGCAGGAACTGCAAGCCTGGCAGCGCCTGGTGCGGGTGCTGGGCCACGAGCTGAACAACTCGCTGACGCCCATCAAATCCATCGCCGGCAGCCTGGAGTCCATCGTGGCGCGAGAGCCGCTGCCCGACGATTGGCGGGACGATATGCGGCGCGGTTTGAGCGTGATCATGTCGCGCTCCGACAGTCTCAGCCGCTTCATCGGCGCCTATGCCCGGCTGGCCAAACTGCCGCGCCCCCAACTGCAACTACTCTCCGTGGCGGATTGCGTGGGCCGCGCCGTGAGCTTCGAGACACGCCTCCCGGTGCATGTGGAAGCCGGGCCGAACCTGACCATACGGGGCGACCCGGATCAGCTCGAACAGGTGCTGATCAACCTGCTGCGCAATGCGGCCGATGCCTCACTGGCCAGCAACAGTCCCGTTTCCGTGGGCTGGCAACGCGACAACATGCTGGAAATCTGGGTCAAAGACGAGGGCCCCGGTCTCTCCAGCACGGCCAACCTGTTTGTGCCGTTCTTTACCACCAAACCGGGCGGCGGGGGCATCGGGTTGGTGCTGAGCCGGCAGATCGCCGAAGGCCACGGCGGCGCGTTGTCGCTGGAGAATCGGATGGACGGCCCGGGCTGCGTCGCACGATTGCGGCTGCCGCTATAGCTCTTGCCTGCGGGCCTAATCTCGACACTGCCCACTTAATAGCGGCGTGGCGACGCTTCCCAGGTGGCGGTTTGGGGACCATTCCACGAGAACGCTTTTCATCCGGGATGCATCGGATTAGAGTATGGACTGATGCGTCTATCGGCTCTAGCTTTCCTTCTCATCGCGGGTTGCTGCTTTGCGCAGGATGCATGGCAGGTTCAACGCCTGGTCGCTCTCACGAAATACCCGATGCTGCCCCGCATGGCTTTCATCCAAGGCACTGTAGAACTCCGATGTTCCATTGCAGATGATGGAGCCGTCAGCGAATGCCATGTGAGTTCCGGGCATCCACTGCTGAACTCTGCTGCCATAGAGAATCTAAAACTGTGGACGTTAAGGCGCGGCCCCGAGACGAAGGCTGCGACGAGTGAAGTAACGATGATCTACAGTTTTGAGCTTTCCGGCGCGGCGGTGCGCGGTGATCCGAGGACAGAGTTCTCGTTCGAGTTTCCAAATCACGTCAAGTTCATTTCGCAACCAGCGTGCGCGGACCACGTGCCGTGTACACCGGAGGAGAAACAGCAGTGGCAAGAGAACGTGAAAAAGCGGAACCGCCTATAGCGCAAGGCGGGTCGTTGATACCTAAATCCGCCGCCGTCCTGGTTCTGTTTGTTATGAGCGGCTACGGTCAGAACTGTATCAAGTATGGTGCCCCCATCACACTTGCAGGAACTCTCTTGCTGAAAGACGAAGCTGGCTACAATCAGTTCGTCGCGGTCAAACTTACCCGACCGATTTGCGCGGTGGGCAATCCGAAAGACACGGCTTACCCGGGGACAACGACGACCACAGGCAGGATAGCGTCCGAGAGATTCAGGCGGGTGTTTGCGGCAGCGATTCGTCCTCCATTGCGATGCGCGACCGACTGGAGCGACTCATTGGTCACCGCGTGTTAATCAAAGGTGACCTGTTCCCTGCGACTACCGGATACCATCGCACCGGCGTACAACTGAGTGTGGATGCGGTCGGGCCTGCTGATGCCGGAGGCCAAAAGGCATTGCTTGCGCCGATAGTTCCTTTCAGTGCCAAGGACGTGGACGGCCACGGTTGGTAATCGACGCACGCGAGAGTGGATCATCAGCCCCG
>JBEKDV010000152.1:0-16623 GCA_050014175.1 Candidatus Solibacter sp. | reverse complement strand
GAATCTACGAAGACGTAGGAGCAGTGCTTATTACCTTTGGCACATCGATCGTCCCCTCGTTTCGATTCGCAACCTCTGTATCCGATGGGGCGGCAATAGGCGCTATCCGAACACCACCGGGTGTTATCAGCTCGAACTGAAAATCTTCCCGCCGGTCTCCTCCACGTAGGGGAACCACCGTGAGGCTTGTAAAGGCCTACAGGAAGTCAGTACCACCAAACACGCAACGTATCCTGGCCAGGATAGAAACTTGTTGCGGCCACGCGGTGTGGTGCGCGCGGCCTCTCTACGATTCGAAAGTAGCATGCGAGGGCAAAGGAACTTGGGGAGGAATTTTGTAAGTGATTGAGGGCAGGGAGAATATAGATTTTAGTTTTGTGAACTGAGGGAACTGGCGGAGAGGGGGAGATTCGAACTCCCGGTACCCGTTAAGGTACGCCCGCTTTCGAGGCGGGTGCGATCGACCACTCTGCCACCTCTCCAGGCCACCCATGATTATACCATTCGATCCGCCGCGATACTGGTTTGGAGAGCGCCATCACACCGGCGGAATGGCCACGAAGCGGTGCCCGACGGCCGCCGTGTGGGCGGCCAGGGTGGCCTCGCTGGCACGGACGATCTCCGGCCAGGATAGTGCCGGCGCGGCGCCCTGGTACACGCCGCGGAGAAAATCGAGAAACACCGATTGCTGGGGAGGCAAGTCGCGCACGACCTCGGGGACGGACTTCGCGGTGACGAGGGTGACGCCGGTACTCTCCTGGTATTCGACGATGCCGCGGGTGCCGCTGACACGCAGGCGGTCGTCCCCGTGGCCCGGCGCGGTGGCGGGGCGCAGGTAATCCATGTGGAGCGTGGCGGAGCCGCCGTTATCGAGACGAAACAGGCTGGCGGTGACATTCTGCATGTCGCCGGCCTCGGGGAATCCCACGTGCGATTGCAGGGAAGCGGCCTCGGTGAAGCGCCGGCCGCTCACGTAGAGCATCAGGTCGATGGAGTGGATGGCGATCCACAGGATGGTGCTGCCGTAAGTGGCGGCGTGTTTCTGCCATGCGGGCCGGGCGCCGAGCTGGTAGCTCTTTTGGGCGTCGATTTGCAGAACCTCGCCGATGGCGCCGCTCTCCACAATGCGCCGCATGGCCAGATAGGGCGGCTCGAAGCGCATGGGCAGGAGCATACCCAGGTGGATGCCGCTGCGCTTCACCGCCGCGTAAACGGCGTCGAGACCGGCGCGATCGAGAGCCAGCGGCTTTTCGGCGATGACGTTGAGCTTGCGCTCGGCGCAGGCGAGAATCGCTTGCGTGCGGCGGCCGTTGTGATTGCACACGGCCACCATGTCGAGCGGCTCGGCGGCCAGGAGTTGCACCAGCGTTTGGTAGCGGCGCGCCTGGGCGACGTAGCGATTCTTGAGGGCGTTGGCTTGGGCTTCCGGGTCCGACGCTTCGCCGGCCACGGCTACCAATTCCACGTCCGGCAGTTGCGGCAAGACGCGCAAGATCTCTTCGGGGTGCCCGTCAAAGCCGGCCAACGCCAGGCGGATCTTGCGCGGCAGACGCACTTCCGGCGGGGCGCCCGCTTGTGCCATCAAAGTGCCGGCCAGCGTCCCGGCAAGTAACTCCCGGCGACTGGTTGGTGTCATTGCGCTCTTCCCTTCCCCCGCGCACTCGCGCAGTCATGATAACGTACCTTTGCAATGCCTTCTTACACACGCCGCGAACTGCTCGGCCTGCTGGGCACAGCCGCCCTGGCGAAAGGCCGTCCGCAACCCAACATTCTCTACATCATGGCGGACGATCACGCCGCGCACGCCATCTCCGCCTACGGCAGCCGGATCAACCAGACGCCGAACATCGACCGCATCGGGCGCGGCGGGGTTCGCCTCTCCAACTGCTTCTGCACGAATTCCATCTGCACGCCCAGCCGGGCCGCGATTCTCACCGGACAGTATAGCCACAAGAACGGCGTCTACACGCTGGACGACGCGCTCGACCCCAAGCGCAATCACGTCGCCAAGGAGCTGCAAAGGGCAGGTTACCAGACGGCGATGATTGGCAAATGGCACCTGGCGAGCGATCCCACCGGCTTCGACTACTGGAACATTCTCCCCGGGCAGGGCGTTTATCACGATCCGGTCTTCATCACCAGCGGCGGGCGCAAGCAATACACGGGCTACTGCACGGACCTGATCGGCGATTTCACGCTCGACTGGCTCAAGAAGCGCGACCCGAAGAAGCCGTTTTTCGCCATGTGCCATCACAAGGCGCCGCACCGCCCGTGGGAGCCGTCCGACAAATATAAAAATCTCTTCGCCGACCGCGAAATCCCCGAACCGGACAACCTCTTCGACCACTACGAAGGGCGGGCGCGCGCCGTGGCCGCGGTCACCATGAAAGTGGGCGAGGACATGAACAAGACCGACCTCAAGCGCGACATCCCACCCGATCTCAAGGGCGACGCGCTGCGCAAATGGGGCTACCAGATTTTCATCAAGGATTATCTGCGGTGCATACAGAGCGTGGACGACAACGTGGGGCGCGTGCTGGACTACCTGGACGCCGAGGGCCTGGCTTCGAACACGATCGCGATCTACACGTCGGACCAGGGATTCTTCCTGGGCGACCACGGCTGGTTCGACAAGCGGTTGATGTACGAGGAATCGCTGCGCATGCCGTTTTTGATGCGCTATCCGGGCGCGATTCGTCCGGGCACGGTCAACCGCGACATGGTGCTGAACATCGATTTCGCGCCCATGTTCCTGGACTACGCCGGCGTCCGCACGCCCGCCGAGATGCAGGGGCGCAGCTTCCGCGCCAACCTGGAGGGCCATACGCCGCGCGACTGGCGCAAGGCGATGTACTACCGCTATTGGATGCACAACACCAGCGATCACCACGTGCCGGCGCACTACGGGGTGCGCAACGACCGCTGGAAGCTGATCTACTATTACGGCAAACCGCTCGGCATGAAGGGCGCCAATCCGCCCGACACGACGCCCGATTGGGAGCTGTTCGACGTGCGCAACGATGCGAGGGAAATGCACAATCTATATCACGATCCGAAGTACGCGCGCGTGGTGGCAGAGATGAAGGCGCTGCTGGATAAGTTACAGAAGGAAGCGGGCGATACGCCGGTGTAAGGCCGAGAAAGAATACGCCCGCAAGCGGGCGTTGGCAAGCTGAAGCATGCCCCACCCCGGACGTTGGCAAGCTGGCCGTTTGACTTCGCGGGTGGTGCGGGATACCATACCATGCGGACCTTGCGTCCACCAGCCCATGAATCGATATCTACTGAGAAGCACCATCGTCGCCGCCCTGGGCGGTCTCCTCTTCGGCTTCGACACCGTGGTCATCTCCGGCGCCACGAGCACGCTTTCGGAGGTGTACAAGCTCACGCCCATGCTGTTGGGCTTCACGGTGGCGAGCGCCCTGTTGGGGACGGTGATCGGATCGATGTTCGCGGGCGCGCCGAGCGACCGTTACGGCCGCCGGCAGTGTCTGCAGGCCCTGGCGGTGCTCTATGTCGTGACGGCACTGGGATGCGCGCTGGCGTGGAACTGGTACGCCTTCGTGTGGTTCCGCTTCGTGGGCGGGTTGGCGATCGGGGGATCGTCGGTGATCGGCCCGATGTATATCGCGGAAATCGCTCCCGCCGCCAAACGGGGACGCCTGGTGGGCCTGTTCCAATTCAATATCGTGGCGGGGATTCTGATCGCATACCTGTCGAACTATGTGATCGGCCGGCTGGGTTTCGGGACCGAAGAGTGGCGCTGGAAACTGGGCGTGGCCACGCTGCCCGCGCTGTTCTTCTTCCTCAACCTATTCGGCATTCCGCAGAGCCCGCGCTGGCTGATCCGCCGCGGTTTCATCGAGGAGGCGCGGGGGATCTTCACGCGCATCGGCGAGCCCGACCCGGATGGCGAAGTGGCCGACGTCGTCCGCTCGGTGGAAACCGAGGATCGCACCAAGGTGGAGCCGCTATTCCAGCACAAGTACCGGCGGCCCATTATGCTGGCCGTCGCCATCGGCTTTTTCAACCAGATGTCGGGCATCAACGCGATTCTCTATTACCTCAACGACATCTTCAAGAGCGCGGGCTTCGATAAAGTCTCCAGCGACCTGCAGGCGGTGGCCATCGGCGCCACCAACCTGCTCGCCACCGTGATCGCGATGAGCGTGATCGACCGGTTGGGCCGCAAGAAGCTGCTGCTCACCGGCGCCGTCGGAACCGCGGTCTGTCTGGCGGGAGTGGCCGTCATCTTTGCCACGCGACAGGGCGAGCAGTTCCTGGTGTGGCTGCTGATCGGCTTTATCGGCTTCTTCGCCTTCTCGCAAGGCGCGGTGATCTGGGTGTACCTCAGTGAAGTGTTTCCGAACCTGGTGCGCGCCAAGGGGCAGAGCCTGGGCAGCTTCACTCACTGGATCATGAACGCCATCATCGCCTTCACCTTCCCTTTAGTGGCTCACCTGTCGCGCCCCGCGCCCTTCGTCTTCTTCGCGGTGATGACGGTGGTTCAGTTCTTCGTGGTTTTGCTGGTGTTCCCCGAGACCGCCGGCATCACGCTGGAAGACATGCAGCAGAAGATGGAGTCGTAAAGGCGGGTGGGGCAGGCGGGGTACCCTCTGGGTCCGCCTGCCAACTGTTCCTTAGCCGCGGAGCAGTTCGAGTTCCAGCGTGATGGCGATTTCGTCTCCCACCATCACACCGCCGGTCTCCAGCACCATGTTGAACTCCATGCCGAAGTCCTTGCGACTGATTTTGGTGACGGCGGACGCTCCCGACTTGACATTGCCCCACGGGTCTTTGGCCTCGGGCGCCAACCCTTCCACATCCAACGTGACTTGCTTCGTCACACCGTGGATGGAGAGGTCGCCGGTCACCTTCCACTCGCCATCGGCACCGGCGATTTTCGTGGAAACGAACGTGATCGCCGGAAAATTCTGGACGTCCAGAAAGTCCGGGCTCTTCAGATGGGCGTCGCGCTGCTCGTCCCGTGTGTGGATGGTGGTGGCATCGATGCGCGCCTCCACACGCGAGTTTTCGGGAGCGCCCGCGTCGAACACCACCGTGCCGGAGACTCCCGAAAACTCGCCCCGGACGTTGGACACCATCAGGTGCCGTACCTTGAAACCGGCCGTGGAATGGGCCGGGTCGATCGTATATGCGACTGCTTGACTCATGTATGGATCCTCACTGTTCTCAACGTTAGTCGTTTACAACGAATACTGCCCGCTAAATCCCTGCCCGGACATCTTCGAGCAGCCCTACCAATTCCCGCAGTTTGCCGGCCTTCATGTGCCCCATCGTCCTCCGATGGAGGGCTTCGATGGGAGCGTCCAGCTCGTTGACCAGTTCCAATCCCGCCCTGGTCAACCGGTGCGTGACCACCCGGCGGTCTTCCCTGGCGCGGTCCCGCGACACCAGGCCGCGCTGCTCCAGACGGTCCATGAGACGGGTGATATCGGGATCGCGCGCCACCAGGCGGGCGCCGATGTCCTTGCAGGACGCTCCGTCGTCCCCCGCCCCGCGCAGGATGCGCAGGACGTTATACTGCGTCGCCGAGAGCAGGTACGGCTTCAGCACGCCGGCCAGAGCGAGCATCAGCACGTCCGCGGTGCGCACGATATTCAGCGTGGCTTCCTCTTCGGGAAACCGGATGGCTTTCGTCTGGTGAATCTCCTGCTGGAGCTTTCCGGGCACAAATCCATAATAGTCGTTATCAACGAATATCGTCAATAAGGAAAATACCCGATACAGCGAGAAGCGCGTCCCGAGGAGTCGGGACGCGGCAGACTGAGCGTCTGCGCCCCGCCGGCGGCTTAGTACTGCAACTTGGAGAGATACGCGAAGCTCTGGCGAAGGCTGTCCACGGGATCGCCCGGCGTCTGATCCTGCTCCACGAAGTAGTGCGCCACCTTCGCCTCCGCCGCCGCGCGCAGCACTTTGGGCCAGTCCAGGACCCCATTGCCCACCTCTTTGAATGCCGTACGCGGCACCGACTCCTTATACATCACCTCGGTGCCCGTTGCCTTATCCTTCAAGTGCACGAGCGGCACGCGTCCGGAGAGCTTCTGGAGGAATGCGGCGGGGTCTCCGCCGGCCACGCTCACCCAGAATAGGTCCACCTCGAAAGCCACCTCTTTCTTATCGGTATTGTCCAGCATCACCTGAAACAGCGTGGCGCCGTTTTCGGTGGCGAATTCAAAGGTGTGGTTGTGATAGCAGAAGGTCATCCCGGCGGCGCGGCATTTCTTCCCGGCCTGGTTGAGTTTCTCGGCGAACGCCTTGATCACGTCGATGCCGCCGCGTTCCGGTTCCGGCAGGTAAGGAAACACCGCATACGAGAAACCCTTCTTCTTCAAGCCGTCGAAAATGCGGCTGAGGTCGTCGGGGTTGCCCTGGGTGACCGATTTGGAGTCCAGATGAATACTCACCGGTTTCAGACCGCTGGCTTGGAGTGCGGGCCAGAGCGCGTCCAGCCCGGCGTAGGTGGCTTCGGCTTCCTGGTAGCCGATGGAGCGGATGGCGTCGAGCGTTTCCCGCGGCTTTTGGGGCAGCACGCCGCGCACGGTGTAGAGCTGAACGCCGATGGTCTTCAACTGCGCGGCGCGCCCGGCCGCGCCAAGCGCGGCAGCGAGCGAAGCCGCCTGGAGAAACTCACGTCTCGAAGTCATGTCGATTATTATGCAACGGCGGGAAGCGAAAAGGGCGAACTACCGCATCTCGTCGGTTTGGGTGTCGTCGAGGAACCACTTGGTATATTGATCCCGGGGATAGTGAACGTCCTGGGTCCTGCCGTGCAAAGTGATGCTGCCGTCGGCGTGCTCTTCCACCAGGCAAGCGGCGTGATAGACGATCGTGCCGTTGGGCCGGCCCACGCCGATGTCCTTGCGGTCCGTCAGGCGCATAATCGATCCGTCATGCATTGCGCCAAGCATATCACGCCGCGTTGCGAGCGTATACGGCGCCGGCCGCTTCGTTCGGTTACTGAAGTTCATGAGCGTGATGGAGCGCATCGCGCGCGCGAGCGGCGGAGGGGATTTCGACGGCACGGGCAAGGGCCTGCTGGATGGCTTCCGCCAGATCGGCGAGCAACCGCGGTCCTCTTTCGAACTCGCCTATCACACCTCCCATCCGCCGGGCGACAATACCTTCCACAAGATCGCGATCAAGCCGAAGCGGTCCGGACTTACGGTGCGCGCCAAGAGCGGTTACTGCGCCCGCTAGCCGTATAATCAAGAGCTATGGATGGCAAGGTGAATCCTTCCGTCGCCGAGACCGTGGCGTCGGACAGCCTCATGGGGAATCGCGATGACGAGATTTCCCGCGTGACCTCGGCGGCGGCAGAGGACGAAGGGCGTTTCGTTCCGGGGACGCTGCTGGGCGGGCGCTACCGCATCATCGGCCTCTTGGGGCGCGGCGGGATGGGCGAGGTCTATCGCGCCACCGACCTGACGCTGGGACAATCGGTGGCCCTGAAATTCCTGCCCGAAGAGGCGTCGCGCAATCAGCGCCTGCTGGAGCGTTTTCACGGCGAGGTGCGGGTGGCGCGCCTGGTATCGCACCCCAACGTGTGCCGCGTGTACGACATCGGCGAAGTCGAGGGGATGCCGTTCATCTCCATGGAGTATGTGGACGGCGAGGACCTGGCATCGCTCTTGTTGCGCATCGGGCGCCTGCCGGCGGACAAGGCGCTAGAGACGGCGCGCAAGCTGTGCGCGGGGCTGACGGCGGCGCACGATCGCGGCGTGATTCATCGCGACCTGAAGCCGCAGAACATCATGATCAACAAACGCGGCGAAGTGGTGATCATGGATTTCGGACTGGCGGCGATTACCGATCAGCTTTCCGGCGCCGAGGTGCGCAACGGCACGCCCGCCTACATGGCGCCGGAGCAATTGAAGGGCACGGGCGCCACCGCCAAGAGCGACATCTACGCGCTGGGGCTGGTAATCTACGAGCTCTTCACCGGCAAGAAGCCTTATGACGCCAAGAACGTTCAGCAACTGATCGACCTACAGGACTCGGTGCATCTCAGCAGCATGACGAGCGTGGCGGCGGACATCGACCCGGCGGTGGAGAAGGTGATCCGGCGCTGCCTCGATCCCGACCCGGCGAAACGGCCGGCCGGCGCCCTGGCGGTGGCCGCGGCGCTGCCTGGGGGGGACCCGCTGGCGGCGGCGCTGGCGGCGGGAGAGACGCCATCGCCGGAAATGGTGGCGGCGCACGGCAGCGTCGAAGGCATGGCGCGCAAGTGGGCGCTCGCCTGCCTGGCGCTGACGGTCGTCTTCCTGCTGGTGCAGATTCCGATTCGGGAACGCCGGACGGCGATCTTCCGCGCCACGCTGGATCGGCCGCCGGAAGTGCTGGCGCACCTCTCGCGGGCGGCCGCCCAGAGTTTCGGGTACACCCGCAAACCCGCCGACAGCCACATCTGGCTGGAGCACCGGGGCGACCTGGTGGACTATCTGATGGGGCTGCCCGAACCTCGAAACTGGGACGCATGGTACGCGGCCGAAGCGCCCATCGTTTCCTTCTACCGGGAGAGCCTGGCTCCCCTGGATGCCCGGCCGTATGGATGGGTGACCACCTCGAATCCCGTACCGCTTTCGCCGGGCATGGCGACCGTCATCCTGGATGGCAACGGCAACCTGCGGGATTTCGTCGCCGTCCCCTATGGCACGTCGGCCGCAGCCATCCCGGCGGAGACGGTGTTCCGCGCCGCGGGGCTCGACATCACGCGGTTTACCGAGACCACGCCGGAGAAGCTTCCGATCCGCCCGTTCGACCAGTGGCGCGCGTGGCGGGGACCGCATCCCAAGATCCCCAACACCCAACTGGTGGTGGAAGTGGCGTCGTGGAAAGGGCAGATCACGCGGGCCAGCGTCACGATTGACCGGCCGAAGTCGGCGGCGAGCGCGGCCTCGGGGCCGACGCTTTTGGGACGGTTGCGGACCGGAGCCATCTGGCTGGCGGAGGCACTGGGAGCGTTTTTCGTGGTGCTGCTGGCGATGCGCAATCTGCGTCTGAAGAGGGCGGATTTGCAGGGCGCGTGGCGGGTGGCCGCGGCCCGTTTCCTGCTGGCCGGAGTGGCCTGGGCCGGCACGGTTCATCCGGTGGCGAACGATGCCTTGCTGGAACATACGCTCTCCGCCGCGGGAGACTGGCTGCTCTCGGCGGGCATCCTGTTTCTGGTGTATCTGGCTCTGGAACCCGCGGTGCGCGCGCGCTGGCCGCACTCCATCGTCACCTGGAATCGCGTGCTGGCGGGGCGCTGGCGCGATCCGCAGGTGGCCTCGGACATACTGATCGGCGCGGCGGTGGGCGCCGGCATGTTCACCGTCTTCAAGCTGTTCTTCGTGGTGGTCTCAAGCCACGTCGCGCCGGTGAATTTCGATGTCAATCTGGAGTTCGCCATGGGAACGCGCCAATGGATCGGGGGCCACGCGGGCGACCTGGGCGGCGCGCTGCGCATGGGATTGCTCATCTTCCTGACGATCTTCGGATTGCGCCTCCTGCTGCGCTATGACGCTCTGGCGGCCCTTGCCGCGGCGTTGCTTTTCACCATGACTCAGGGGGATGTGATCCACGCGAAGGAATGGGTGCTGATGACGATGCTCTACGTGGTGGTTTACTCGGCGCTGGCGTTCGTGCTGCTGCGTTGCGGGCTGGTGGCCACGATTGTGGCGGTGTTCTTCGCCGACAGCGGGAATGCCGTACTGCTGGGCTGGGACTGGAAGACGTGGTACGCGCCGTATGGCATGGCGAGCCTGCTGCTGTTGATCGGGATCGCGGTGTGGGCGTTCTGGCGGGCGCTGGGAAGCAGGGAGTTGATCGGGGAGGAGGGGGGGTAAGAGAAGAAGAATGCCCCCAGGAATGGGGGCATGGCAGGCGTGGACGCCTACGCTACAAGACTTCCAATATGAGGCACTTGAGGTAGAGGGTTTCGGGGACGGTGAGGAGGATGGGGTGATCCTGGCTCTGGGTGCGGCGCTCCAGGATGCGGAGGGTGCGGTTGGCGTCCAGGCTGGCCTGCGCCACCAGTTCGAGCAGTTTGCTCTCGCTTAGGTGATGGGAGCAGGAGCAGGTCACCAGGATGCCACCCGGCGGCAGCAGGCGCAGGGCGCGCAGGTTGATCTCCTTGTACCCGGTGGTGGCCGATTCCAGGTTGCGGCGGCTCTTGGCGAAGGCCGGCGGGTCCAGCACCACCATGGAAAAATGGCGGCGGGCGCTGGCATAGTTGGAGAGCAGTTGGAAGATGTCGGCTTCCTTGAAATCGATATTGGCGATGCCGTTGGCACTGGCGTTGGCGCGCGCGGTGACCAGCGCGGGGCCGGAACTATCGGCGGCTTCCACGCTCTCGCATTTGCCCGCCACGTGGAGGGCGAAGCCGCCGGTGGAGGTGAAGCAATCGAGCGCCTTGCCGCCGCGGGCGTAGCGGGCGGCGGCGCGGTAGTTTTCGCGCTGATCCAGGAAGATGCCCGTCTTCTGGCCGCGCAGGAGGTCGGCGCGGAGGGTGAGCCCGTTCATTTGCACGGTCACGGACTCGGGAACCTCGCCGGAGAGGATTGTGGTCTCCAGCGGCAGTTCCTCTTTCTCCCGCACGGCGACATCGTTGCGCGCCACGATGCCCTTGGGATGGAAGATCTCTTCCAGGCACGAAGCGATCGTGCTCTTGGCGGCGTCCATGCCCTGATCGAGGGTCTGCATGACGAGGTAGTCGCCGTAGCGATCCACGACGAGAGCGGGCAGCAGGTCGGCTTCGCCATGCGCCACGCGGTAGGCATCGGTGTGGCGCACCACGGTGCGGCGATGTTCCTCGGCGGCGCGCAGGCGGCGCAGGAAGAAATCGCGGCCGACGTCTTCCACCTGGCGGGACAGCATGCGCAGATAGATCTGCGAAGTGGAGCTGTAGTGAGCCGTGCCCAGCGGACGGCCCCGCGGGTCGGCGACCTTGACGGGCTGGCCGGGTTGGGCGCCGCCGCGATCGGCGATATCGCTGGAGAAGATCCAGGGGTGGCCGCTGGTCACCCTCTCGGCGCCTTTGCGGGTCACGCGGACTTCATTCATCGGGCGGCCTGCAGGCGGGCGATGCGGTCTTCGGTAGAGGGATGGGTGGAGAACAGGCGCATGATGCTTTGGCCGGTGAAGGGTTTGATGATGAACATGTGAGCGGTGGAGGGCGAAGCATCCATGGGGATTTGCTTGGACCAGGTTTCGAGTTTCCGCAGGCCGCCGATCAGCGGGTAGGGGGAGCCGACATACCTGGCGCTGGCGGCATCGGCATCGTACTCGCGCGAACGGGAAATCGCCATCTGGATCAGCATGGCGGCGATGGGGGCGAGAATCATCATGGCGATGGCGGCGATGGGGCTGCCGCGGTCTTCGTCGTCGCCTCTGCCGCCGAACCAGAAGGCCATGCGGGCGAGGAAAGTGATGGTGCCGGCGACCATGGCGGCCACCGAACTGATGAGGATATCGCGGTGCAGCACGTGGCCGAGTTCGTGGGCGACGACGCCTTGCAGTTCATTGTCGGCCATGAGGCGCAGGAGGCCGGCGGTGAAGGCCAGGGAAGCGTGCGACGGATTGCGGCCGGTGGCGAAGGCGTTGGGCGAATCGTCGGGGATGATCCAGAGCTTGGGCATGGGCAGGCCCATGCGCTCGCAGAGATCGCGCACCATGGGCGCTACGCGGCGATAGGCTTCGGGGTTTTCGGTCTCCGTCACGGGTTGCGCCTTGTAACTCATGAGCGCGATTTTGTCGGAGAAAAAGTAGCTGACGAAATTCATGATGGCGGTGACGCCAAGCGCCATGTAGAGGCCCTGGCGGCCGGCAATGGCCTGACCGCCGATCAGGAGGATGGCGGTCAGGAAGCCGAGAAGGGCGGCGGTTTTCAGGGTATTGAGGGACATAGGGGTACGTTTGCGAAGAGCGGGTCCAGGGGGACCCGCGCGGACCAGGGGGTCCGCCCCACCACTGCAGGCTTGGTCATTTGCGGGCCTCGGCGGTCTCGGCGGCGACCGGGGCGGGGACTAAGTTGGTGAACGTCAGTGCGGCCTCCGGTTCGGGGGCGGCGTCCACCAAAATGGTGCCGCCTTCGGCAAAACCGCCGGTGATCAGCTTCAGCGCCAGCGGATCCTGGATCAGGCGCTGGATGGCGCGCTTCATGGGACGGGCGCCGTACTGCGCGTCGTAGCCCTCGGTGATGATCCGGTCCTTGGCGGCGGTGGTAACTTCCAGTTGCAGATTGCGGTCCTTCAGCATTTTGCCCACGTTGCCGAGTTGGATGTCGACGATCCGCGCCAGGTGTTCGCGCGTCAGCGAGTTAAATACAATGATATCGTCAACGCGGTTGAGGAACTCAGGCCGGAATTGCTGCCGCAGTTGTTCGAGCAGGCGTTTGCGGGTTTCCTCGGTGCGGGTATCCTTGCCGTGGACCGAGAATCCGATGGTGTTGCGCTCCACCATGCCGGTGCCCACGTTGGACGTCATGACGATCACGGTGTTCTTGAAGTTCACGGTGCGGCCCTGCCCATCGGTCAGGCGGCCATCGTCGAGGATCTGGAGCAGCATGTTGAAGACGTCGGGATGGGCCTTCTCGATTTCGTCGAAGAGCAGCACCGAATAGGGCCGCCGGCGCACCTGTTCGGTGAGCTGACCGCCCTCCTCGTGGCCGACGTATCCGGGAGGCGAGCCCACCATGCGGGCCACGGCGTGTTTCTCCATGTACTCGCTCATATCGACGCGGATCATGGCCTTGTCGTCGTCGAAGAGGTACTCGGCGAGGGCGCGGACCAGTTCGGTCTTGCCGACGCCGGTGGGGCCTAGGAAGATGAAGCTGCCGATGGGGCGCGCGGGATCGCTCAATCCGGCGCGGTTGCGCAGAATGGCGTTGGCGACCAGTTGCACGGCCTGGTCCTGGCCGACGACGCGGTCCTTGAGGCGCTCGGGCATCTGCACCAGTTTCCGGATTTCGCCCTCCATCATGCGGGCTACCGGGATACCGGTCCACTTGGCGACGATGCGGGCGATATCCTCCTCGTCGATCTCTTCTTTGAGGAGGGCGTTTTCCTTGACGGCTTCCATTTCCTGCTCGGCGGCCAGAATGTCTTTTTCGATTTGGGAGAGGCGGCCGTAGCGCAACTGCGAGGCCTTTTCCCAATCGCCGGCGCGGCTGGCTTTCTCCTCTTCCTGGCGCAGGGTGTCCTGCTCCTCCTTGAGGGTGCGCACGCGCGCGATGGCGCTCTTCTCGCGGTTCCAGCGTTCCTTCAGGGAGGCGGCCTGGCCGCGCACCGTCTCCAGTTCGTTCTCCACGTGGCGCAGGCGTTCGTGCGAGGCGGCGTCCTTCTCTTTGCTGAGCGCCAGGCGCTCGATTTCCAGGTGCGAGGTGCGGCGGTCCAGGTCGTCGATTTCGATGGGCATGGAGCCGATCTGCAGGCGCAGGGCGGAGCCGGCTTCGTCGATGAGGTCGAGGGCCTTGTCGGGCAGGAAACGGTCGGCGATGTAGCGATGGGAGAGCACGGCGGCGGAGAGGATGGCGGCGTCCTTGATGCGCACGCCGTGGTGGATTTCGAATTTCTCCTTGAGGCCGCGCAGAATGGCGATGGTGTCGTCCACGGTGGGCTCGCCCACCATGACGGAACGGAATCGGCGGGCGAGAGCGGCATCTTTTTCGATGTGCTTTTTGTACTCGTTGAGGGTGGTGGCGCCGATGCAGCGCAGTTCGCCGCGGGCCAGGGCCGGCTTGAGCAGGTTGGCAGCGTCGATGGCGCCTTCGGCCGAGCCGGCGCCGACCAGGGTGTGCAACTCGTCGATGAAGCAGATGATTTCGCCGTTGGAATCGATGATTTCCTTGACCACGGCCTTGAGGCGGTCTTCGAACTCGCCGCGGAACTTGGTGCCGGCGATCATGCTGCCGAGGTCGATGGCCACCAACTTCTTGTTCTTCAACTGATCGGGGATGTCGCCGCGGATGATGCGCTGGGCGAGGCCTTCGACAATGGCGGTCTTGCCCACGCCGGGTTCGCCGATGAGCACGGGGTTGTTCTTGGTGCGGCGGCTGAGCACCTGCATGACGCGGCGGATCTCCTCGTCGCGGCCGATGACGGGATCGAGCTTGCCCAGGCGGGCGGATTCGGTGAGATCGTGGGCGTAGCGTTCCAGCGCCTGATACTTGGTTTCGGGATTCTGATCGGTGATGCGCTGCGTGCCGCGGACGGAGACGAGGGCCTTGAGGATGGCGTCGTGGGTGGCCCCGGCGCGTTCCAGGAGCTGGCCGGCGGGCTCGTTGCGCTCCTTGGCGATGCACAGGAGCAGGTGTTCGGTGGAAACGAACTCGTCCTTGAAGCGGATGGCTTCGTCGAAAGCGTGCTCCAGGATTTCATTGAGCGGCGGCGCCAGATACATGCCGGGCTGCATGTTGCCGGTCTTGGGGAGGGTGGGCAGCAGGCGTTTGGCCTCGGCGACGATGGCGTCGGGATGCACGCCACACTTTTCCAGCACGGGGCGGACGATGCCTTCCTTCTCTTCGGCCAGGGCGATCAGCAGATGCAGCGGGAACATGATCTGGCTGCCATTTTTTTCGGCCAGCACCTGGCATTGCTGCAAGGCGTCCTGGGCCTTTTGGGTCAACTTATCGAGACGAAACATAGGGTCCCCCAGAAAACACGGGGCAGGTGCGACCTTTCCGGCCGTACCTGCCCCTCAACTTCCGGCCGGCGGCAACAGCCGCCTGCCTCTATAGATGCGACGTGTGAACGTTCGATGCGTTACACGGCGGCTTCGGTTTCAATCTTGATCTGCCTCGGCTTGGCGGTTTCCTTCTTGGTGAGGGTAACGGTGAGCACGCCGTTCTTGTAGCCCGCATTAATCTTATCGGTATCGAAGGCGTTGGGCACGGTGAAACTGCGCACGAAGTTGCCGTAGCTGCGTTCGATGCGGTGGTAGCCCTTGTCGTTGCTGGCGTCTTCGAACTTGCGCTCGCCGGCAATGGTCAGGGTCTGGTTTTCGACGCGCACGTCGATGTTTTTTGCGTCCACGTCGGGCAAATCGGCCTTGACGACGAGTTCGTTTTCGGTTTCATAGATATCGACGGAGGGGGCCCAGGGGCGATTGGTTTGGGGCTCGGTGAGCAAGCGGGAGAAGGCGGATTCGACGGCGCGTAGGCTGGCGAGGGGGTCGTAATGGCTGAGGGACATGAATTTTGCTCCTATTTTCCTGAGATTTAGAGGCTCTGAATGCCTCACTTGATTCCAATAATAAAATATGCGTGTATCGTTGTCAAGTATATTTTAGTGTTTTAACATGCGATTTGAGGCTGGAGGGGAAGTTCCCAGACCTGCCCGACCAGGTCGTGTCCAAAGTTGCGGTGTTTTTCTTCCTTCACGAGGCGGAAGCCGGTTCGCTCATAGATTCGGCGCGCGGCATGGAGGATGTCGTTGGTCCAAAGCGTCAGTTTGCGGTAACCGCACTGACGGGCGAATGCGATGCACTCCTCCACCAGCCTGGTGCCGATCCCGGTTCCGCGTGCGGATGGTTCCACCAGGAGCAAGCGCAGTTTGGCTACTGTCTTTGATTTCCCGACGAGGAAGATGCTGCCCACTCTTTCTCCGTCGCGCTCCGCGATCCAACATCGTTCGCGCCGCGGGTCGAAGTGCGTCAAGAACCTGCCGGCAATTTCCGCCACCAGACCTTCGAAGGTGGTATCCCACTGATACTCGCGCGCGTACAACTCGCCGTGGCGGGCGATCACCCAGCCGATGTCACCGGGCTTGTGGGTGCGTACGACGATGGCTTTCTGCAATTGGTCCGGCGAGCCGAGCAGTTGCCGAATGGCCGTCATACATGCGACCAGGCGTTGTTGTTGCGGCCTGGTCATGGCGGCGAGCATCTGGCTGGTCTCGGCCCGCGACCGGGCATTCAGGCGCTCAAACTCGGCGCGCCCGCCGGGCGTGAGGGAAACATCGCTGACGCGGCGGTCGTGGTGGGAAGGGGAGCGCTTGATCAGCCGCTGCCGGTCGAAACTCTTCAACAGGCGGCTCAGGTAGGCGGGATCGAGCCCCAGTTCCGCCGCCAGGAGCGAGGAGCGCGTGCCGGGGCGGCGGCCAAGCTCATACAGGACACGGGCCTGGGTAAGGGAGAAGGGAGTTTGGAGCAGCCCCTCGCGGAGCAAGCCGATTTGCCGGGTGTAAAAACGATTGAAGGCGCGCACCTGTTCGATGTCGTTTTCGGATACGGGCATGCATCCATTCTGCGCCCGTTAATTGACTGAGTCAACTATCCTGGGAGAGACGAGCCGACCGGCTTTCACGGCGTTACACTGGTCGATTGTTACAGCTCAGTTATTCCCGCGGGGCGGCAGTGCCCCTCCTGGAAAAGACCATCTCGCAAGCCCTGGCGGACACCGCCGCCCGTTTCCCCGGCCGCGAAGCCCTGGTGGTTTGCCATCAGAATGTCCGTCTCACCTGGAGCGAACTGGACGGCGAAGCCACGCGCGTGGCCCGCGGGCTCGCCGGCCTGGGACTGGCGCCGGGCGACCGCGCCGGCATATGGGCCAGCAACTGCGTGGAATGGATCCTCATGCAGCACGCCGCCGCGCGAAGCGGCGTGGTGCTGGTGAACGTCAATCCC
>JBEKDV010000151.1:0-16647 GCA_050014175.1 Candidatus Solibacter sp. | reverse complement strand
CTGGTTGAAAATGATGTTGTCGCGAATCTGCTTCACGCCGGAGTCGTTCTGGGTATAGATGCCATGGCCGTGGCCTTGGCCGGCGCCATCCCAGCCGTTGTAGTAAATGATGTTCCCGTTCATCTCCGCATTGGTCGCGGGTATCCAGAAACCGGCTCCCTGCGAACAATCGTGCAAGACGAGGTTGATCAGCTTGGTTTCGGGTCCGAACACGGTGACGCAGGTTCCGCGATGGATATCGCCGGGATAGGAGCCCGGATTCTGGGAAACGCGCACAGGATCGGAGTACATGATTTCGAACCCCACGTACCAGGTGGATTGTCCCTGAATGGTCAAGCCATCCGACCCAGAGCTTCCGCTGTCGATTGTGGCGCGCTCGCCGGGAAACTGGCGAAGGGTGATGGGACGCTCCGAGGTTCCGGCCAGTTGGCTGGTGAAGGTTCCGGTGTAAACTCCGCCGTGAAGCCAGATCAGATCCCCTGGATGAACCGAGGATGGCTGGTTGAGCGCCGTCGCAAGATCCCAAGGATGCTCCGCACTTCCATCCCCCGCGGGGGTGCCGTTGACAGCTACGTGAAACTCGCTTATGGGAAGAACGCACCCAGTGTATTGAAGACAACAACTGAGCAGGGATGTAAACAGAAGGCTTTTCATGAGAGTTCCCGTTGGTGCCGCAGGATGGAGGCGTATACTTCGCAAACGCGACCCATGACCGCCCGCGGGCTGTAATGGATGTTCACGTGATGGCGCGCGCGCGCGCCGAACGACTGCCGCACGTCGTCGGATTGCAACAGGGTGAAGAGGGCGTCCGCCAGCCGTTCGGGGTTGGCGGGTGGGACCAGGATGCCGGCACGACCGCTATCCAGCACGGAGGCGCACTGCCCCACTGACGTGGCCACGATTCCCAGTCCCGAGGCCGCGTACTCCAGCAGGGCCAGCGGCAGTCCTTCAGAAAGTGAACTGAGCACCCCGATGTCGCACGCGGCAAGCAGCGCTCCAACGTCCTCACGCTGCCCCAGAAACAAGACGTTTCGATGCAGGTTGAGCTCGTAAGCGAGCCGTCGAACCGCGGCCAGATACTCCGGGTCGTTGGGTGCGCCCACCAGGAATAAGTGGGCCTCCGGATATCGGCTAACCACGCTGGACATCGCGCGGAGCAGGGTGAAATGGTCCTTCTGCCGGCGGAAGTTGGCCACACAGACGATCCTGAACCCGCGGCTGCCCGGCAATTGCGGCGGAGCGCCCAGGCAGGGCGACGGGCAAGCGAGGTTGGGTACGTACCACACTCGCGATGCGGGGACGCGCAGGGCTTCCCTTGCCCAGCGGGCGAGACGCTCGTTGACGCAAACCACCGCGTCGGCGCTGCCGGCGGCCAGCCGGTACAGCCACGGGCGGCGCTCTTCGGTTTCGCACAGGCCGTAATGGTCGTGCCAGACAACGGACATCCCCGGGCAGAACGTTGCGGCGATGCGGGTAAAGAAAATCGTGGTGCCGTGGGCGTGCACGATGCGAATACCGTGCGAACGAATGAACGAAACCATCCGCATCACGGCGGCGACGTCGAGCCGGCTGCGCCGATGCAGATGCAGAGTCGTGACGTCGGGCGGCAGCAGGCTGGCGAGTGGACCTCCGTGGTGGGTTGTGCATAGATACGGCACATACCGGTCGCGGGGGAGCGCGCTTACCAGGTTGACGGCAACTCGTTCGGCGCCACCGATCTCGAGCGAATCGACGATGTGCATCACGCCGACCAGCGAAGTGCGCGCGGCTGTCTTTTCGACAAAACCTGTCGCAAGTTGCATGATTTTCACTTTTCAGCGGCCGGAACCCACGCCGGCATGCGCCGTTACACCACGGGCAGCGGCGATCTCGACTCCCCAGTGGCGGGTGAGGAGCGCGGCGAGCCGATCGCGCAGACCGTTTAGAGAGAACTGGCGAGCCCACTCCGCGGAGCGCTGCCGCATCGTGTCATAGCGCGCCGGGTCGGATGCGATATCGGAAAGCACCGCGGCGAGGGCTTCCGCATCGCGGCGCGGAACAATCACTCCGCGGCCCTTCAGCATGTCGCGCGTGAATCCCTGGTCGGAACCGATGCAGAGGAGCCCGAACGCCATTCCTTCGGCGATTGACTTGGGCCATCCCTCGGTCTGCGACACAAGCACCAGCACATCCGCCCGCTCGAGACGAGGGATCACTTCATCAAACGGCAGGCTGCCCGCGAATTCCACCGCCTGGCCGATGCCCGCCCGTTCCGCCTGCGCCATCAGCGGCCCGCGCTCGGGGCCGTCGCCCACGATTTGGCACGTGAGCGGTATACCGCGGGAGCGGCACCGCGCCAGCGCGGCGAGCAAGATGTCCACGTTCTTGAATCGGGAAAGCCGGCCAGTGTAAATCACCCGCAGCCCGTTCTGAAATCTCGGCAAGCGCGCGGAACGCGCGGCGCGCGCAAGCTGTTGGTCGGTAAGAATAGAGGTAAAGAACGACACGATGTGCGCCGGTTGATTCGGCCAGGCGCCGTAGACGGTAACAGGACCACGCCACCAGCGGGATCGCAAGAGCGATTTCTGAAACCGCGCCGTCCAGGGTTCACCAGGGGAATGGCACCATTGCGCGGCGTATTTCGCCACCAGGCGCTTGGAGAAAATGGGGGCCATGACGGCGGCGATCGCGCCGAGATTCCCGGGACAGCGCACGTGGATGGCATCCGCGCGGCGCATTTCACGAGCCAGTCCGGCAACGATCGCGGGCAGGCAAATCACGGAGTGGATCCGCGCCGCGATGCTGCCCCCGCTAATGTGCTTCTGCGGCGCGATCGAGATTTTGGGTGAGAGAACCGTGCAGTCGCCGGGAGGAAGTGCGTCCACGCAAGGGGCGGCGATCGCAACCTCGCCGAAGAGATCGGCCCAGATGTCGATCTCCCGCCCATATGGACCATAGGCGTACAGGCGGCCTGCATGCCGATAGTGAATGACGTGAGAGACGATCAGGAGTTTCAATTCACACTCCAGGCTGCCCGGCGGCAGGCATACCGGCGAGCACCGGGCTGGGGACCTTCATGACCAACCGAAAGAACGGCTGGCGGGTCCCCAGGAGCGCCAGGCCGAGATACACCCCGGAAATGGCATCGAAAGCAGACACAGTCAAACCGATGGTCAGAAAGCCGGCGATCGCCAGTAGCGGCACCGTCTCACCGGTAAGCCGGTAATGCCGCGCGCCGCGTCCGATAGTTGGAAACATCAGCACAAGCAGTACGGAGAAGCCGATCAGCCCGGTCTCCGCGATGATGTGCAGATAGAAAGAGTGCATGGTGCGGCCGACTCCCGTGTAGAGATACGACACTTGACGCTCCATCCCGGGGCCGAAGCCCCAGACCGGGGAGTCCCGAAGCATCAGGGGGAGGGCTTTCCACTGCTCGGAACGGCCGGAGGTGCGCTGTTCGGTCGACCTTTCGGAAGACATCGCCTTGTCGAAGTAGTTCACAACGATGCTGCCGCGGCCGGACTGAAGCACCGCCAATAGAATGATCCCCAGGAGGGCCACAACAACCGCCAGGGTGGGCCTCGCCCGCGGGCTGAGAGCGAACATCAGGCCAAAGCAGGCCAGGACCACCAACCAACTTCCGCGCGAGGTGGAAAGCAAAAGAAACAGGCCGGAGAGCGCTATGATCACCAACCCGCGGCGACCTCTGGTGGGCGACAGAATCCAGCGGCCGCCATCGGCGACCGCCAACAAGAGAATCAGGGCGGCAGCAAGGCCAAGCGAGATCGGATTACCAAGTGTCAGCTCGTCGAACGTGACCTGGCCAAGCCGGCCGCCGGAAGGGAGCAGGGCCAGGCTCATCAAGGTGGTGGAAATGAAGATGCCGAGTAACGCGGTTCCGAGGGCGCGCCTGCGGTGACCGAGCAAGTACACGTTCACCGCGCTCAGGCTCAGTTCCAACGCCCTTATGTTCACGTCGTACTGGCCGCTCAGAACGAACGAAAGCAGCCAATAGCCCGCTGTCGCGGCCAGGAACGCAGTGACCAGGGCATCCGACTTCATGAACTGAATGTGGCCGGGCGCAGTCAGGACCCAGACCACGATTCCAGCGGCCAGAATCGCGATCACCGAGCTGTAGACGAAAGCCGAGCGAAGCAGCATCATGATGGGTGTCGTGGCCACGGTGAGGGCAAGGAAAGAGAACCGGTCGCGCCTGAGGAGGTGATAGAGCAGCAGGGCGCACAGGATTCCGAAGTACAGCCGCGCCCCGAGACGCGGCTGGCCCAGAGCCACCAAAGCCATGCCGGGCGCGACGCAGGCCACCGCCTCCCAGAGAATGCGGCGGTCGATCCCGATACCTTGGCGAAGCGCGATGAGCATATGGAAGCGGTGCCTCACGAATGGATGGCAGCGGTTTTCAACGCATACTGCCGGGCCGCGGGTGGTTCCTGATACCCGGGCGCGGAGATCAGGCAACCCAACGAAGCGCGGGTCAAGCCCGCGGCATGCGCCAACGCATGCCGCCGGCCGGGTCCGCTGCACGCCCTTACCAGGTCCAACGCCACGACCAAACCTATATCCAGCCAGAAACGGAGGCGGTCGACGAACCCCGCCCGCGGCCGGTGGCGTTTCCAGAGGAAGTAGCGGTTTCGTACATCCATCAGGCCGAGAGCGTACCCGGCGGGCCGGCCGGACTGCGCTTTGTTGTGCTTCACGTGGGCGTCACCGCACCACACCAGCTTCCACGAGGCGCACAGGCGGAGCGACATCTCCACGTCTTCGCCCTGCGAGTAGCCATCGAAAAACGCGGAGAACCGGTCTCGCTCGAATACCTCGCGCCGGCATGCAAAGGCACAGCCCGGCATAATGTCCACCGGACGCCAGCCCGCGAACGGCTTCACCCGCACGCTTGGAACCGAGGTTCCGGAATCGCCGAATCGCAGGGGCTCGATTTGCGGAACGATTCCCAGAGCGAAGCGCAAAGCCCACCGCCGGGGAACGCGGTCATCGGGATCCGCCAGAACGTAACCGCATACGCCGCCGATACTTTTCGAAGCATCGTTCGCCAATACGCTCGCGATGGCTCCGAAATATCCGGGCAGCGGCAGTGCGTCGTCGTCCAGGAAGAAGACGTACGGCTTTGTGGTGAGATCGACGCCGGCATTGCGCTGCCGGGTCAACCCGCGGGGCCCGCGCGAATAAATCAGGTCGAATGCCGGGTCGCACGCCGCACGCCAGTCTTGCATACGGCGACTCAATCCATCCTCCGGCGATCCATCGACGATGGCGACTTCGACTGGCGCGTCGGGCTGGTGCGCGATGTGCTCCAGGAGCGCGATTACCTCATCCGGCCTGCAATAGGTCGGAATTACGAGGCAGCAGTCCTCCAATCCGCCCGAATGCGCGCGGGAAATACTCCATCCGTCCAGTTGTTGAACGCCTCCGCTTCCACGTTCGTCCCCTGGAGACTCCGGAAGGCGGGAGAGGACCACCGGATGCTCTCGTGCGCGCCGATAAGCTTCATCCCACGTCGGACTTGTCACCGGAGCCGTCACGGGACGCGGTTGGTCGGCGAGTTTGAAATGCCCGCACAGTCGGCAGGACAGTTTCAAGAGACCTCGCATGTCATCGTTCGGCGAAGGGAAGCTCTTCCGCCCGGCGTCGAATCCGAAAACGCGGTCAATCGCCCCCGCCACGGCACACGGATAGTAGCCGTACGGCGTTACGCCCAGACCGCAGTCCTCCAGCACCTTACACCCGTTGGTGAAATCGGCAGTGGCGTAAGTGGCGGTGTCTATCGGTGCGATGTTGAATGTTTCAAACTCTTCCTGAACGTCGCTTGCCTTGGCGGTGTTATTGATATTCACTTGCAGCGGAAGCTTTTTCAACACGGCATTTACTCTTGAGCCGTGCCCATTGGTAGTGACCTGGATCATCGTTCGGGGCGAGTAGTTTCTGCGGTAATCCAGCAGCAGTTCGACGATCTGCGGAAGATCGGGATGGAGCGTCGGCTCGCCGCCAAGCACGCGAATGCGCCTCCAGTGAACGCCGGCCGCGCGGCTGTCCTCAATAAACCGCCGCACCTGCCCGATTGACATGCTGTCCCGTGAAGGAAGCTGCGGGCAGGAACGATTGCAGTTGAAGCAGCGCATGTTGCAGAGGTAGGTGATGTCGAGTTCCGCGAGATCGCGGCTGCGATGGAAGACAGGCCCCAACGCACGGGTGGCCAGCGGCCGGATTCGCAGCAGATAGTACGCCCGCGCCAGGTTCCATCGGGTCTTGGAGACGGCGCGGCGTAGCGGGTCGGGAAGACGGCTCTTGATGCGCCGCCGGTATAGTGAATAAAGCGACATAACAGTCTTACCGTCCCGCCAAGGTCAGCGCAGGCTTGGCCCTCGGGACGCTGGAAAGGAGTTGGTCGTGCAGTTTGCGCACCCTTCGGAAGACCGCCTCGGGATGATACTCGGCGCGCGCAACCCGCCGCCCCGCCGCACCCAGGGTTGCGGCCAGTTCCGGATTGCGGAGAAGGGCTGAGATCGCCTGAGTAAACTCCGGCGGATTGTCGGGGTCGGCCAGCAGGCCGGTCACGCCATCGCGTACCACTTCCGGCAACCCGCCGCGGTTCGATGCAATGACAGGGCGCCCCGAAGCCATGGCTTCGATCGCCACAACGGAAAGCGTCTCCACGAACGAAGGCACAACCAGCATTCCGCATTGCTCCATCAGGCTGCGAACCTCGCCCTGCGAAGCGCGCTCCCGAAACGCAATCCGGGAGTGAAACTCTGCTGGTATTCTCTCCAGGAACATGGCTTTGCCGGAACGGCCGGAGATCGCGCTATCGCGCGCCACCATCATGAGGCGCACCGAATCGAATTCGCGGAAGACGTCGCACATCGCCGCCGCCAAGGTAAATATGCCCTTCAGCTCACTGAGTTTCCCGCCGACGAAGAGAATCTCTTGCGGATTCGCGGGTTGGGCAGGCGACTGGAACCGCGCGGGATCGGTGGAAAGGGGAACGATCCCGAGAGGTTTGCCGCGCAAATTTGCCAACGCGGCGGTGGTCCGTGCCACAAAACCGCTGACAGCCTGCAGCGCGTCCGCCATCTCGACCGTCCGCCTCTCGAAATAGGAAAGCCGCCCTGCACAGGCAGGGCCGTAATAGCCGGCGAGCAGCATCGCGGAGCCGTGCAATTGAACGAGCAGCGGGATGCGGGACGGCTTGACCCAAAGGGGGCCGGTAAAATCCGCGCAGATCAAGACGCTTGAATCCCGTGTCGAAAGACGCCCGGCGAGGTGCGCCGTTCGAATACGATCCGTAAACGCACGTATTTTGCGCAGCGGTGAAGGGTTGATCACGTGAACGGTGACGCGGTTCTGCCGGAAGCGGCCGGCGGGATACTCGCTGGTCGGGCAGATCACGTGGACGTCGCAGCCTTGCGAGGCGAACCACTCGGATTCGATCCGCATACCGGCTCCGATTCCGCCAAAGCGGGCGAAACCGGGGAACTCCGGGCAGATGTAGACGAGCCTACGGTCGCTCTGCATACGCCCCCACCGCGTCGCGGACGATTTCGACGAATCGATTGACTGCCCGTTCCGGAGCCTGGCCGCACATTTCACGCACCAATCTGGCGCGCTTCTCGCGATCCAGCGCGGGCTTGTGAACGTAGGACCGGATCAGGTCCATCAGTTCACCCGGACCCCGCGCGATTCGCACGCCGCCGCTAGAGATCACAGGGCGGTAATGGTCCCACTCGTAATACCTGTGCACGAAGGGCGCGAAGCGCTCAAACGGCGGCAGCGCATAGTCGAGGCAGATCACCGGAGTATCGCAGACCGCAGCGTCGATCGACATGGTGGAGCACGAGTTGATCACCACGTCGCTGAGGCGCACGAGCATGCAGAATTCCCGCAGGCTCTTTTCTGTCGGGATGGCCCACTCCGCGTCCGCCGCGGAGTTCGCCCATGGCACGCTCCAGCGGATCTCCGGGAATCGCCGAAGCAGATCCCAGCGGGCGAAGTCGCGCTCGATGGGATGCGGGCGAACGATCAGTTGCGGACGCTCCGGCTCAGGAATTTCGCGGAGGTCCCGCATGAGACGCGCCACGAGATGGACCTCGTGCGGGACCAGGCTCTTCGGACCTCCGGCATAAAGCAGAATCGGGCGCATTGGGTCGAGCGCGAAGCTGCGGGCGAGTTCTTCACGGCTGCCCTGGAACTCCGGTCTGTAATAAAAGGAGAAATGGGGAGTACCGGCCACCACGATGGCGCCATCGGGAATCTCCGGATAAATGCGTCGCAGCTCGTCGCGCATGCGCGCATTCCAGACCAGATAACGGTCGTACGTAATGAAGTGCCGCGAGGTTGTCGTCGGATTGTCGAAGGAATGAACGATGGCGATGGTTTTCAGGCCGAATTCCTTGGCCCAGCGCGCCAGCCAGCGTTCGCGCGAACTGTGTGGGGCAGCGAACAGCACCGCATCGAAACCATCGAGCAACGCCCGGGCTCTGGCCTCCGACCCCCGGTTAATCGACATCCAGCGCCGGTACTCTTCTTCCACCAGCCGCCGGTAGCGCCCGGGGTGCGATTCGAAACGCGCGCGCCAGGTATTGAGGGTGATCACAGTGCGCGAGGCTAACGATGCCCGATGCCGGTAGAGCCGCAACAGCGATTGCGCAACGGTCTGGCTCGCTACCTGGAAATGGGCGCGGCCGAGTCTCTGGCGGATATGGGCATGGCGCCGGTCCGAACGGTCGAGATCGGGGAGCGTGACGGTTTCCCAGCCTTCGAAGGTGCGGCCCAGGTCGCGGTTCTCGGGTAGGGCGAACACTACGCCGGCGCTCTCTCGAAGGCCATCCGCAAGGCCGGACAACAGCACGTTGCGCACGGTCCATGCGCAGGTCACCGGTATCAGAATGCGAGCCTGCGCAACGGGCTTGACAGCGTCAATGCCGGGCAACAGTATCCTCCTGCTCCTGCCAGTTCTTCGCCCAAGCCCCGCTGGACCATTCTTCAAAGCCGGGCTGCCGGTAGGTGCCGACGGTCCGTGGCCCCTGGTTAGTCATCACGGCGGCGCGGCGTACGGCAACGAACCACCACGCGACTGCCAGCGGGACGGCCCAAGGATAGCGGAAGAGGCGGTACTTCGGCGCGAAGATCTCGCGCAATAACATGAATCGCAGCCGCCTAACCGCTCTCGGGCTGAAGTATTTCGCGTAAAAATAGAAGCGTGGCGCCAGCCACCCTGGCGAGTAGTCTCGAAACCCGCCGAGCCACCGCTTCCAACCTTGTATGAAGAAGTAGCGGCGCCCGCCGCTTGGGGCCTTCAGATGGCGGGCCGCCGGGCCGGGGTGGTAGATCATCCGGGCGCCGCCGCGGAAGAGTTGGAGCCCGAAGTCCCAGTCGTCACACATGCCCGAATCGAATTGCGTGTCGAATCCTCCGATGCGCTCCACCCAGGAGCGTTTCACCATCGAGTTGCCGGAGGCCACTCCGATGGTCCCGCCCGCCTGGTTGGTATTCGGCGAGGCGATCAACTGCTGTACGGGATCGTCGAAGAGCAGGCGCTTTTCAAAGAGCGGATTCTCCCGATGCCGGACTCCGCCGTGGATCACGTCATATCCCTGGCTCGCGACCTCCTCGTATCGTGCCAGGAAATCGGACTCCACGCGCAGGTCGTCGTCGAGGAACAGCAGGTAGTCTCCGCGGGCCTCGGTGAGGGCTAGATTGCGCGGCACGCACGTGCCGCGCATCTCGGTAAGATACAGGACTCTGAGCGGAAGTATGCCGTCGAAACCGCGGTACAGGGCTTCATCGCGCAAATCCTTTTCCGCCTGGTCAACGACGACGATCTCGTCGACCGGCCGGCTTTGCGCGACGAGGTCGTTCAACAGGTCGCGCAGGTACGGGTACCGGCAATAGGTCGGGATGATTGCGCTGATGGTCATCTTGCCACCCGATACAAACGAGAGTGCCGCGCGGATCCCACCTCTTCGGCCATCCGCTCCTGCACGTCGTCAATGACATACTGCACGATGGTCTCGATGGGCGTGTGCGGGCGGTAACCGATCAGGCTCTCGAGTTTCTCCAGGCAGGGTACGCGGCGCGCCATATCCTCGAATCCGGGACCATATGCTTTGTCGTAGGAAAGAAATTCGATTCGCGAGCGGGAGAGCGCCTTCTCTTTTACGAGCTCGGCGAGAGCCCGGATGGTGATCTCCTGATCGTTGCCGATATTGAAGATTTCACCGGCGACATGCGGCGTCTGCGCCAGGCGCACCAGGGCCTCGACCACATCGCCGACATAACCGAAGCACCTGGTTTGCTCGCCGGAGCCATACACGGTGATGGGCTCGTCCATCAGCGCCTGCCCTACGAAAGTGGGCAGCACCATGCCGTACCTGCCGGTCTGACGAGGACCCACGGTGTTGAACAGGCGCACAATCGTGACTGGCACGCGCTTCTCCCGCCAGTAGGCGATCGCCAGAAACTCATCCAACGCCTTCGAGCACGCGTAGCTCCAACGGTCTTTCATCGTCGAGCCCAGAACGAGATCGGCGTCTTCCCGGAAGGGGATGGCCGTGCTCTTCCCGTATACTTCCGAGGTGGACGCGATGATGATTGGCTTTTTCTTCTTTGCCACCGCGTCCAGCACGACCTCGGTGCCGCGCACGTTCGTCTCGATGGTTCGCACGGGGCTCTCCACGATAAACCGGACCCCCACGGCCGCGGCCAGGTGGAACACCAGGTCGGAGCAGTCCACCAGTTCGGCGATCACGGCGGGGTTGAATACCGTATCGATCGTGTAGGAAAACGACCTGTTCGATTGTTTCAGGTGCGAAATGTTATCGAACGAGCCAGTCGAGAGGTCGTCGATGATGCTCACCTTCCAGTTCTCGCGGAGACAACGCTCCGCCAGGTGCGAGCCGATGAATCCCGCTCCTCCCGTAATTAGAACTTTCATAAGAATAGTCCTTACCGTTCAGTTAAGTTGCGAAGCCCGCAGGGGATCTGTGAGGCTCCAGTTATGGCGCACCAGGAACCCGCCGTGTTTGCGGATGGACGGCATCTGGCCGGTCCCGAAATAGTCGATGTTCCGTACCGCCAGGGAAGCTGCGTTACCGAGGTAATCGGCCTGGCGGCCGCGCACGCCGGCCCACAGGTCGAGCGTGTAATCGTCCGGCGCCAGGGGTAGGCAGGGGATGACGCATTCGGCGGTCCCAGCCTCGGCGAAATCCCGTGTTTGTTGCCAGGGTTCAAACCGCGTGGAGAAGCTGACGATCGGGACACCGAGCGAGTCGTTCATGCGGATATCCATGGCGGCTTCATTCGTGGTCAGTGGCTCGCGACTGCGCCAGTACAGCCGCACCAGCAGACCGTCTCCCGAATACACCGAGGAGACCGGTTCGCCCGATGCGAGGTCCAGCAATTCGATCGCGATGAACCGGATCTGCCCTGTGCCGTTGCGGTCCACCCGTTCGTCCAGACTCTGCTGCGAGTTGGCGATCGAAGCGTGGTAAGCGGAAATCGTCTCTTCCGTGTGGCCGTACATCTTGACGCGGCCTTCGTCGAACAGGACGCATCGCGAGGTGAGGGACGAGATGGCAGTCAAGTTATGACTGACGAACAACACGGTACGGCCTTCCTTGGCGACCTTCGACATGCGGCCAAGACATTTCTTTTGGAACTCCAGATCGCCGACCGCGAGCACCTCATCGACCAGCAGGACTTCCGGCTCGAAATGAGCGGCAACGGCGAATGCGAGCCGAAGATACATGCCGCTGGAGTAAAACTTCACAGGCGTATCGATGAAGCGCTCCACGCCGGAAAATTGGACGATCTCGTCGAATTTGGACTGGATTTCCGCACGCCGCATGCCCAGAATCGCGCCGTTCAGGAAAATGTTTTCACGGCCCGTCAGTTCCGGATGGAAGCCGGTCCCGACTTCCAATAGCGATCCCACCCTGCCGCGCACCTCCGCGTAGCCGCGCGTTGGTTCCGTGACACGAGAGAGGATCTTCAGCAGCGTACTCTTGCCCGCGCCGTTCCGGCCGATGACGCCGATCACCTCGCCTCGTTTCACCTCAAAGGAAACGTCGTCCAGTGCCCAGACCGAATCCGGAGAGGACGAATCGGAACCGAGCTGTTTCAGCTTCAGGCGCAGCCTGCGGTAAGGGGCGCTCACGGTCTGAACAACCAGGTCGCGCAGCGTTCGGTACGATTCCTGCCTGGCTCCGATCTGGTAGCGTTTGGAAAGTCCGTCGATAAAGATTGCCGTATCGCTCACGTTTCAGTTCCTGCGGCGGAAGAGATCGAGCATCAAGCCCAGGCTGATCCACTGCCAGATGTAGAAGCTGTTGTCGCTGTTGCCTTCCCCGTACTCACGCCACGCGTCCCGCACGGTGCGCGTCCGCAGCCAGGAGCCGCCCAGCGCCTTCAATGCCGCCTCGATGCAATCGGTTGCCCAGCCGCGGCATTCGCCACAAAGCCACTCGCGCTGCGGAGTCTGCACCGGCCGTTTGGGCGCTTCCGCGACGCCGCCTGGCACCAGCCGGGACGCGATCCGCCGCAGCAGCCACTTGCGCGTATCGCCGGCGATCTTCCATTCGGGCCGCTGCCGGATCGCCAGTTCCACCAGCGTGTGATCGAGGAACGGCTCACGCAATTCGGACGAACTGCGCATGGAGACGCGGTCGTTGAAGCGGAGCGCACGCGGAATCTTGGTGTAGCGGATGTCGCGATATTGCAGGTTTCTTAGCGCGTCCGGGAACGGCTTCGGCGCTTCGAACGGCTCGGCTAACTTCTCGAATTCCGGCATGAGGCATTCCGGTCTGCAGGTTCTCTGGCGCGTGGCCTGCACCATCCCCGCCGCCTCGCCTTTCGCCGCGGAAAGGTAGTAGTCATAGCCGGCCCACTGTTCGTCCATGCCTTGCCCGTCCAACAAAACGAAGCAACCGTCCCGTCGGGCCTTCTCGAAGAGGCGGGCATACGCCAGCGTTGGGAATCCCCCGAACGGTTCGTCCTCGTAGTACTGCACCGAACAGGCGGCGAATCGGACATCACCGGGAGCGAGACACTCAACCGCCGTCGAGTAGTTTGTCGCGGCGAGCATCTGGCGCGTCCAGGGCAACTCGTCGTAACGCGGGTCGTTGGTGACGTAGGTGTACGCCTGAACCGACGCGTCCGCTCCGTAGATACGTCGGACGAGCCCGAGCAGGACGGAGGAATCGAGGCCACCACTCAGGTTGATCCCCACCGGCACATCCGAGCGGAAACGCAAGCGCACGCTTTCTTCCAGCAGGCCTTCATATTCTTCCAAGACCTGGTTCAACGGCCGGCTGTCGATCTCCGGTCCAACCCGCTCCGCCAGGTCGTACCAGCAGCCGCTGCGGAATTGCCCGCTGGCCCACGTGAACCAGTGACCCGGCGGCAGGGCGAGGACGTGGCTCCAAAATGTCCGCGTCGAGTGATCGTGCAACCCGTAAGCAAGATACGTCGCCCACGCCTTGACATCGGGGACGGCCGGCACTCCGGCCGCGTGGAGAGCTTTGATCTCACTGGCCGCCACCAGGCCTTCATCCGCGTCGATGCTGTAGTACAGCGGCTTTACGCCGAATCGGTCGCGCGCGCCGAAAAGCTCCCTGCGCCGGTTGTCCCAGATAAGGAAGGCAAACATGCCCCGCAGATGAGTCAGGCAGTCGCGGCCCCAGCGTTCGTAGGCGGCCAATATCACTTCGGTATCGGTGTGGGTGCGATACGGATAATCCGGCAATTCGGCGCGCAGCTCGAGATAGTTATAGATCTCGCCGTTGAAAACAATCTGCAGGTTCCCCGTGGAGTTGGTCATCGGCTGATTTCCCGCGGGCGAAAGATCGATGATGCTGAGGCGATTGTGTGCCAGCCCCATGGCGGATGCGGAGTCGATCACAAGTCCGCTGGCATCGGGACCACGGTGCCGCTGGCAGGAGACCATCGCTTCGAGCGCCGGCCGCGGGTCGCTCCGGCCCATGACTGCTGCGATTCCGCACATAGGGTTCAGACCGCCGGCGCCACGAGCCCGGCGTATTCCACAGGTGCCTTCCCAGCCGGTGCGAATTCGCGGCACAAGCGCTCCGCCAGAAAGCGCTCCGTCATCTCCATCGATTCCGCCGTGCATCCACCGATGTGAGGAGTAATCAGGAGATTCGAGTGCCGTTTGGCGTAACGGACTACCGGGTGCTCCGACATCCCGGCACTGCGTTCCCCGCTCAGCACGTCCAGTGCCGCACCGGCGATACGCCCGGCAGCCAGCGCTTCCAAAAGTGCGGCCTCGTCCAGTAGTTCGCCGCGCGCCGTGTTGATCAGAAAAGCCTCTGGTTTCATGGCGTGAAACTGCCGTTGCCCGAAGAATCCCGCGGTCCGAGGGATCAGGTTGGCGTGGATGCTGACGAGGTCGGACTGGCGCAGAAGTTGATGCAACGGCACGGACCCGATCCCATTTCCACCTGGGCCATTCCGCAGACAGGGATCGCAGGCAACGACACTCGATCCGAATGCCTCGACCAGGCCCGCGACCATGCGTCCGACGCGGCCATAACCCACAATGCCGACGGTCTTTCCGAAAAGCTCGATTCCGCGAAAACGATCCCGGTCCCAGCCGCCGCGCGCGGCACGCCACGCGGCGCCAGGCAACTTCCGAATCAGCGCCAGCATCAGAGCGACCGTATGTTCCGCGGTGGCATGCACGTTCTTCAAGAATTCGGTTTCTCCCCTCAGACACAGAATCCTGATGCCGCGAGCCGCCGCCGCCCCTTCATCAATATGATTGAGTCCCGTAGTTGCGGTGACGATACACCTCAGATCGGGCGCGGCGCGCAGCAAGTCGGCGTCGATGCGGGTCCTCAGCCGCACCCAGAGGATGTGCGCCGTGGCGAGCGCTTCCTTCAGTTCGGCGCGATTCAGATCGGCCAGCGTGACAAGAAAGCCCGCGCCGCTTAACTGTTGGGCGGCGGCTAGAGAGAAGGACCGCCCTTCCGCGATGAGAACCCGGCGAGGGATCATGCTCGCCTCGCAATCAGCCGGTGGTGCCCGTGGCCGACGACCGCTTCCCGCAGTTCGGCGGAGGAGATGCGGCCGGATTCGTGGCGGAAGAGCAGGCCGCGCGCGGTTTCGACCACGTCGCGAAGGATCGCCGCGCCGGCGGCCGCTGCCGACGCATCCCTGAAATCGGCGCAGCCAACGGCGGCAGCGTTCCAAACCGCAAGGCGCATTTCCAGTTCGCCGATCATGGAGGACGCGTCGGATTCGTGGTCGAATCGGCCGTCCGTCCAGTAGCGCCATGCCGCAAAGCCCGAGGATCGAAGCAGAAACTCCACTCGCTCGCGGGTATACGTTTCGAGGAGGGGAACGAAATAGTCATCCAGTAGGGAACGGCGGCGATTGGCGGGCAATCCGGCTGTGACGACGGCCTTCTCCAGCGTCTCCCGCCCGATCAGCTTCGCCAGCGGCCGCAACAGGAGCACCGACGGCCAGAAGAGCCCACCCGCGCCATAGAGTAAAAGGTATAGTTCACCTTCGGGCTTCAATACGCGTCGCAACTCCGACAGGCCCCGCTCGATTCCCGGCGTGTGGTGCAACACGCCGCTGCAGCAGACGAAATCGAATTCGCCTTCCGGGAACGGCAGATTCAAGACCGAAGCCTGCTCGAATTCGACTTGCGTCAGGCCGAGCCTTTGTTGGCGGAGCCGCGCGTCCCGAAGGCCATCTTCTCCGAGATCGATGCCCACCACCGACGCCGCGCCCATCAGGGCCAGGGCCATCGAGTACCGGCCGCCTCCGCAGCCCGCATCGAGGCAGCGCTTGCCACGAAAATACTCAGCGGGTTCCCTGTTGGCAAGCCAGCGTTTTTCGAAAAGTTCGACGGATGCGCGAAAGAGCGCATCGTCGTAGTGGTTCCAAAGCTCGCCGTACAACTCGCCGGTTGCAGCTTCGGTCACCGTCGGCTGGAACGTCATTGCACTCCCCCATTTCGCCATTTCAGAAGTTGCTCGGCCAGGAACAGGTCCAGCGGCGTGTCGATGTTGCAGGCCCGCTCCGGGGGCACGATCCAGGCCCTGCACCGGCGGCCTTTCAGCGAGCCCTGCTCCATGAGCACGTGCGTGCGCGTGAGGTAGACCGATCCTTCTCTCAGATACAGCCTGGTCAGCGACTGTCGAGGCTGGCCCTCGAGCGCTTCCGCGAAAGGCGGATCGACCACCCAGCCATCGGCGTCTATGGTCTTCATGCGCGCGGGGTGCTTCTCGCCAGCGTCGACGAAAGAGATCACGGAGTCGGCGCCACTCCGTTCCAGTAAGTCGATCGCGCCGTCAATGTCCGACGCGAGCCGCAGAGGGTTGGTGGGCTGCAGGGTAAATACCGCGTCGTAGCGCTCGCCCCGCTGTTCCATCATCCGGACCGCGTGCTGCATCACTGGAATACTCGGTGTGTCGTCATGCGCAAGCTCTGGCGGCCGCATAAACGGGACGTCCAGGCCGTAGGCCCTGCCCACCGACGCGATGCTCTCGTCGTCCGTCGAGAGGATCACGCGCTCCAGGCGGCGCGCTCCCAGAGCCGCCCTAGCGGTGTATGCCAGCAGCGGCTGTCCCGCCAACTGGGCGATGTTCTTCATCGGGATCCCCTTGGAGCCCCCGC
>JBEKDV010000150.1:0-16662 GCA_050014175.1 Candidatus Solibacter sp. | reverse complement strand
AGTTGATCACTGGCATGCCCGTGGGTCGGCAGAGAACCGAATTAGGATTATGGACCCTTAAATCCCGAATGCACGCCTATCTACCTCTTCAACATCAGACCCTGCACGGGATCTTGATTCGGCATTGGGCTCGTCGCAAAAGTGATCGTCAGGGTGTCGCCTGGCAAGAGCGTGCCGGCATACAGCGGCGTGGATGCCAGCCCGGCACAGGCGGCGAGCAAAAGAACATGATTGCGCATTTAGTCCTCCTTTAGAGAAACGCGGCAACGCTGGGAACTCTCCATCACGCCGGGTGCTGAATTCTTATACAATAGTTCGGGGTCTGATATGGGGAAATCCGGGGATCGTACGATCCAGAGGCGGGCGGAACTGGACAACATGATGCCCATCCTTTACGGCGAGCTCCGGAGGCTTGCCAGGTCCTATTTGCACCGTGAGGCGGCCGGGCATACCCTCCAACCTACGGCCCTGGTTCACGAAGCCTACTTGCGGCTGCGCGGACAGGAGTGCGTCGATTGGAATAACCGCGCCCAGTTTCTGGGGATCGCGGCGCGAACCATGCGGCGCGTTCTGCTGGATTATTGGTCCCGGCGTCAGGCCCTCAAACGGCGGGATGACGGTCCTCGCGTGCCACTGGAAGATGCCTGGCGGATCACCAGGGGCGCCCGCGTGGATTTCATCGACTTGGAACGGGCGCTGGTTGCGCTCTCCGCCCTCGATTCGCAGCAGGCTGAAGTCGTGGAGCTCCGCTTTTTCGGCGGCCTGACCATCGAGGAGACCGCCGAGGTACTGCACGTCTCCACAGCCACCGTGGAGCGGGAATGGTCCACAGGCCGCCTCTGGCTGGCCCGCCGTCTGGATGGGCAGGAGCAAGGGTGAGCTCCCTTTCCTGGGCGCGCGTAAAACCCGTGCTCGAAAAAGCTCTGTCGGCGCCCCCCGGGGATCGCGACGGAATTGTCGCGGCCGCGTGCCAGGACGACGCGGATCTCCGCCGCGAAGTCGAGGAATACCTGCGCTACGAGACCTGCGCCCAAGGCTTGCTTCCGCTCACCGAATGGAACTCGTCGGTGGCTGCCGAAGAGGAACCGCCGCCCTCGCACATAGGACCATGGAGAATTCTCCGCGAGATTGGCTGCGGCGGCATGGGCGTAGTATATCTGGCCGAACGCGACGATGGAGAATACCAGCAGACGGCGGCGCTGAAGCTGGTGCGGGATAGCCGCCGTACCGCCGCGTTCGTAGAACTCTTCCGCCACGAGCGCCAGACTCTGGCTCAACTCAATCACCCGAATATCGCGCGTCTGCTCGATGGGGGGACGACCGCTGCGGGCCGCCCGTACTATGCGATGGAGTACGTCGAGGGAGAGCCGCTCACGGAATACTGCCGCAATCTGGCGCTCTCCGTGCCTGCCCGTATTCGACTGCTACTCCGCGTGTGCGATGCCGTCAGCCATGCTCACCGTCGTCTCTTCATCCACCGCGACCTCAAGCCGGGCAATATTCTGGTGACTGCCGGCGGCGAGCCCAAGCTGCTCGACTTCGGTCTGGCCGAGGTGCTCGATCCCATGCGCGAATCCGACCCTGCCGTGCCCGCGATTCCGCTCCTGACTCCAGCCTATGCCAGCCCGGAACAGATAAGGGGCGAGCGTCTTACTACCGCATCGGATGTGTACTCGCTGGGAGTGATTCTCTACGAGCTCCTCGCGGGGGCCTTGCCATACAAGGTACAGGGGCAGGGCCTGTTTCAGACCTGGACGGCGGTCTGTGAACAGGTTCCGGCATCGCCCAGCGCGGCTGCGCCGGTTCATGGGCGCTATCGGAATGCGCCGGATCTCGACAGCATCGTACTGAAGGCGCTTCGGAAAGAACCGGACCAGCGCTATGCCAGCGTGGACGCGTTGGCAAGCGATCTCGAACTCTACCTGGCAGGCATGCCGGTCAGCGCCCGTCAGGGAAGCGCTCTTTACCGGCTGCGGCGGTTTGTCTCCCGGCGCAGATGGGCCGTGCTGGCAGCCACCGCCGTATTGGCAGGAACGTGCATATCGCTCGGCGCGATCTTCTGGGAGCAGCGCCAGGCCGCGCTGCGCTTTCAGGAACTGCGGCACTTTGCACACGCGGTGGTGTTTGAGCTTCACGATTCCATCGAACAGCTTCCCGGTTCCACCGCCGCCCGCAAGTTGCTGGTCGGCCGATCCCTCGAATATCTGCGCAGCCTGGAAGCATCCAGCGGGAAAGACCTGACTCTGAAATGGGAACTGGCCGAGGCATACAAGCGCATCGGCGACGCCCAGGGGAACGCGGAGGTAGCCAACCTGGGGGACAGCGCCGGGGCTCTGGATAGCTATGCCCGTGCCCGAGGCCTGCTGCATCAGATCACCGCCGCCGACAGAGGCAATGTGACCGCCCTCAAGACGCTGGCCGCGCTCGACCGCGCCGGCGCGGGTATCCTGTCGGCAAGCGGGAGGCAGCGGGAATCGCTCGAGCTCCTGCGGGATGCCGTGGATGCCTTGCGGCAGGTCGCGCTGCGCAGTCCAACGCCTGAAATCCGGAAGGCCCTTGCGCTGAGCCACTTTAACCTGGCGCTCAGCCTGAACCAAATTCAGGATTGGCCTGCGGCAACGCGCGAGTGGCAGACGACCCTCGGGCTTTTTGAAGATATCGCTCGTGCGCAGCCGCGCAATGCCAACAATCGGCGCAACGTGGCGCTCAGCCACAAGCGCCTGGCGGCGGTGTATCTCCAACAGCACCAGTATTCCGAAGCCATCGAGCATTACCAGGCCGCCCAGCAGATCGATCGTGCGCGCTTGTTGGGCGAACCTCAAAACTCCGCGGCGAAGATGGATCTTTCGTTCGATTTGAGCGATTTGGGTTTGACCATGCTCGAATCGCGTCGCTACTCTGAGGCGGTGGACGATTTCGAAGGCGCCCTGGCGTTACGACGCGAAGCCGCTAGGGCCGATCCGGACGACCTTCGTGCGCAGGTAAGTGTGGGCAACAGCCTGGACCGCCTGGCACGGGCTTACGAGTTGGCGAGCCAACTCGACAGGGCCATCGAGACTTCACAGCAAGCGGCGAGCACGCTGGCTGCCGCGTGCCGGCACGACCCGGCGAACAAAGAACATTTGAAGGCCGCCGGGCTGGCATTCCTGCGGCTCGGTTTCCTATGCCGGGCGCGAGCGGCAGGCCGCAAGAGAGACCTGGCCGTGGCCGACTGGCGCTCCGCGCAGACCGCATTCGAGAGGGCCGCGGCGATGCTCAATGAACTCGGTGGCGGCGTGAACCTCACAGAAGAGGACCGGCAGCGGATCGCGTCGCTGACCGCGGCCATCGAGGATTGCCGGCGGAGACTGCTGCGGGGTCGCGGTGGCGGTTCCGAGTAGGAACTCAAGCGCGCCCCACCGCAGCCAACCTCCGTAACCGATTCTCCCGAGACGGAAAACCCGGAAATTGGCTTCGTTCCCCCATCCACCCCATCTGTCCCTCCGCGGCGTCGCGCGCCGCTCCCGCCGGTGGCCGCACCCCCGCCGCGATATACTGGTATTTCGGACTCTAACTCTCCCCTACGCCCATGGCTGAAATGAGCGTCATCTGGCTCCGCGTGGCCGCCGCGTTCTATTCGCTCGGCCTGCTGCATGCCATTCTTACCCTGGTTCGCCGCCGCGAGCACCTGTTTCGCGTCGCCATGACGGCCTTTACCCTGGGCACGGTCTTCCACTTCGTCTCCATCGTCGAAGAGGGCATCGTCAACAATCGCTGCCCCATCGCCAACTTCTACGAAACCCTCTCCATGTGCGCTTTCCTGGTGGCCGTGGTCTATCTCGGCGTGCAGTTGCGCTACCACGTGGAGAGCCTCAGCGTGTTCATCTTCCCGCTGGTCTTCGTCATGGCGCTGGTCGCCACCCTGGGGAATCCGGTAAACGCCTGGAGCAGCCCCATCGTGCGCACCACCTGGCTCACCGTGCATATCGTGCTCGTCCTGCTGGGCTATGCGGCGCTGCTTTTTACCGCCGTGGCTTCGGTGCTCTACCTCTTCCAGGAACGCGAGCTCAAGAGCAAGAAGCCCAACAAATTCTATTACCGGCTGCCCCCCCTGGGTACGCTCGACGAGCTGGTGTCCAAGTTCATGGCCGTAGGATTCGTGCTGATTACTCTCGCCGTGATCGCCGGCGCTACCTGGGCATTCATCGAATTGAAGGCGGATTGGATCCGCCAGCCGAAGATTGCGATTTCGTTCTTCACCTGGGGAACCTACCTCGCCATGGTGTGCCTGCGCGTCACCGCCGGCTGGCGCGGCCGCAAGGCGGCCATCATGACGCTGACCGTGGTCGGGTTTTCTGCGGTGACGTGGGCGGCCCATGCGCGGCTGGGAAGCCTCCTGCTGAAATGAAGCTGCTGATCACAGGAGTGAGCCACAAGACGGCGCCCGTCGAGGTGCGCGAATGCCTGGCCTTCCGCGAGGAGACTCTGCCCGCCGCTCTGGCCGATTTGAAATCGCGCGCGGGCGTCAGCGAAGCCGTCATCCTCTCCACCTGCAACCGCGTGGAAATCACCCTGACCACCGAGGACGCCGCCGACCCGCAAGCCATCGTCGACAGCTTCCTGGCCGATCACAAAGCCGTGAGCGCGGCCGGCATCGGGCCGCACCTCTACCGCCACGAAGGCCGCGAAGCCATTCACCATCTCTTCCGCGTGGCCGCCAGCCTGGATTCCATGGTGGTCGGCGAACCGCAGATCCTGGGACAGCTCAAGGCCGCTTACGCCGCCGCCAAGGATTGCGGATCGCTCTGCGGCTGGCTGGACGGCCTCATGAGCCGTTCCTTCAGCGTGGCCAAACGCGTCCGCTCCGAGACCGGCATCGGGCAGATGGCGGTTTCCGTCAGTTACGCGGCGGTGGAACTGGCGCGCAAGATTTTCGGCACCCTCAATAACCGCACCGTGATGATTGTGGGCGCCGGAAAAATGAGCGAGCTGGCGGCGCGCCACCTGCGGCGCTCCGGCTGCTCCCACGTCTTCGTCACCAATCGCACCCACGAACGCGCCGTGGAAATGGCCAAGCTGTTCCAGGGCACTCCGGTGGAGTACCCCCGCTTCACCGCCATGCTGCCCGAGGTGGATATCCTCATCACCAGTTCCGGCGCGCCGCACTACATCCTGCACAGGGACGAGATGCAGCGCGTCATCTCCGCCCGCCGCAACCGGCCCATGTTCCTCATCGATATCGCCGTGCCGCGCAATATCGAGCCCTCCATCAACGAGCTGGACAACGTCTTCCTCTACGATATCGACGACCTGCAGGAAGTGGTCAACTCCAACCTGCGGGAGCGCATGAAAGAGGCGGACCACGCCGAGACGCTGGTCGCCGAGGAAGTGGAGCGCATGATGGCGCGCCTCAAGGTGGCCGAGGTCACGCCCGTCATCGTCAGCCTCCAGGAACAGCTCGAACAGATCCGCTCTGGCGAGATCGAAAAAGTGCGCCGCCGCCTCGGTCCGCTCACCCCCCAGCAGGAAGAGGCGCTGGAAGCGCTGACCCACGGCATCATCAACAAGATCGCCCACGGACCCATCTCGGAACTGCGCACCCACGCCGGCAAGCCCGAGGGAGCCCACGTCATCGCCACCATACGAAAGGCGTTCCACTTACAGGACTGATACATGCTCGTCATCGCGTCCCGAGGTTCGCAGCTCGCTTTGTGGCAGGCCCGCTGGGTCGCCGCGCAACTCTCCGGCGCCGGCCACGAATGCCGCATCGAGATCATAAAAACCACCGGGGACAAGATCACCGACGTCCCGCTGGCCAAGGTTGGGACCAAGGGCCTCTTCACCAAGGAGATCGAGGAGGCGCTACTCGATGGGCGCGCCCACCTGGCCGTGCACAGCCTGAAAGACCTGCCCACCGATTTGCCCGAGGGCCTCGTCCTGGCCGCCGTACCCGAGCGCGAAGACCCCCGCGATGCCGTCGTGGGCAGCAAACTGGGCGGCCTCCCGCTCGGCGCCAAGGTCGGCACCAGTTCGCTGCGCCGCGCCGCGCAATTGCGCCAATTGCGCCCCGATCTCCAGGTGGAATCGGTGCGCGGCAATCTGGACACGCGCCTGCGCAAGCTCGATGAAGGCCAGTACGACGCCATTCTGCTGGCGGCCGCCGGCCTGAAGCGCCTGGGCTGGGGCAATCGCATCGCCGAGCTCCTTCCCCCCGGCAAAATGTGTCCCGCCGTCGGTCAGGGAGCCCTGGCCATCGAAACCCGAGCCGGCTGCGACGCCGTCGCCACCCTCGATCACCCCGACACCCACACCGCCATCCTGGCCGAGCGAGCCGTCCTCCGTGCCCTCGGCGGAGGCTGCCAGGTCCCCATCGGAGCCTACGCCACCGTAACCGAAGGCCAAATCCATATCCTGGCCATCGTCGCCGCCCCCGACGGCACCCAGGTGATCCGGGCCGAAGCCGAAGGCGCCGCCGCCAACGCCGCCGAAATCGGAGCCCGCCTCGCCGCCGACCTCCTATCTCGCGGCGCCCGCCAGATCCTCGAGGCGGTCTACTCATGACCTCGCACGCCGCATTCTCCGCACTCCCGACGCGAAGCCCTGAAATCTCCGCTTCCTCCGCGCTCTCATGCTTTGACTGTCCTACTGTGTTCTCCGCGTCTTCCTCCGCGCCTCCGCGTCTCCGCGTCAAACTCACTCTCTCCCCTACTCATCTCCGCATGTTTTCCCTGCGCCTCTGCGTTGAAAGGCCATCCTCGTGCCACTGAAGGTCTACCTTGTCGGCGCCGGCCCCGGAGATCCGGAACTCATCACCGTCAAGGGCCGCCGCATCCTGCAGCAGGCCGACGCCGTCCTTTACGACCATCTCGCCAATGGGGCCCTACTCGCTCTCGCCCCGCCCCACGCCGAACGCCTCTACGTAGGCAAAAAGAAATCCACCCACGAATTCTCCCAGTCCGAGATCTGCGCCCTCCTCATCGAGCGGGCGCGCCGCGGCCTGACCGTGGTGCGCCTCAAGGGCGGCGACCCCTTCATCTTCGGCCGCGGCGGCGAAGAAGCCGAGGCCCTGGCCGATGCCGGCATTCCCTTTGAAATCGTGCCCGGCGTGACCACGCCTCTCGGTATTGCCGCCTACACCGGCGTGCCGCTCACCCACCGCGAACACACCTCCGCCGTCACCTTCGTCACCGGACACGCCGTCCAGGCAATCGATTGGGCCAAAGTCGGGCACGCCGAGACGCTGGTGATCTTCATGGGACTCACCACGTTTCCCGAAATCGCCCGCCAGTTGATGGCGCACGGGCGCTCGCCCGACACTCCCGCCATGGCCGTACGCTGGGCCACCCGCCCGGACCAGCAGACCGTCACCGGCACCCTCGCTTCGCTCCCCGGCCTGCTCGGCGGAATGAAACCTCCCGCCACCATCGTCATTGGCGAAGTGGTCCGCCTGCGCGGCAAGCTCGATTGGTTCGAGCGGCTGCCGCTGTTCGGCAAGCGCATCGTGGTGACGCGCGCCCGCGAGCAGGCCGACACGCTCGCCTCGCGTCTTTCCGCGCTCGGCGCCGGCGTGGTCGAACTGCCCACCATCGAGATCCGCCCGCCCGCCGACCCCGCGCCGCTCGATCGCGCCATCGCCACCCTCGATACCTACGATTGGCTGATTTTCACCAGCGCCAACGGCGTGCGCTTCTTCCTCGACCGCCTCGATGCCGGCGAGCATGACCTGCGCCAACTGCGCGCCCGGATCTGCGCCATCGGGCCGGCCACGCGGGCTGCTGTCGAGGCGCTGCACCTCAAGGTCGATCTCATGGGCAAGGAGTACGTCGCCGAATCGCTCCTCGAAGCCTTCGCCGCGCACCATCTCGCCGGCAAGCGCGTCCTATTGCCGCGCGCCGCCGTGGCCCGCGACCTGGTGCCCACCGAACTTGCCCGCCGCGGCGCGCGCGTGGACGTGGTGGAGGCCTACCGCACCGTCGCGCCCGAGCATCTGGCCGAACAGGCGCGCGAGATCCTGGCAATCCGTCCGGATTGCTTGACCTTCACCAGTTCCTCCACCGTGCGCAACCTGGTGCAAGCCGCCGGAGCGGAAGCGCTACGAGGCATTGCGGTGGCTTCCATCGGGCCTATCACCACCGAAACCGCCCGCCGCCTCGGCGTCGAGGTCGCGACCCAGGCCAAGGTCTTCACCGTGGATGGTCTTGTCGAAGCCGTCCTTGGGTTGTACACTGAAATGACTCCCCCGCCAGAATAATGAGATCGCATATCATTGGTGTTGCGGGTCCGTCCAGCTCGGGGAAATCCGAGCTGGCAAAGCAGCTCGTTCGAAGACTGCCCGGGACCTCGATTGTTTCCCTGGATTCCTACTATCGCGGCATGGAGGAGATTCCCCTCGAAGAGCGGAAAAAGGTCAACTTCGACCATCCCGATTCTCTCGACTGGGAGCTGTTGCACGAGCACCTGCTGGCCATCGCCGGAGGGCGCGCCTTCGACGAGCCCGTCTACTCGTTCGCCGATTACGCGCGCACCGCCCAGACGCGCCGCATCGAGCCCACCGCGTACCTGATCGTCGAGGGTCTGTTCGTGCTCTACTGGCCGGAGCTGCGCGGCATGCTGGATACCAAGGTGTACGTGCAGACCGATCCCGCCGTCTGCTTTCATCGCCGCCTGACGCGCGACGTCGCCGAGCGCGGACGCACTCCCCGGAGTGTCTTCGAGCAGTACGAACGCACCGTCCGCCCCAGCGCCGAATGGTTCGTCTACCCGACGGAAAAGTACGCCGACCTGGTGGTCTCTGGCGAAGAGCCCTTCGAACGTTCCACCAGCGCGGTGATCGCCGCGCTCCATCGCGCCCAAGCCGCCAACGCCGGATAGCGTTACTTCAACGGCTTGAACATCAGATTGCGGAACTGCACCACGCTGCCCTTGTTGTGCTGTTGCAGCGCGCAGTAGCCCTTCGTGTAGGTGTTCTTCTCATCCACGAAATCGGTTGCCACCTTGTCGTTCACCATGATGATGATGTGGTTGCCTTGCGCGATGATGTGCTGCGTGCCCCACACGTCGTCGGGAATCAACACGTCGAAGACCTTGTGAAAGCCGTAGAGGCTGCCGGTCCGCACCGGGTCGGTGTGGCTGCTGTCCACCTGCGCCTCGTAGCCCTTCGGGAAACCGGGGCCGAACGTTGTCCGGAAGTACATGCCGGAATTGCCCATGTGGCCGATCTTCACTTCGGCCTTGAACTCCAGGTTCTCGCCTTCCCGCACCATCCAGAACAGATGGCTGGCCTCGCCATCCCCGGTGATGCAGCCGTCGCGCACCGTCCACGATTCCGGGTTCTGGTTGGCCTTCCACCCGGTGAGGGTCTTGCCGTCGAACATGCTGATCCAGCCGTCCTTGTCATCCGCCGCGATGGCGCACGAGGCCAGGAGCGCGGCGGCAATCAGGCCGAGCGAAAGTGTTTTCATAGCTTGCATCTTCCCTCCTTTACTTCTCCGCCGCAACCCCGGCCGGTCCACAGCGGCCGGTGACCACAGTGTGGTCACCGGAAAATGGAAGGGATTGACGGGAAACGGCTTGCCCAAACATGGCGACCACAGTGTGGTCACGGTCAAGCGAACCGCGCTACTTCACCGCCGCAACCCCGGTCAGCGTAACATAAGGCTTGCCGACTTCCTGTGCGTCCACCACGGCGACCGCGGCCACGTGCACGATGTCGTTGACTTCGCTGCCGCGCTGCAACACGTGCACCGGGCGGCTCAAGCCCGTCAACAGCGGCCCGATCATTTCCGCGCCGCCCACCCGCTGCAAGAGCTTATAAGCGATATTCCCCGCTTCCAGCGTCGGGAAGATCAGCACGTTGGCGCCGCCCTTCAGCGTGCTGAAGGGGTACGTTTCTTCGATGATGTGCGGCGTCACGGCGGTATCGGCCTGCATCTCGCCATCGATCATCAGCCCCGGGGCTTTCTGGCGGACCAGTTCCACCGCCCGGCGGACCTTGTCGGAGAGCGCATGACGCGTGCTGCCGAAGTTGGAGAAGCTGAGCATCGCCACCCTCGGCTCCTGATTGAAGCGCCGCGCCTTCTCGGCCGCCATGATGGCGATCTCCGCCAGGTCCTCGGCCGTCGGATCGATGTTGACCGTGGCGTCGGCCAGGAAGTAGATGTTGCCCTTCTGTGTGATCATCACGTACACGCCCGCGACCCGGCGCAACTCGGGGCGCACGTCGATCACCTGCAGCGCCGGGCGGATGGTGTCCGGATAGTGCGTGGTCAATCCGCCGATCAGGGCGTCGGCATCGTTGAGACGCACCATCATGCTGCCGAAGGTGGTCGCGTTCAAGATGGCCTGTTCCGCCTCGGTGCGCGTGATGCCCTTGCGCTGCCGGAGACTGTAGAACTCCTCGGTGTACTCCTCCAGGCGGGCAAAATGCTTGGGGTCCACAATCTGCACGCCATCGAGATGAAGGCGAAGCTCTTCGATCTTGGCGCGGATCTTCGACTCGTCGCCCAGCAGGATGGGCAGGGCGATCTTCTCGTCCAGCAGGATCTGGCAGGCGCGCAGGATCTTGCCTTCCTCGCCTTCCGTGAAGACAATCCGCTTGGGCTGCTTCTGCGCCTTGTTGATCATGGCGCGCATGACTTCGTAGGCCCTGCCCAGGCGGCTTTCCAGATCCTCGCGATATTGCTTGATATCCACCAGTTGCTGCGCCACGCCGGTGTCCATGGCGGCCTGCGCCACCGCCGACGCCTCCCAGATCAGCACGCGGGGATCGAACGGCTTCGGAATAATGTACTCGCGCCCAAACTCCAACCGGTCGATCGAATAGGCGCGCAGCACGCTGTCCGGCACGTCTTCCTTGGCCAGGGATGCCAGCGCCATGGTGGCTGCCAGCTTCATCTCGTCGTTGATGGTGGTGGCGCGAACGTCGAGCGCGCCGCGGAAGATGAACGGGAAGCCCAACACGTTGTTCACCTGGTTGGGATAGTCGCTGCGTCCGGTGGCCACGATGGCGTCGGGCCGGGCGGCCAGCGCGTCGTCGTAGGTAATTTCGGGGTCCGGGTTCGCCATGGCGAAGATGATCGGATTCGGCGCCATGCCCTTCACCATGTCCTGGGTCACGCAGCCCGCGCTGGAGAGCCCGAAGAAGACGTCGGCGCCCACCATGGCTTCCTGCAGCGTGCGCGCGTTCGTCTTCGAGGCATACCGCGCCTTGTAGGGATTCATGTGCTCGGTGCGGCCTTCATAGATCACGCCCTTGGTGTCGCACATCACGATGTTCTCCAGGCGCACCCCCAGCCGGACGTAGTGGGCCGCACAGGAAATCGCCGCCGCACCGGCGCCGTTGAAGACCACCTTGATGTCCCCGATCTTCTTGCCGCCGATCTCCAGCGCGTTGATCAGGCCCGCGCCAGAGATGATCGCCGTGCCGTGCTGATCGTCGTGGAACACCGGGATCTTCATCGTCTTGCGCAGTGTCTCTTCGATGTAGAAGCACTCCGGCGCTTTGATGTCTTCCAGGTTGATCCCGCCGAAGGTCGGCTCCAGAATCTGGCAGGTGCGGATGATCTCCTCGGGATCTTTGGTGTCCAACTCGATATCGAACACATCGATATCCGCAAAGCGCTTGAAGAGCACCGCCTTGCCTTCCATGACCGGCTTGCCGGCCAAGGCTCCGATATTGCCGAGGCCGAGCACGGCGGTGCCGTTCGATACTACGCCGACCAGGTTCCCCTTGGCGGTGTATTTGTAGGCGAGGCTGGGGTCGCGCTCGATTTCCAGGCACGGAACGGCAACGCCCGGAGTGTAGGCCAGGCTGAGATCACGCTGGGTGCGGCACGGCTTGGTCGGGATCACCGACAGCTTGCCGGCAGGAGATGAGGAGTGGTACTCCAGAGCATCTTCAGGACGAATTTTCATATGTGCGGACCTTTCAGCGACAATTATACCCTGTAGTCTTATTCAACAGGGAATTGGGGACGACAGCACCACCCATCCCAGGTGCGTAGTCCGAGGGTGTAATATCACCCTAATGGAAAAAGCGAACGCCGTCCCCAAGGACATCGACGAGTACCTGGCAGGCGTCCCGGAACCCGCTCGCGGCACCTTGCAGAAGATTCGCGCGATGATCCGGTCCGCGGCGCCGCCGGAAGCCACCGAGGCCATCAGCTATCGGATCCCGACATTCAAGTACCAAGGACCGCTGATGGCGTTCGCCGCGTTCAAGAACCATTGCAGTCTGTTCCCGATGAGCGGGTCCGTGATCGAGCGGTTCCAGGACGAACTCAAGGGCTACCACACATCCAAAGGCACCCTCCAATTCCCCGTGGACAAGCCGCTGCCGGCGGCTCTGGTGAAAAAGATGGTGAAGGCGCGCGTCGCGCAGATCGAACAGAAGAAGCGGGGCTGACGGCGCCCTTCGCGACACCGCGCCGGCGGCTTCCATGCCGGCGCTTCTATGTTATGGTAAGGGTTCTCGAAAAGGTCCTCGGACCGTGACATGGCCGGAAGCTTCGGAGCGCCGGATACGGGGCCTGCGGCAGCGGCCAAAGCTCCGGAATTCCGCCGCCAGGCTCGACGCGGAATAAAGGCTCTTTATGGAAACTCGATACGCACCCAACCTCGTTGGGTATCAAAAGCTGGGCACCGAGGAACTGCGCGCCACATTCCTGGTGGAATCGCTGTTTGTGCCCGAGAAACTGGAACTGATCTATTCGGATGTGGACCGGGCCATCGTCGGCTCCGCCGTGCCCGTGGAATCGCCCATCCAACTGACCGCCGACGCCGAGCTGCGCGCCGCGTATTTCTGCGAACGGCGCGAGTTGGGCGTGCTCAATATCGGCGGCCCGGGCGCCGTGGAAGTGGACGGGCAGCGTTTCGCAATGGCCCGGTTCGATTGCCTCTACGTGGGCCGCGGCAGCCGGAGCATTTCGTTCTCCAGCCAGGACGCCGCCACTCCCGCCTGCTTTTACCTGCTGAGCTATCCCGCCCACGCCGCCTATCCCACCACGCTGATTCCGCTGGCCAACGCCAACGCGTTGCACCTCGGCACGGTGGCCGACGCCAACCGCCGCACCATCCATCAATACATCCACGCCGGCGGCGTCAAGAGCTGCCAGTTGGTCATGGGCTACACGCAACTTCACGAGGGCTCGGTGTGGAACACCATGCCGGCGCACACCCACACGCGGCGCTCGGAGATCTATCTCTATTTTGACCTTGGAAAGGCGCGCGCCATGCATTTCATGGGCGCGCCGGAAGAAACACGCCACATCGTGGTTTCCGACCGCCAGGCCGTGATTTCGCCCAGTTGGTCCATCCACTGCGCCTGCGGCACGGGCTGCTACGCCTTCTGCTGGGGCATGGGTGGTGAAAACCAGGAGTTCGCGGACATGGATGCAGTGCCGCTGGAGAGGCTTTCTTGACGATGATTCTCGACAAATTCAGTCTCGACGGAAAAGTCGCGGTGGTCACCGGCGCCGGCCGTGGTCTCGGCCAAGGCGCTGCTTTGGGGTTCGCCGAAGCCGGCGCCGATCTGGCGCTGGTGGATATCGTCGACACCGATGAAACCGCCGCCGGGGTCCGCGCCCTGGGCCGCCGCGCCTGCCAGATCCACGCGGATTTGCTGGACCGCGCCTGCATCCAGCCGCTGGTCGATCAAGTGGTGCGCGAGCTCGGCGGCATCGATATCCTGCTCAACAACGCCGGCATCATCCGCCGCGCACCGTTCCTGGAGTTCGCCGCCAAGGATTGGGACGATGTGATCCAGATCAACGAGAGCGCGATTTTCTTCCTGTCTCAGGCGGTGGCCAGGCAGATGGCGGCGCAGGGACGCGGCGGCAAGATCGTCAACACCGCCTCCATGCTCTCTTTCCAGGGCGGCATCCGGGTGCCCTCGTACACGGCATCGAAGAGCGCCGTCATGGGCCTCACGCGGTTGATGGCCAATGAGCTGGCGCCGCTCCACATCAATGTCAATGCCATCGCCCCCGGCTATATGGCGACGGACAACACCGCTCCGCTGCGTGCCGACCAAACGCGCAGCGCGGAAATTCTGGGCCGCATTCCGGCCGGCCGCTGGGGCCTTCCCGAAGACTTGCAGGGCGCCCTGGTGTTTCTGGCCTCGGCCGCGGCCGATTACGTGACGGGCCACACACTGGCCGTCGATGGCGGCTGGCTGTGCCGGTAGGCTGAATTCGTCAGGGCATCAGTCCATTACCCGCAACGTCCGATTGCCGGCAAAGAAAACCGCCCGCGGGAGTGACCCTCTTATTGTCCGAGACGCACGCAGAGCGCCAGATAGAAAACGGTGCTGACCGCGATCACCGCGGCGTGGGGAAGGCCCAGGGCCTTTTTGTTCTTCACATCGAGCTCTTCGTTCTTCAGGTAGGCCGGCCGCCCGCTCTTCATTTCGCTGAGGATGAAGCTCACGTTGAAGAACGTCCTTTTGAGCCGGCCGCGGGCCACCACCAGTATGATGGCCATCACGCCGCCAATCAGGGCGGTAACGAAGAAGATTCCGAACCAGCGTTGCCACCCGACCAGGGCGCCGATGGCGGCCATGAGTTTCACGTCACCGGCGCCCATCGCCCGCAAGGCGTAGAACGCGGCATAGATGCCAAACGCCACCGCCAGACCAACCAGCGAGAACACCAGGCCGGCTTGCGGCGGACCGATGAGGGTGTTCATGGCAATGCCAAGCAGCGCGCCGGTGACCGTGAGCCAGTTGGGAATCCGCCGGTAGAGCACATCGAACACGGCCGCGGTCAACAGCATGACGAGTAGGACCATCTCCACTTTCTGTGGCGGGAGAGTAAACAGATTCATGGAGTGATCATTGTAGCGCGCTTATTGTGGGGGTTTGACGGCGAGGCGCTTGATATACAAGGGAGATGTGTATCTATGAGAGTCGCAAAATGGGGAAACAGTCTGGCGCTTCGCCGCGCGACCTCGAATTCACGTCTTCCGGCGATCCGGATCTCGATCTGATCTCCCTCCGTCAGATCGAGAGCCTCAACCACGCTGGAAGGAAGGCGCGGGCGAGGCCTATCAATCCATGCCCCTGGATTGGTAACTGCCGCGCTTGCCAGGCCCAAGAGGGCATAAGCGCTAGAATAGCCTCTGGACAAGCGTTTGTTTTCTGAGGTTCCGCGGGTGCAGCGTGGGTAGGTTTCCAGATTCGGCCTTCTGGGCCGTGTGGCCCGGCGGCAGCGTACGGGTTTGGCTGGTAGGGGCCATTCTCCGAAATCCCCGTAATGGGCGAGACGAGGATCGGCCCATGGGGAGCAGGCTGATGCACAGCCACCGAGAGGATCGTAGCCGCGGGTGGCTGGCCTTCGCCGTTGCCGCCATCATCTCGCCCGCATTGTTGGCCCAACCTTACGGACTTCAGGTCGAGAACCTGACCAATCCGCTCGGAATCGATGTTTTGGCGCCGCGTTTGAGCTGGAAGATCGATGGCGCCATGCAGATGGCGTATGAACTGCGCGCGGCTACGAGCGTCGATGGGCTGGAAATCGCCGACCTGTGGGACACGGGCAAAGTCAATTCCGGCCGCTCGAACAACGTGAACTATGGCGGTACTTCCCCGGGGTCCCGCCAGCGTGTGTACTGGCAGGTGCGCGTGTGGACGGATCTCGATCCCTCCGCGCCATCCGCTTGGAGCGCGCCGGCGTTCTGGGAAATGGGCTTGTTGAACCAGAGCGACTGGTCGGCACAGTGGATCGGGTATACGAAAATAGCCGGAACGGTGGTCTATCAGCGGGTGTTTTCAATCGCCTCAGGTCCGGTCCAATCGGCCCGTCTCTACATCTCGGGTCTGGGCATGTACTCGGTGACGATCAATGGGCAGCCTGCAAGCGACGACGTCCTGACTCCGGGAGATACGTTGCAGCGCGTGAGACTGGAGTACGCGACTCTGGACGTCACCGGACTTCTGGCGCAGGGTTCGAACACGCTCACCGTCCAACTGGGCAACGGGCCTTACAGCGCCGTCTATCCCGCTGGGCGGTACGTCGTTAGCACAGGCGGCAATAACCCCAACGGTACGGAGCTCAGAGCCCAACTCGAAATCGCAACCCCTTCGGGGACGCAGACCATTGGCACAGACGGGACGTGGTCGACCATTATCGGCCCGACGACAACTTCCACGTGGTGGGGCGGCGAAGATTATGACGCACGGCGGCAGCCGAACTTGTTCTTCCCCACTCAAATTACCGCGGCTCCATTTCCAGGCGCGTCGCTCAGTTGGCGCGGCGCGCCGGGCGTGCAGGTCATGGAACAAGTACATACGGCCGCTATCACGCAACCCGGGCCAGGCGTGTACGTATTCGACATGGGCTTGAATTTCGCCGGATGGTTCCAGTTGCAGGTAGCCGGCTCGATGGGCACGCGAGTGACCATGCGAATTGGCGAGATCCTCAACCCCGACGGAACGGTCAGCCAGACCACTACCGGATCGCCCATTTTCGATACCTACACGCTATCAGGCAACGGTGTCGAGACCTGGCATCCGACATTCGCCTATCACGGGTTCCGTTACCTTCAGGTGACCGGGCTGCCCGCGCCACCGGCGAATGACACCATCACCGGATTCGTGCTGCGCGGCGCGAACGAACCGGCCGGTTCTTTCTCCAGTTCCAACTCGCTGCTGAACCAGATTCACGCCATGATCAACCGCTCGATCCAGAG
>JBEKDV010000149.1:0-16683 GCA_050014175.1 Candidatus Solibacter sp. | reverse complement strand
CCCATCCGCCACGTCGAAGTGCGCGCCGAGGAAGGCCGGCGCCCCGGCGGCTTCGGCATTCTGCTCACCAGGAATCTGGTGGACGAACTGCTGTATAACGAACGTGGCAACGCGGTGCTGTTCGTGAAGTACTTGTGAGCCCGCATGTCTTGCCATGTCTCGTCGTGAGGTGCATTGATTGAGAGTTTATCTGGATGCCTGTTGTTTGAACCGCCTGACAGACGATCAGAGCCAAGCGCGTGTGCGCAATGAAGCCGAAGCGGTTGAAGGCATTCTTCGTCTGGTACGCGCGGGACAGGTAACTTGGGTGAGCAGCACCGCGCTGGAGATCGAGATCAGCCGCAATCCGGATGCAGAGCGTCGGCACGACGTTGCCGCGCTGCTTGCCTTCTCGAATGAAGTCGTGGTCCCGCGGTCGCGCTCGGCCGAGCGTGCCGCGTTCTTTCAGAAGCTCGGGTTCGGCACGTTTGACGCTTTGCATTTGGCAAGCGCAGAGCAAGGCCAAGCCGACGTGTTCCTGACAACTGACGACGAACTGCTTCGCCGCGCCGGGCGACACCCCAACGAGCTTCGCATGCGCGTCCAGAACCCGGTATCCTGGTATCAGGAGGTGGCCCGATGATCCCCCTTGAAGAGACGAGCGATGAAGACTTCGAGCGGCATGCGCTGGCGATTCTGCAGCGCGAACTGGGGCTGGACGGTCTCGCTCGCTTCCTCCGGATTTATCGATCGGGCTCTGGCGACTACACCCGCGATCGCCACCGCTGGCTGGAAGGCGCCACGATCCAGGAGATCATGGCGGAAGTAGAGCGCGCGGACAAGCCCGCTGCTTAGGCAGCACCGTACTTCCCGTTCCTCACCTCCGGCGACTACGTTCCGGCAGTGTTGGGGCTACCGCTAGGCCTTTAGCCACACAGAATATCACGCGAAAACGGGGTCTGTGGGATCATGAAAGTTCCATAGGACCATGGCTGAACTGAAGACGCTTCCCACCGCCGTACTCATCCATATCGCCAAGCTGCTCAACGTCCCGCTGAAGGGGATGTTGGCCGTCATCGAACTGTTCGACGAGGGCGCCACCGTGCCCTTCATCGCGCGCTACCGTAAGGAAGCCACCGGCAATCTCGACGAGGTGCAGATCCGCGACATCCAGGAGAAGCTGGAGTACTTCCGCGAACTGGAAGATCGCCGCGAAACCGTGCTGGCATCGATTCAGGAGCAGGGCAAACTCACGCCCGAATTGAAGGCGAAGATCGAGGCCGCGCTCGAAAAGACCGAACTGGAAGATCTCTACCTGCCGTACAAGCCGAAGCGCCGCACCAAGGCCTCCATGGCGCGCGACAAAGGGCTGGAACCGCTCGCGCTCTTCCTATGGGAACAGAGCGACCCCACGCCGCTGGCGGAGGTCGCGGCGCGGTTCGGCATGCCGATGGAAGAGGCGCTGGAAGGCGCGCGCCACATCGTGGCCGAGATGATCAGCGAGAACGCGGAGTTCCGCAAGGCGGTGCGCGCCATGATGATGGCCGAGGGGCGCGTCACCAGCCGCGCTATTGAAGGCGCGCCGGACCCGGAAGGCAAGTTCAAGATGTACGCCAGTTACAGCGAGCCGGCGGCGAAGATCCCGTCGCACCGCATGCTGGCCATACGGCGCGGCGCCAAGGAAGGCGTGCTGACCTTCGAGATCGAACTCGAGCGCGCGCAGCCGCAGGCCTGGCTGCGCGCGCGCGTGGTGCGCAAGCCCGGCGATTGGGCGCCGCACCTGGAACAGGCGATCGAGGACTCCTACGACCGCCTGCTCAACCCATCGATCCAGACCGAAGTGCGCCTGGAGTTGAAGGACCGCTCCGACGAAGAGGCCATCAAGGTGTTCCGCGAGAACATGGAGAACCTGCTGCTCTCGCCGCCGGCCGGACGCATGACCGTGCTGGCGATTGACCCTGGGATTCGCACCGGCTGCAAGCTCGCCGTGGTGGACGATACCGGCAAGTTTCTGGAAGACGCGGTGATGTATCCCTTCCAGCCGAAAAACGATCTGGCGGGATCGGTGAAGACGCTGGCGTCGCTGATTGCGCGCCACAACGTGCAGGCGATTGCCATCGGCAACGGCACGGCGTCGCGCGAATCGGCGGCGTTTGTGCAGGACTTTTTGCGGCAGGCGAACCTTACCAAGATCTTCAGCGTGACGGTGAGCGAATCGGGTGCGTCCGTGTACTCGGCCTCGGAGATGGCGCGGCAGGAGTTCCCGGATCTGGACCTCACGGTGCGCGGCGCCATCTCGATCGCGCGCCGTTTGCAGGATCCGCTGGCGGAGCTGGTGAAGGTGGACCCGAAGGCGATCGGTGTGGGACAGTACCAGCACGACGTGGATCAGCGGCGCTTGAAGCAGAGTCTGGAAGCCACCGTGGAAAGCTGCGTGAACCGCGTGGGCGTGGATCTGAACACGGCGTCGTGGGCGCTATTGCGCTACGTGGCGGGGATCACGGAGCGCACGGCGGTGAAGATCATGGAATACCGCAACGAGCACGGGCGCTTCCGCTCGCGCATGGACTTGATGGCGGTGCCGGGCTTCGGGCCCAAGACCTTCGAACAGGCGGCGGGCTTCCTGCGCATTCGTGGCGGCACGAACCCGCTGGACATGACAGCGGTGCATCCCGAATCGTACGCGGTGGCGGAGAAGATGGCCGCGTCGTTGGGGACCACGGTCGCGGAACTGATTGCCAGGCCGGAATTGATCGAGAAGGTCAAGCTGGAAGGCTTCACGACGGAGACGGTGGGCATGTACACGCTGGGCGATATCCGCGAGGAGCTGCGCAAGCCGGGGCGCGATCCGCGCGAGAAGTTCGTGGCCGCGAAATGGCGCGACGACGTGAAGGAGATCGCCGACCTCAAGCCCGGAATGCGGCTGGAAGGCGTGGTGACCAACGTGACGCGCTTCGGCGCGTTCGTGGACGTGGGCGTGCATCAGGACGGTCTGGTGCACGTGAGCGAACTGACCAACCGCTACGTCAAGGACGCGAGCGAAGTGGTGAAGGTGGGGCAGATCGTCAACGTGCAGGTGCTCAGCACGGACACGAAGGCGAAGCGGATCGCGCTTTCCATGAAGGCGCTGGAGGCGGCGCCGGCGGATCCGAAGCGGAAAAACTTTCAGGCGCCGAAAGCGGAAGTGAAGAGGCCCTCGCTCGATCAGCAGGTGGCGGCGTTGCAGAATAAGTTTCGAGTGAAGCCGTAAGTGGCATAAGGCTCCGCCTTGTGCAGGCGGGCGCAGCCCGCCCGAGGCCGAGCTTCGCTCGGGTGCACAAGGCGGAGCCTTATGCCACAAAAGTGTTTACCTCATTGCGTAACTGGAGAGCACCTTCATGTAGTTGGCGCGCTCGAAGGCGCCGGGTTGCGGGACGGAATTGCGGCTCATGCTGCCTTGCATCTGCTTGATGGAATCGTACTCGTGCTCGCCCATCCACACCAGTAACTCGGTGGCGATGGTATCGAGGAAGGTGATGCCGCGTTTGAGCAGGGCGGAAGTCATCATGGCGACTTTGGCGCCGGCCATCATGGCCTTGACGACATCGGTGGCGGAGTGCACCCCGCCGGTGAGGGCGAGATCGGCCTTGATGCCGCCATAGATCACAGCGATCCAGTGGAGGCGGAGCAGCAACTCGTGGGAGTTGGAGAGGATCAAATTGGGGACCACCTCCAGGGCTTCGAGGTCGTAATCCGGCTGATAGAAGCGGTTGAAGAGCACCAGGCCATCGGCGCCGGCGCCGTCCAGGCGCTTGGCCATGTTGGCCATGGAGCTGAAATAGGGTCCGAGTTTCACCGATACCGGGATGGTGACCTCTTTCTTGACGGCCTGAATCAGGTCGATGTACTTCTGTTCGACCTGCTCGCCGGTGACGTTGGGGTCCACGGGAATGTGGTAAATGTTCAGCTCCAGCGCATCGGCGCCGGCCTGCTGCATTTCCTTGGCGTAGCCGATCCAGCCGCCCGTAGTGGTGCCGTTGAGGCTGGCGATAATGGGAATCTGCACGGCCTGTTTGCACTTGACGATGTGCTTCAGATAGGCCTCCGGCCCCATCACTTTGAACAGCAGGTCCGGGAAGTGGCTGGCGGTGGATTCGGCCGAAACGTCCGAACCCTCGGTCATGAAGCGGTCGAGCTCATCGCTCTCGAGTTCGATCTGCTCTTCAAAGAGCGAGTGCAGCACGATTGCCGCGGCGCCGGCATCTTCCAGGCGGCGGACATTGCCCACCTCCCGGCACATCGGCGAGGAAGAGGCCACCAGCGGGTTCTTGAGTTTCAACCCGAGGTACGTCGTGGAAAGGTCGATGGTTTTGGTCAGGTCGATCATTTTTTCACCTCCTCAACCGCCGCACCGGCCTGGTGCGACATGTAATCGTAGAGCTTCCACTTGGCCTCGACATCGTCCTGGGCCAGTTTGAAGAGCTCCTGGGCGTGTTCGGGATTGCTCTTGACGAGCATGGTGTAGCGGGTCTCGTTGTAGATGTAGTCCTTGAGGTTGATGCTGGCGGGGCGCGAATCGAGCTGGAAGGGGTTCTTGCCCTGCGCGACCAGTTCGGGGTTATAGCGGAAGAGCGGCCAGTAGCCGGAGTTGACGGCGGCCTTCTGCTGATCCATTCCGTGGGCCAGATCGTAGCCGTGGGCGATGCAATGGCTGTAGGCGATGATCAGCGACGGCCCGTCGTAGGCTTCGGCTTCCATGATGGCCTTGACGGTATGCATGTCGCCGGCGCCCATGGCGATCTTGGCTACGTAAACGCTGCCGTAGCTCATGGCCATGAGGGCGAGATCCTTCTTGCCCGCCGGTTTGCCGGCGGCGGCGAACTTGGCGACGGCGCCGCGCGGGGTGGCTTTAGACGCCTGGCCTCCGGTGTTGGAGTAGACCTCGGTATCGAGGACGAGGACGTTGACGTTGCGGCCGCTGGCGAGCACGTGATCGAGGCCGCCGTAGCCGATGTCATAGGCCCAGCCATCGCCGCCGACGATCCAGACGCTCTTCTTGACCAGCGAATCGGCGACGCTGAGGAGGTCGCGCGCCTCGGCGGTGTCGACGCCGGCGAGTTTCGCCTTGAGGGCACCGACGCGCTCTCGCTGGGCGAAGATGCCCTGTTCGGATTTCTGGTCGGCGTGGAGGATGGCCTGCGCCAGTTCCTCGCCGATTTGGGCGCCGAGACGCCAGACCAGTTCGCGGGCGTACTCGTTCTGTTTGTCGATGGAGAGGCGCTGGCCGAGGCCGAATTCGGCGCAATCTTCGAAGAGCGAGTTGCTCCACGACGGTCCGCGGCCCTCGGCGTTCATGCAGTAGGGCGTGGTCGGCAGGTTGCCGCCGTAGATGGAAGAGCAGCCGGTGGCGTTGCCGATCATCACGCGGTCGCCGAAGAGCTGGGTGACCAGCTTCAGGTACGGCGTTTCGCCGCAACCGGAACAGGCGCCGGAGAACTCAAACAGCGGCCGGAGCAACTGAATGTCCTTCACCTGGGTGGGCGAGAGCAGCTTGCGGTCGGTTTCGGGAAGGGTGAGGAAGAAATCCCAATTGGCGGCTTCGCTTTCGCGCAGCGCCGGCTGGGGGGCCATATTGATGGCGCGGTGTTTGACCTCGCTCTTGCTCTTGGCCGGGCAGACTTCCACGCAGAGTGTGCAGCCGGTGCAATCCTCGGGAGCCACCTGAAGGGTGTACTTGCGATCCTTCATGTCTTTCCAGCGCGCCGGAACGGCTTTGAAAGTGGCGGGCGCGTTGCCCAGGTAGCTATCGTCGTAGACCTTGGCGCGGATGACGGCATGGGGGCAGACGAGTACGCACTTGCCGCACTGGATGCAGAGGGCCTCATCCCACACGGGGATTTCGAGGGCGATGTTGCGCTTTTCCCATTGCGCGGTGGCGGAGGGGAAGGTGCCGTCGATGGGCATGGCGCTGACCGGGAGATCGTCGCCATTGCCGGCGATGATCTGGGCGAGCACGTCGCGCACGAAGGCCGGGGCGGCCGCGGGGACCGGGGGCCGCATATCGAACGCCGAGGAAACCTTGTCGGGAACCTTGACTTCCTGGAGATGGCTGAGCGATGCATCCACCGCCGCGTAGTTCTTCTGCACCACGGTGTCGCCGCGCTTGCCGTAGGTCTTCTTGATGGCGTACTTGATGGCGGCGATGGCCTCTTCGCGCGGCAGGACGCCACTGATGGCGAAGAAGCAGGTCTGCATGATGGTATTGATGCGGCCGCCCATGCCGGTGACCTTGGCGACGTCGTCGCCGTTGATGACGTAGAACTTCAACTTCTTGTCGATGATCTGGCGTTGCACCATGCGCGGCAACTGGTCCCAAACGTGGTCGGCGTGGTAAGGGCTGTTGAGGAGGAAGGTGGCGCCGGGTTCGGCGGCCTTCAGCATATCGATGCGTTCCAGGAAGGAGAACTGGTGGCAGGCCACGAAATTCGCCTTGGTGATGAGGTAGCTGGAACGTATCGGTTTGTTCCCGAAGCGCAGGTGGGAAGTGGTGATGGCGCCGGACTTCTTGGAATCGTAGACGAAGTAGCCCTGGGCGTAGTTTTCGGTTTCTTCGCCGATGATCTTGATGGAGTTCTTGTTGGCGCCGACGGTGCCATCCGCGCCGAGTCCGTAGAACAGGGCGCGCACGGTGCCGGGGGCCTCGGTGGAGAACTCGGGATCGTAGTCCAGGCTGCTGTGGGTGACGTCGTCGTTGATGCCGATGGTGAAGTGATTCTTGGGGTGGATCTTGAGGAGCTCGTCGTAAACTCCCTTGACCATGGCGGGCGTGAATTCCTTGGACGAGAGCCCGTAACGCCCGCCGATCACCTTCTTGGCCACGCCCATTTCGGCGAAGGCGGTAATGACGTCGCAATAGAGCGGTTCGCCGGTGGCGCCGGGTTCCTTGGTGCGGTCGAGGACGGCGACGGATTGGACGCTCTCGGGGATGGCGGCGACGAAGGCTTCGATGGAGAAGGGCCGGAACAGGCGGACTTTGAGGAGGCCGACTTTTTCGCCGGCGGCGAGCATGGCTTCCACGGTTTCGTGGGCCACTTCGGCGCCGGAGCCCATGATGATGATGAGCCGGGTGGCATCGGGCGCGCCGAAGTAATCGAAGAGGTGGTACTGACGCCCGGCTACCGCCGCGAACTTATCCATGGCATTCTGCACGATGGTGGGGGCGGCGAGGTAGTAAGGGTTGCAGGCTTCGCGGCACTGGAAGTAGACGTCGGGATTCTGCGCGGTGCCGCGGATGAACGGGTTGTCGGGGGAGAGGGCGCGCGAGCGGTGGGCGAAGACGAGTTTCTCGTCGATCATGGCGCGGATGTCGTCGGCGGAAAGCTGTTCGACTTTGGCGACTTCATGCGAGGTGCGGAAGCCATCGAAGAAGTGCATGAAGGGGATACGCGATTCCAGCGTGGCGGCCTGGGCGATGAGAGCCATATCCATGACTTCCTGCACCGAGTTGGAGGAGAGCAGGCCGAAACCGGTGGAGCGCGCGGCCATCACGTCGCTGTGGTCGCCGAAGATGGACAGGGCCTGGGCGGCGAGCGCGCGGGCGGCGATGTGGAACACCGTGCTGGTGAGCTCGCCCGCGATCTTATACATGTTGGGGATCATCAGCAGGAGTCCCTGCGATGCGGTGAAAGTGGTGCAGAGCGAACCCGCCTGCAAAGCTCCGTGGCAGGCGCCGGCGGCCCCGCCCTCGCTTTGCATCTCGATCACCGTCGGTACGGTTCCCCAGATGTTGGTCTTCTGTTCGGCGGACCATTGGTCGGCCCATTCGCCCATGTTGGACGAGGGAGTAATTGGATAGATGGCGATGACTTCGTTCGATTGATGCGCTACGTATGCGGCCGCCTCGTTACCGTCGATGGTGACCTTCGGCCGAGTGGTGGTGGTGGATGAGTTGCTCAACTCTCCCCTCCTTATGATTATGGGATTCACGTGCTTAAACCATATTATAAGACCGTTATGTCGTAAAAATCTACAGATATTTCGGTCTTAAATTGCGTTGTATGCAAGTTGTTGGATTCATGGGGTCGTCAGTAAGCCGGGGCTATACTCAGGTGATGCGGTGCGGAGTTTTGCGGGCGGATCTGGTGGTAGTGAGCAAGAAAAAGCGCGAGATGACGCTGTGCGCGCGCGAGAGCGTGCTGCGGACGTACCGGATCGCGCTGGGGCCGGAGCCGGTGGGTCCCAAGCGCCGGGAAGGGGACGGGCGGACGCCGGAGGGGCGGTACACGATCGACCGGCGGAACGCGCGCAGCAAGTATCATTTGTCGCTGCACATTTCGTACCCGGATGCGGCGGACGTGGCGCGCGCGAGAGAGGCGGGGGTGGACGCCGGCGGGGACATCATGATACACGGGCAGCGGGACGGGGTCCGGATGGAGGGCGACTGGACGCAGGGGTGCATCGCGGTGACGGACGAGGAGATGGACGAGATCTGGGGTCTGGTGGGGGAGGGGACGGCGGTGTGGATTGGGGAATGACGGAACGAACCCAATCGATTTGTTTGTTTTCAATGAGTTAATGGGTTCGTTTGGTATTTTTGGTGGCTTGGGCAAGGGTGCGGGTTTCTTGGGTTCGTTGGGTTCAGCGCCGAGTCTGTTTTTGTTGTAAATGAAGGAGTTATTTGGTTCTGGCCCAAAACTCGTGGTACTCGTTGCCGATCCCAAAGCTGCCCCGTGCCAGGGGGATGGGGAAATGGTGCGGCTTGAGTTCGTGGCGGCTGGCGTGAGTCGAGAAAGACGTGTCATAAGGCGACCGGGTGCCCCTATTTCGACGCTAGCACGACGAGTGTATGGGGCTGGGTGGCGGCAGGGGCTAAGCGGGTGAGGGGTAACGGGTTAGGAATTTTGATGTTGGAGTCACTGTTAATGGTCTCATCAAAACGAAATCAAGGAACGCAAGTCGGGGGCCGACTATGCGGCCGTGTGACACCGATCAACGGTCGCAAGCGCGTTTGTGGGAAGTAACGGCTGCACCTGTCGATGTGCTGAACTCTGCGCCACGTCGAGTTGCCTGCAGATCGCTTCGGGTGGCACCGGAGTTGGAAGGGGTGAGTGCCTCACCCCCTGGAGCCTCTGAGGCCAAGGCCGAGTATGGCGAGCGAGGAGCCGCAGCCATGTAAAGCGCGTCGCGGACCGGTTCCTATAGGCGCGATCCATGTGTCTTGGGAAGAGTATAATGAGAGCTGATTTGCGCCAAGCGTGTAACGCAGCTATCAATGGGCTCGCCGCCATCTTCGATTGAGGCGAGTTAGAGGAGGACGAGACTCGAGCACGAGCGGCAGTACAGGATCAGCCTATGGCGAACCTACCTTATGTCTACGGAACCGGCACACTGACCACAATGTTGGCGAAGATAAAGTCAGCAGCAGTCCCGCCGAGTTTTTCACAAGATTTTGTCGGCGCGACCCTCCTGATGAAGGGCGGGACCGCACGCACGACCATGCCGTTCGTCAAGAAAATGGGGTTGGTCGCTGATGATGGAACACCAACTGAACTGTATAAGCAGTTCCGGAATGAGAAGAAGTCGCGTGCTGCCATCGCGCAGTGCATGCGAATTCTGTATGCGCCGCTGTTCGCCATGAACGAGAAGGTCTATGACCTTGCCGATAATGAGGTCCGCGGTCTGATCGTGGAGGCAACTGGCGGTGAGAAGGACTCGCAAGTTACTAAGCTAACACTTGCAACGTTCAAGGTGCTTAAGGAGATGGCGGATTTCTCCCCGTCGCAATCTGCCGTACCCGAGACAGCCACAGGAGGGGTCCGCAAGGAACAAGACGAAACCACGAACGCGCTTGTGCGCCGCCAGTCCCGGGAGTTTGAACCTACTATCGGCGAAGGAATTAACCTCTCTTACACGATTAACCTGAATTTGCCACCGACTTCCGACATCGAGGTATTCAACGCGATCTTCAAGAGCCTAAAAGAACACTTACTTCAGAAATGAGCAACTACGAGCAAATCGTCAAGGCGTTCGGCATGACAAACATGCTGTTGGAGGCCGACCTCGATCAGATCGAGCAGCGGTTCGGCATCGATCTCGGCCGTAAGCTTTCGGCTCGTCGGGCCCAGGTCGAGTCTCGCCTTCAGTTTGACCTGTCTGTTCGGACCGAGGCGGCTGAGATGGCGGCTCACTACGAGACGTTTTACTGCCTCGAGAAGTCAATTCGCTCATTGATTACAGACGTACTGGAGGCAGAGGGTGAGGCTTGGTGGACGTCAAGCAGGGTTCCGCCTGCAATTCAGGCGGAGGTTGAGAAGCGCATCAAGCGCGAGCGGGAGTCTGGGGTTACACCGCGGTCTGCTGCGCCCCTTGACTACACAACCTTCGGGGAGCTATCTGAAATAATCAAGGCAAGTTGGCCTCTGGTTGGAAGCGTGCTAAATGACTTGAAGGCCGTTGAGACCGTTATGGCGAGGCTAAATACGTTGCGCGGGCCAATTGCCCACTGCGCGCCTCTAGCCGAAGACGAGGTTCTGCGGTTGGCTCTGACCTTGAGGGACTGGTTCCGACTTTTGAAATAGGAGGGAGGGCAAGATAGAGCCGCCGAGGGACTGTGCCCGGATTAATCCCCGCAAGTCGGCTTGGGTTCAGCCAACATGTCGCAATCCGTCGCGCTGACCGGTGATCTCAGCATACATGGCGTCGGGCGCCAGATCGATCTCACCGGGCCAAGCAACCGCACCGTAATCAATGAATACCTGCTCGAAGAATTGCTCATCCAGTAGCGGGACGAGTGCGCCCGTCAGTTGTTCCGCCCGCAACTGCACCCGCCCAGCAACTCCGTCCTTAAATCGGACAAAGAGGCAGTAGTGGGGCTCTGCTTTGACTTCGACTACGTCCCAGTGCATGGAATATAGACTCCGTTCATGCCAGCGGCTCAATTTTCGTCGGGACTGTGTTCTCGCGGCAGGAACGCCAGTCCTCCAACAATTCCTCTCTATGCATCATCGCCCATTCCCGGACCAGATTCAAAGCCCGGCGCGGCAGTTGGCCTTCGATTACCTCCAGGGTGCCGATGTCAACGGTGGCTTCGAACTCGCCATATCGAGCATGAAAATGCGGCGGAGGATGATCATTGAAGAACATCCGGATCAAGATCCCGTAGAACGTGCTGATTGTCGGCATTCCGCGAGGCTGATTCTACCATCCGGCAGATCACTCCCCGCAGGTCCTCTAGCGGCTGCCCGCTTTCTGGATGCGCCGTGAGACGTCCAGGTCAGCGGCGGGGCTTTCCGTCGGGGAGCCGGCCGCCGGATCGTGCCGGCGTTTAAAGACTCCGCCGTGAAACTGGCCGGCGGTGACGGTGTTTCTGTATGATTCCCGCCAGTGCGCGCAGGGCCTCATTTGCTTCCCCTGAACTGGGAAAGGCGGCGGCGACATCGGGTTCCAGCACCACAACGGCGCTTCCCGCAGCGTACCGGGATGCGAACTTGTTGGGCGAGCTGCGCTTGAAGTCGTACTCCGGGAGAATCTCGTCGGCGTCGACACGCTCAACGGGCACGCCTTTAGTGGGGGATTTCTTCATAATCTCTTTTCTCCGGACGTGTGGCCTGCCGGGCGCTATTGATGCGGACCGCCTCTGCGCGCTCAATGTACATAACCGCAAGCAAACGACGTCGTTCCGAAATGCCCAGCAATACCAACCGCTCCTCTGCGGCTGAATGGCGCGGATCAGTCACAATTTTACCTGATGGATCGCCGAAGACCGTCGCCGCCTCTTCGAACGATACTCCGTGCCTGGCGAGATTTCCCGCAGCCTTGCGCGGATCCCACTCGAACTCCAGTGCCAACCCTCATTATCCTTGCGGACCAAAGATGGTGCTCCGGCACAGATCGGTCGCGTCTTTCACCGGCACTCATCCGCATTGTCCAGCGGCGGGACGTCTCGATAATTGGATTGGGAACGCGAGGTCGGCTTCGGTCCGCTGATGCACGGCACAGCCGCCACTTGGCGGCGTCAGCCGCAATTGCTTGTGGGGCAGCTTGGCAAGCTGCGCGCGACCCAGAGGGTGCCCCGTTTTACCGGCGCAAGTGGCGGGTTGCCAACCCGCCGGACCCAGAGGGTACCCCTGCCATCCTGCCCCACAACCCAGTTCACGATGCGTTCCCCCCAGAATGGTTATGCACCCCCCCAGCTTATTAAAGAAAAGTGGCGTATCCTTTAATAAGGTAAATCCTAATTAAAGGATGGTTCAGTCAGCGTGGCACCTTCAGCCAATCAACGACTTGGAACATTCGTTACCACAAAGACAGGCGATGAGGTGGTGCGCGCGTTCGTGCCTCCGCCGCTACCACCCGCCCCCCCGTTGAGGCTTGGGGAACTGCAACTCCTCCTTGAGCAGGCCAATCAGGCGTTGGGCCGTCTCGATGGTCTCGCCTCCGTTCTGCCGGATCTGTCGCTTTTCATTTACGCTTATGTCCGGAAGGAGGCGGTGTTGTCCTCGCAGATTGAAGGGACACAGTCTTCGCTCTCCGATTTGTTGCTATTCGAGAGCGACGAAGCGCCCGGCGCGCCCATTGAGGACGTGCAGGAAGTGTCGAACTACGTTGCCGCACTCCATCACGGGCTGGAGCGGCTCCGGGGCGGCTTCCCGCTTTCGCTGCGGCTCATCCGCGAGATTCATGCGGTGCTGCTCGCCAAGGGACGAGGCAGCGGCAAGGAACCGGGCGAGTTCCGGCGAAGCCAGAACTGGATCGGCGGTACACGCCCAGGTAATGCGGCGTACGTGCCGCCGCCCGCGGGCCGGGTGATGGAGTGCATGGGTGAGTTGGAGAAGTTCTTGCATGAAGATCATCGCGAGCTTCCACCACTGATCAAGGCTGGGCTGGTGCACGTTCAGTTCGAAACCATTCACCCGTTTCCGGACGGAAACGGCAGGCTTGGACGCCTGCTGATCACGTTTCTCCTGTGTGCGGCGGGAGCGCTGCAAGAGCCGATACTCTATCTGAGCCTGTTCTTCAAGTCCCATCGCCAAATCTACTACGACCTGCTGACACGGGTGCGTGAGGCCGGCGATTGGGAGGCGTGGCTCGAGTTCTTCCTCGAAGGCGTGAGAGAAACTTCTGAGCAGGCGGTGGGGGCGGCGCGCAGAATTCTCGCGCTACTGGATTCGGACCGGCAAAAGATCGAGGCGCTGGGGAGACCGGCGGCATCGGTGCTGGGGGTGTTTCAGCACGCCCAAACGAGCCCGATTTTTTCGATTCAGTCGGCGGCGAAGGGAGCTGGTGTTTCGTTTCCGACCGCGTCTCAGGCCGTGGCTTATATGCAGAAGTTGGGAATCCTGCGAGAGATCACGAAGAAGCGGCGGCATCGTCTGTTTGTGTATGACGCGTACCTGAAGATTCTGAATGAGGGCACCGAGCCGCTGGGATAGGCTGGGAGAATCGGGCGCTTTACCCGGGGCGGCCGGTCGCGGTCGCCCCGGAATGGGAGGCACTTACTGCTGGACCGGGGGACTGTCGGACAGGGTGTAGTTGACGTCGATCTGGGTCAGGACTTCCACGGGCTCACCGTTGAGGAGCGTGGTTTTATAAACCCACTGCCTGACGGCGTCGAGTGCGGAGGCGGCGAGCAGAGGGTGGCCGCTGATGACCGCCAGGTCGAGGACGTTGCCTTCCTTGCCGATGAGGGCGGCGAGGTGCACCACGCCCTGGATGCGCGCCTGTTTGGCGAGCGGCGGGTAGACGGGGCGGGGCTGGGAGACCAGCTTGGACTGCTGCACGTTGCCGCCGATGCTGATGCGCCTGGTCCCGTCGGCAGCCGGCGGGAAGGCCGGCACGGGGCCGGCAGTGCTACCGGACAGGGCGTCGGCGGAGATGCCGCTGCCCGGCATCTGGATGGTCAGGGTGACTTCCCCGTTGGTATTGGCGGCCGTGCCGACGTTGAGGTGTTCATCGAATGCCCTCACCTCGGCGCGCACGTGGTCCATGGTATCGGCGGCGAGGGTGTCGCCGACATGGACCGGCAGGCGGGCGGTGAGATCGCTGCGAGCCTGGTCGCTGAGGCCGCCGATGTAGATCCGGCTGACGCGGTTGCCTGCGAGCGCCGCCATGCCGAGGCGGGACTGGAGCGAAGTGATGGCCGCCTGCAATTCGTTCAGCCTGGCGATGGTTTTCTGGCGCGACGCGGGATCCTGCTGCTGTAGCTGGGAAGCCTGATCGTTGATCTGCGTACGCAGGGCATTTAGCTTCTCATCGGCGGCGGCGCGGCTGGCCGCGTCCATCGGCGTGGTTGGGGCCGGCAGTACGGCGGCCGGCGTCGCGGATTGCGCGGGCAATTCGAAGCTCACCTTCACCTGGCGCGTATTCGCCGAGCTATCCATGGCGAAGTGCCAGTTGAGGACGGATTGCTGGGCGGCGCGGCGCAGTTCGATGGGGCCGTTGAGGACGCGCGTTTCCACCACGTTACCGCTCGCATCGATGGTGGCTTCCACGGTGACCACGCCCTGTATGCGCTTGGCGCGAGCGGCCTCGGGATAGACGATGTTGGTGCGGTGCATGACGGGGCCGCCGGTATCCACGGTCACGCCGGGACCATCGGCGACCACTTGGGGTGCGGCGGCGAGGGGGAAGGTTGCGGTTACGAACCAGCAAGCCAGGGCCAGGATTCCCAGCCCCGCGGCGAGCGAAGAAATGGATCTCGTTTTGGACATGCGAACCTCTTTCATAATGGAAACGACTCGCTGTTTTAAGTGCCGCTTGCGCAAGAAAAGCGGCGCCGGGGCCAGGTCGAGGCGGGGTTTTGCGCCGGCGATGGCGAGCAGAGCATCGAGATACTCGTCGCGCGAGCGGGTGAGCTCGACCACCTGGCGATCCACCACCTGCTCGCGGGCGAGACCGATCTCGCCGAGCAGCCACCAGATGGCGGGATGGAACCAGAAGATGCTGCGGACGAGCTCTTCGGCCAGGGTGAAGAGCCAGTCGTGACGGCGCACGTGCAGAATTTCGTGGCAGAGGATGGCGTCCTGCACGGGCTCGTCGAGTTCGGGGAAATTGGCTGGCAAGAGCACGGTGGGGCGCAAGAACCCGAAGGTCACGGGGCTGGAGATGGCGTCGGAGATGCGGATACCGGCCTCCACGCTCCAGGTGGAGACGGGGCGGAGCGGGCGGGAGTGGCGGCGCAGGCGCGCCAGGCGCCAGAGGCCCGTGGCCAGCCACGCCATGCGGACGAGCATGCCGGCGCCGAGCAGGATCAGGGCGATTTCGGCGAGGGGCACGGTGGGGGCGGGCGGGGGCTGTGGAGGCACGGGCGCGGCGATGGCTTGGGGGACGTATGCGGTGAAGGTGAGAACCGCCTGCTTCCACGGGCGGACGGCGGGCAGGAGCAGGCAGGCGCCCAGAAGGATGTGCCAGTAGGCGAGCCGGCTGGCCGGCAAGCGCAGGCGCAGCACGGCGGGAACGAAGGCCGCCACTCCCACCAGCAGACCGATTTGCATGCTGTAGGCTACCAGGTTGTCCCAGACAAGTTGCAGGCTCACGACGGCCTCCGGAGGCGCGCAATCTCTTCCAGTTCCTGGGGAGAGAGGTCGTGTTCCTGGACCAGGTGCACCAGCAGCGGTTCGGCCGAGCCGTTGAAAACGCGGTCGATGAAATCGCGGACCATGTCGCCGATGACCTGCCCTTTGGGTTGGGCGGGACGGTAGACGTAAGCCCGGTCGGCCATGGTCTTTTTCAGGTACTTCTTCTGCTCCAGGATCTTCATCATGGTCATGACGGTGGTGTAGGCGACCTTGCGCCGTTCCAGCAACGTCTCGTAGACGTCGCGCACGGTGGAGCGATCGCGTTCCCAGACGATCTTCATGATTTCCAGTTCCTGCTCGGTTAAGGTGGTGCTCCGGCGTCGCATACTAATTAATTAGTACTAAATCGCCGTGGTGTCAAGCGAAAAATGCGGAGGCGGAGGGATTTGTGGCTGGCAGGCGGACCCGGAGGGTACCCCGCCTGCCCCACAAGCGCGGCACGCTACTTGCCGCTCACCGGAGATTGGGTCAGATACGCGGTCAGCGTGAGGGCCGCTCCGGTGATGGCTGCCGTCTTCAAGTTCGCCGGCGTGACGGCACCAGCGGCGGCAGCCTGGGCGGCGCTCGAAAACGCGCCGCCGATGAGGGCCGCGGCCAGTCCTTTTAACCACACCCCGAGGTTCTTCATGCGACCCTCGCGTAAGAATAACCGATGTATAGCGGCGTCGGCTTGATCGACGGCCGGACCGCGGGCATGGCGCACCCCGGCTCGCTGCCCGTCTCCGGATATGCCGATGGCGCCAGCGGATTCATCGAATCCGTAAAGAATCCCGCCACGAAAGCGTTGGGCGGTTTGGGCAGGTTGCGGCTGCCGGCGCGTTCCGCCAGCGCGCGTTGCCCCCAATAGTCGAATACCGCCAGGTAATCCGCCTGTACTAGTTCGTTCCAGCCGTTCACCTGGCTTTGAAGCCTGGTTGCTGCAAAATCGGTGCTCATCAAGAGTCTCCTAGTTACAGACTAGGAAACGCATCACGGGCTTTTGGCCCCTCCAATTTGCAAGTGGTTCAAAATAAGCCGATTATTTTGATAATGTTGGTGTCACTGTTAAAGGTTTCTTCAGTTTCGCGGCCGAAAAAAGCTGGAGAGCGGGGGGGAAGTTGGCAGCCGCGGAACTGATGAAACCGCGCGGTGAACTAAACCTTGACTGTTA
>JBEKDV010000148.1:0-16702 GCA_050014175.1 Candidatus Solibacter sp. | reverse complement strand
GGTGCCACCGAAACGCTGGATACGGGCAGGATCAGACCCTGAAGAAGTACTCGCGGATGACTGGCAGAAGTTCGTTGGCCTCAACCGGAGTGTACTTCGGCGAGTCGGCCAGAAACACGTGAGTAATGCCGGGGAGACTGAACTTGCGGTCCTCTACGCAGTTGAATGGAACAGGCGGCTCAGTGTGCACGGGCTGATCATCCGCGCAGGATCTTCGATGACGGGCAGGGTGGTAGTGCTTGAGCTCGATGTGCCGGGTCGTCCAGTCGTTGTTTCGGAAGATCCACGCGGGAAGGTCACTGACTGGAGGCTCTTGGTCAGTCCGTTGCAATCTCGCCAACTCCCGCATTGCATCCTCGAATCGCGGAAGACTGCCGGGCTGGCCTGGCGCAGTTTCCATTCGATCAGCCGGATAGACGTATGTCAACTGCGAAATCCACCTGTTTGCGATCACCCCCAACAGGTAGTTCCCAGAGTCTAGGTGGTCAGGTCCGAACGCAGGACACCTGCGTTCCTCAATCGGCATTGCGAGAAGCTCTGTCTCGATGAAGGTGCAACTGCGATTGGGCCAGCCCGCTCCGAGATCGGAGTGCGCGTCAGCATGCACCACGTTGAAGGGAGCAACAATCGATTCGTTCTCAATCCACTGCCTCCAAACATTGAACGCTTCTTGATGTTGCTCGGCTTCGCAACCCTGGACAGGCGCCCGTGTTGAAAGGTGACATCGTTCCTCTAGAAACGAGCGGACCTCCCGTTCCGAGGCCAACTGTTCCCACTCGGACCTTGGCAGCCGCGCCTCCTCGGGCCTATCGCGAAACGGCGGCCAAACGAAGAAGTCCAAATCGAGATCGAGGATGGTGTGCATAGCTTGATAAGCTCCGGGTCGGTTGCGGCTTGGCCTTCCGACCTAGAGTCAATTGTACCGGTGTCTCCAGCGCAAAGGGTCGATCACGCCCACAGGCCATCTCTGGTGAACTTGAACGCTCGAGCTGTCCATCGCAGATCACTCCTGGGAAACGCCGCCCACGGAATCCACGGAAATCCGGAACACGGTTTCACGCCAAGACGCAGAGTCGCAAAGAGGATCCTTCTGCTGTCTTTCTTTGCGCCTCCGCGGCTTGGCGAGAAACATTCCGGTCGAAGACCATATACAGCGGATCTTGGGGAGCGCTCTGCGAGCAAGCGGCCGCTAGAGTTTTCAACTACAGTGCCAGGGTGGTTCGCAAGGCTGCGTCGAGCTCCCTCAACTCCGAGAAAGCCCCGAGGATCCGATCGATCTCAGAGTACTGGATGGTAGCGAGGTTGTCGGTCATAATTACCGAATCCATCAACAAACCGGACCCCTTCGCGCTTTCGCTATCGACCCGCACAACCACCCTGCTCGCGTGTCCCGCGCGGGTCATGTTGCTCGTGATCATCGCCACGATAGTCTGGGGCAAACCTGCGCCCAGTTGGTCTGCCTGGACAACCAGCGCCGGCCGACGTTTCGACGTTCGCAAGTTCGAGTCCGGAAACAAGACCAAAATGACATCACCGCGTCGGCAATTCATCGTAGGCAGCCATTTCCGGTCGATCCCAGTCCTCGGCAAACGGAGCCAGACGGTGCCGCAGATCGGCGGCCTGAGACTCGTCGATCCCACGTTCACGAAGATCCACCGGCGCTGCTGGATGAACCCACGTCACGACGACGCGCGAACCTTCGGCCTCCGCCAGCGTCTCCAAGAGCTCAACCTTACCGTTGCGGTAGATCCCTTCGACTGACTTCACCATACACCTCAGTATCCCCCGCTTCACGCCGCCTAGTCCAGGGGGTTGATCGAGCGATGAGTGGCGTGCTCGCTGCGCCAGTCCCACGGCACGGGCTGAGGCAAGGTCGCCTCTCACCGGACCCGGCCGGCCGCGGATCGAGGCCGACGTTCACAGTTTCGATCCGGATCCGCGCAGCACAAGCGCGTGCGTAGCACGCCTGACATCGAGCCAGCGCGGAGGTTTCTGTCCAATACCCTCCCGATATCTGCATAAGGTGAACCCCTGGGAGGTGAAAAGGGATGGATCGACTCGGACTATCTCAATGCGCTGCGTCGCATGTCTGCTCAGGTACCAGCAGGGTGTATATCCCAGATGCGGGAACAGCGACCGCACGCAAGTCTGGGCCTCCGTATCGCCCTCCGAGTACTCGATGCGTCCGTTCTTCTGCCGCACCGCGTAGAGCGTCTTCACTTGCACGCTCCCCAGGGTCTGCCGGTTGTTGGGAATCCGGTAGCGCGCGGAGAGGTAGTCGCCGTCATACAATCCGGCCAACGCCAGCAACGCGATTTGCACCACCCGCCAGATCCGTCTCACACGGCCATTTTATTACCCTGTCCACGCGCCATCGCGCTCGCCCCGGATGCCAACAAGGTCCTACCGGCTCACTGTCCCGCTAGCGCGCTGTTTTTGCGGCCGAAGGGGAAGTAAATCGCGAAACCGACGATCAGCCAGACGAAGAACCGGACCCAGGTTTCCAGCGGCAACGCCATCATCAGCACCAGGCAAAAAGCGATGGAAATCATCGGCAGCCACGGCGCCCCCGGCACCCGGAATCCGCGTTTCCGCTCGGGCTGCGTCTTGCGCAGCACAATCACTCCCAGCGATACGATGATGAACGCGAACAGCGTCCCGATGTTCGCCAGATCGGCGAAAGTCCCGATATCCCAGATCCCCGCGGGGATTCCCACCACCAACCCCGCGATCCAGGTGCTGATATGCGGGGTCTTGTGCACCGGGTGTACTTTGGAAAACATCTTGGGCAGCAGGCCGTCGCGCGACATGGCGAACCAGATGCGCGCCTGCCCGTACTGGAACACCAACAGCGAGCTCAACATGCCGACAATCGCGCCGATACTCACCCACTGGCGGATCCCGTTGTAGCCCAGCACCTTGAGCGCCGTGGCCACCGGCGCTGCGTTGTTCAGCGTGTCGTACTTGGCGATTCCGGTCAGCACCAGCGCCACGGAAATATACAAAACCGCGCAAATCACCAGCGTCATGATGATGCCGAACGGCAGATCGCGCTGCGGCTGGCGGCATTCCTCCGCCGCCGTGGAGACGGAATCGAAGCCGATGTACGTGAAAAACACGATCGCGGCCCCGGTGAGCACGCCGCTGAATCCGGCGGGCGCAAACGGCTTCCAGTTGGACGTGTCCACCGCCCGGGCGGCGCCGAACACGAAAATCAGGATAGCTGCGATCTTGATACACACCATCACGTTGTTGGTGGTGGCGCTCTCGCGCACGCCTTTTACCAGAATCCAGGTGAGCACCATCAGCACGAGCAGCGCCGAGATGTTGAACCAGTTGCCGGTGAACTCTCCGCCTACGATTGGCGGATTGGCCCACTTCGCCGGGATATGCCAGCCGAAGACGTTGTCCAGCACGTCGTTGAGGTAAGCGGAGAAGCCCACCGCCACCGCCATGTTGCTGACGGCGTACTCCAGGATGAGGTCCCATCCGATGATCCAGGCCACCAGCTCGCCCAGCGTTGCATAGGCGTAGGTGTACGCGCTGCCGGCGATGGGGATCATCGACGCCAGTTCGGCGTAACAGAGCGCGGCGAAACTGCACGCGATCGCGGTCAGCAGAAAGGAAAGGCTGATGGCCGGACCCGCGCCCGCCCGCCCCGTCATGGAAAGGGCCTTGGTGCCGTGCAGCAGCAGATCCAGCACGGGCGCATGCAGGATGGACTTGTAGCTCAACGTCTCACCGGCCGCCGCCGTGCCGGTGAGAATGAAAATGCCGGATCCGATCACCGCGCCGATGCCGAACGCGGTGAGGCTCCACGGCCCTAAGGTACGCCGGAGTTTCTTCTCCGGATCTTCGGAGGCGGCGATGAGTGCATCGATACTCTTCGTCCGGAAAATGCTCACGCTTGGCGGCCCCTGTATATGAATTCTTAGCGCTTACGCTGGCCCTGGGCCTGGTGGCGGATCTTCTTCTTTTCGCTCCCGCGAGCCACACCCGCGGCGCGTTTCGCCTTCGGTGCCGCCTTCTTGCGCGCCGTGCGCTTCAGCTTCTTGCGTTCAATCGTGTCGGTGACGTTCTTGGTATTCATCAGTTTCTTTTCAATCCAGCGTACTTTTCGATTAACTTCTTTAACCCGTAGCGAGGAAAGTTAACAGTGATCTTAGCATCATCGCCCTCCCCTTCGCGCCGTACCACGGTTCCAGTGCCGTACTTGGGGTGCTCCACCACCATCCCTGTGCGCGCCCCTTTGCGGGCAGCCGGCTGCGCGGCGGGCGCCGTCCTGGGCAGCGGAGGGCTGCCGATGGGCCGCGGGAACTGCGGCGGAGTGCGTAAGTCCGGCTTCGGCGGCGCCGCCGGCGCCGGTTTGAACGGCAGACCCCGCTCGCCGAAGAATTGCGAAATGTTGTCCAAAGAATTGTAGGTCTTGCCGGTATACGTGCCGCGTTTGGCCGATTGCCGCACATCGTAGCGCTCGGCGTGCAGATTGACTTCCCCGGCGTCGTCCCGCGGACCCAGGTTCATGATGAGCGACTCCGGCACTTCACTTAGGAACCCGCTCGCCGTGGATCGCTCCTGATCCCCGCCCCCGAAGCGCCTGCGATATCTCGCCCAGCTCAGAATCAGGCGTTTGCGCGCGCGCGTCATGCCCACGTAGCACAGCCGCCGTTCTTCTTCGAGCGCCGCCTCGGAGTTCATCGACCGGCTATGCGGGAAGAGTCCGTGTTCCATGCCGCTGAGGAACACCAGCGGAAACTCCAGCCCCTTGGCGTTGTGCAGCGTCATCAGCGTCACCGGGGCCTTCTCGTCGTAGGAATCCGCGTCGGCCACCAGCGCCGCGTGATCCAGAAAATCGGCAATGCTCTCGCCGCGCTCCTCGGCTTCGGCCGCGGCGTTGATCAGCTCGTCCAGATTCTCCAGGCGCGTTTCCGATTCCGGCGTCTTCTCCTGCTGCAGCATCTTCCTGTACCCGGTGCGCTCCAGTATGAAGCGGATCAAATCGGGCAGCGGCGACGAACTGGCCACCAGCGACAGTTCCTGAATCAGGTTGCGGAAGATCACCAGCGACGATTGCGAGCGCGTGGAAAGCTGCTGGTCGTCGATGATCCGCTCCGTGGCATCCCACAGGTTCAGTCCGTTGTCGCGCGCGTAGCGTTCGATCTGCTCCACCGTAGTGCGCCCGATACCACGCGCCGGGGTGTTGATGACGCGCATCAGGCTCACCGAATCCCCATTCGATGCCGCCAGCTTGAGATATGCCACCGTATCCTTGATTTCCGCCCGCTGGTAGAAGCTGAAGCCGCCCACCACGTTGTATTTGCGCCCGTAGCGCCGCAGCGCCTCTTCGATCTGGCGCGATTGCGAGTTAGTGCGGTACAGAATCGCCACATGATCGCCCGGATTGGAAGCCAGGTATTTTTCGGTGGCGTCGGCGATGAACCGTGCCTCGTTTTCGGCGTCGTACCCCGCGTAGAGGCCGATCGGGTCGCCGGCTTCGGCCTCGGTCCAGAGCACCTTGCCCTTGCGCGCCTTGTTATTCTCCACCACGGCGCCCGCCGCCGCCAGAATGTTTTTCGTCGAGCGGTAATTCTGCTCCAGACGAATGATCCTGGCGTTGGGGTAGTCGTGTTCGAAATCCAGGATGTTCCTGATATCGGCGCCGCGCCAGCTATAAATCGACTGGTCTTCGTCGCCCACCACGCACACATTGCGATGCTGCTCGGTCAATAGGCGCATCAGGTCGTACTGCGTGCGGTTGGTGTCCTGATACTCGTCGATCATGACGTAGCTGAGCCGCCGGTTGTACGCTTCGCGCGTGGCCTCGTCATGCTGTAGCAGGCGGACCGCCTCCAGCAGCAGGTCGTCGAAATCGAGGGCGTTGGCGTTACGCAGCGCCTTATCGTATTGCTCGAACAGCGCGGCGATGGCCGCGCTCTCACTGTTGACCGCGCTCTTATAGAGATCCGCCGCGGTGACCTTGGTGTTCTTGGCGTGGCTGATCCTGGAAAGCGCCGCGCGGTACTGCATGAACTCTTTTTCGTCGAGCCCCAGCGTGCGGTACGCCGCCTTGACGATCACCAGTTGATCGTCCTCGTCGTAGATGCTGAAACGGCGGGTAAACCCGGGACGAATGCGCCCTAGCGGCTCCCCGTCGCGCCGCAGCATGCGCACACAAAACGAGTGAAACGTGCTCAGGTTCGGAGCGGAATCCAGCGGGACATCTTCCAGCAGCGCCACCACGCGTTCCCGCATTTCCCTGGCTGCCTTGTTGGTGAAGGTGACGGCCAGCACCGCCGATGGCGGCACGTGACGGGAGGTGATGATGTGCGCGATGCGGTGCGTGATGACGCGCGTTTTCCCGCTGCCCGCTCCCGCAAGAATCAGCAAGGGTCCGTCGATGTGGCTTACGGCTTCGCGCTGTTGCGCATTAAGCCCTTTGAGGAAATCCATGAAAGGGAAACGCTCCATTTTACCATGCCGCCGTCGGAAAGCTTTGCTTCACGCCTCGTCCGCGCCAGCGGCGAAACCGCCGGCGCGGGTCTGTCCATCCGCCCTGCTAACATAAATCATGCTGGCAACGCGCACCAAATTCGGCGCGTTCCGTAATGCCGGCGTGCGGGACCTGCGATCCTGAGAACGATGGACAGAGAATTCTATTTGGATCTCGCGGCGCGAGGCCTGCGTATGCCGATCGGCGCCGATCTGCTGCTGCACGAGGAATCCAGCCCGCAAGAGATCCTTCTGGACGCCGGGCGGCTGGGCCGGGTGGTCGAGAAGGCGGCGCGCCGCTACCGGACACCGCTGGCGTTCCCCTTGATGGACCTGCGCCTGGAAAAGGCCGATCTGCTCGCTTTCGCCGGGGTGCCGGAAAGCCAGGTGGACCTGTTCCACTTCGCGGCGCCGCCGGCCGAAGCGATGGTGACCGACCTCGGGCGCGCGGCCTCGCGGCCGTTTTCGGAGCGGATTCGGGCCAATCAGGGCGCCGTGCGCTACATCGCCGAGAGCACGGATCTGCTGCCGGTCGGGATGCTGATCGGCCCTTTTTCCCTGATGACCAAACTCGTCGCCGACCCCATCGTTCCTGTCGCCATCGCCGGTCGCGGTGTTACGGCCGCGGAGGATCAGGGTGTGTGCCTGGTGGAGCGCTGCCTTCAGTTGTCGTTAGCCACGGTGCTGCGGTCCGCTCGGGCGCAGATCGCTTCCGGAGCCAAGGCGATCATCGTCTGCGAGCCGGCTGCCAACATCGCGTATCTGTCCCCGCGCCAGTTGCGCGCCGGCTCGGATATCTTCGAGCGCTTCGTGCTGCAACCGAACCGGGAGCTGCGGCGCTTGCTGGAACAATCCTCCGTGGACCTGATCTTCCACAACTGCGGCGAGTTGACCGCGGACATGGTCCGGCAATTTGCCGCCGAACTGCGGCCCGCGATGCTCAGCCTTGGCAGCAGCCGGAAGCTTTGGGAAGATGCGGCCGTGGTGGCGAAGGATATCGTGTTGTTCGGCAACCTGCCGACGAAGTCCTTCTACTCCGACGAGGCCATGCCCCTGGAAGAAGTGTTGCGCCGCGTTGCGGAACTCCGTCACCACATGAGCGCCTGTGGGCACCCCCACATTCTTGGCTCGGAATGTGACGTGCTGCACGTTCCCGGCTCCGCCGAAACCATACGCCAAAAAGTAAATGCCATGTTGAGCTGCGGCCGTTGAGGTAATTTAGGTTAATGGACCGAGCGGGAGGACATCCATGCAACGCAGAACATTTGTAGGCGGCGCTTTCGCGGGCCTCGGCATCACCGGCCTCGGCGCCCAACCGCCCAAACCGCAAGCCGGCGCCACGCCCGTGCGGGCCTTCGGCAAGACGGGCGTCAAACTTACCGTGATCGGCCAGGGCGGAGCGCGGCTGGCGCTATTGCGCAACAAGGAAGCCGCCCGCGCCCACCTGCGCCACGCCTACGATCTGGGACTCAATTACTTCGATTGCGCGCACGCCTACTGGGACGGACATTCCGAAGAGGTGTATGGCGACGTCCTCCAGGATGTGCGCAAGAACATCTTCCTCACCACCAAGTGCACCAGGCGAACGGCCAAAGAGGCCGAGGCCGAGCTGCATATTTCCCTCACCGCTTTGAAGACCGATCACGTCGATCTTTGGCAAATGCACGGCATTCAGGAACAGGCGGAAGTGGACCGCATCTTCGCTCCCGGCGGCGCCATCGAGGCTTTCGAAGCCGCCCGCAAGGCCGGCAAATGCCGCTTCTTCGGATTTACCGGCCATCACGATCCCAAGGTCCACCTCGCCATGCTGCACGCCTACGACAAATGGGATTCCATCCTGATGCCGCTGCACGCCGCCGACCCGGCCTATCTAAGTTTCGAAAAAGAGGTGCTTCCCGCGGCGGTGGATCGCGGCATCGGAATCCAGGCGATCAAGGTCTTCGGCAACGCTTTCCTGCTGCGTGTGATGAACGCCGAGGAGTGTCTACAATATGTGTTGAGTCTGCCGATTTCCTGCGCCGCGCTCGGCGCCTCTACCACCGGCCAATTGGATGACGACGTGCGGTTCGCGCAACGCTTCAAGCCGCTCCGTCCCGACGAGATGGAGGAACTGCGCAAGATCGCCGTCACCGCCGGCCCGGGCGGTCTGAAGGGTCCGGCGCTTGAATACTGGAAGCGCGATGCCGAAGGCCGGTAGCCTCGCCGACCCTCCGCGGGCGAAGCGGAACTCCTCACTTGCCGCGGTAGGGGTCTTTCCGGCACGCCGCCGCGCCGTGCGGGTTTTGCATGTCGCAGGGAAGAGATAGCCGCAAATACTCAATAAACATCTCCGGCCTTTCGCCGCATTCTACGGTGGACATTCTCTTCCCCTTGGCGTCGTCCACCTCCACGCCGGCGCCCGATTTCGAACCGGAATACACGCGATAGGTGTATCCGCCGTTCGCAAACCGGATCGAAACGAGGTAGTCGCCCTTCCGCTCCTCGTGGGAGAAGAACAGCGCCGGCTTTCTCACGGAGGGATCTTTCGGAAATACCAGTTCGGGCGGGCCGTTATCGGGACCGAAGCGATACTGGATCTCGCTCCACTTGTCGTTGTCCGACGCATCCTGCTCGCCACAAATCCGGATGACCTTGCCGCTATCCGTGAGGCAGGCGAAGAGCGCCCAGCATTCCCCCGGCACCTCCTGCCCCACTCGCATCGGGACGTCGGAACGCTTCAGAATTTCCTCGTCGGCGCCCAGCGCGCCTCCATCGTTTTGCCCCCAGGCCCACGCCACCCCCTGGCCTGTCGCCGCCGCCGAATGATTGGCGGCCGCGGCGATGGCCACGACGCCGGATAGCGTGCCCGTGCGCACCGGCTTGGCCGATTGCTCCGCATTCACCCGCGTGTTGCCCAGTTGACTGTCGTGATTGTATCCCCAGCTCCACACCGTGCCATCGTCTTTGAGGGCCAGGGCGTGCATGGCGCCCGCCGCCATCGCCTTGACGCCCGTCAATCCGCTCACCATCACCGGCTTGAGGGAATTCTCCGTCGAACCGTTGCCCAGTTGCCCGGCGGCGCCATACCCCGTCGCCCACACCGTGCCGTCCTTCTTCAGCGCCAAGGTCAGTTCATAACCCGCCGCCACCGCGGTGACATCCGACAGCCCGCGCAGTTGTAGAGGGACCCCCGACAGGCCGTAGTTTCCGTTGCCCAAATCTCCCGCGCCGTGATAACCCCAAACCCACACCGTGCCATCTCTCTTGAGCGCTACCATGTGCTTGGTCGAGGCGGCAATCGCCACGGCGTCCGTCAGAACCTCCACTTGCTTGGGCAGCTTCGCCGGGCTCTTTGCCGGATCGTCTCCCCACTGCCAAACCGTGCCGTCGGATTTCAGCGCGAGCGAATTATGGCCGCCGGCCGCTACCGCCGCGACGCCGGTAAGTCCGGCCACCTGCGCGGGTTTGGGAGATGCTTCGGTGCTGCCATTCCCCAGTTCGCCGTATGGGTTTTCTCCCCACGCCCACACCGTGCCGTCGTTCCGGACCGCCATGGTAAAGTTGTCGCCGGCCGCCACCTCTCGAATCCCGCTCAATCCCGGCACACGCACCGGCGGCCAAGCATGGTCGCCGTCAATCCCGAGCTGGCCGGAACCATTCCTGCCCCACGTCCACACGCTTCCGTCCGCCTTCAGCAAAACGCCGTGCCCGGCTCCGGTTGCGACCCTGACCGGTACGCCCTGCGCCAGGGCTGTGCCGCCCAACCACAAGGCAACCCATGCGGCGCGCATGACGCGCTTACTTGAGGAGTTCATATTCCACCTTGTCCTCTTCCAGGGATATCGGCGCGATCGATCCCGACTTCCTAAATGTACCCGACCCGTTGTCTACGAAGATCTCCCGGAAAAACGCCGGTGTCTTTCCGGCTTTCACGGAAATCCGGTTGGCTTGGATCTTAGGGTTCTTTTCGTTGATGCCGGAGTCGTCCGACAACGTGCCGGTTCGACCAAATCTCGTGATTTCGGATCCCGCCAGCTCGATGACGGAGATCGTGCCCCACGTGATGCCCTGATTGGTCCCGCCGGTAGCGATGAGGATTTCCGACAGGCCATCGCCGTCGATGTCGGGCAGGGCGCCGATGGCGTGATCGTTGCCGCCCTCATAAACCACGTGAGCAACCACTCGGCCATTCTCGATCACGGCAATCCCATTGAGGGCCATGTTGTCGCCGAACGTGCAGTAGTTATACAGAATTGCCTTCTGGTCTGCTTTGGGTTTGGTGAACGCCCCCGGAGCGATATCGAGCGTGGAGGGCTTGAAACCGGTTTCGCATAGCGCATCGCGTTCCCGCTCGTGCCATGCCTTGCGGGCGGCAGGCACAACCGTATCTTTCATCAGCGTCTCTTCGGAGCTCGACGGTTTGGCCGGTTTCAGGGTCAACCTGCCGTCAAAAATCGGCTTCGCGCCTTCCGCCAAAGCACTCGCCGGAGCTAACACCAAGGCTGGCGCCAAGGACAGAAGCAATCCGCTTACCTTTGAAGCTAGGATCATGATTTGGACCTACGGCCACGATGGGGCCAGTGGTGCGCGTCAGTGATTGCAGGCCCATAATATCGCAGTGCCGTCCCCAACTGCATCGCTCCCTTAACCGTGCCGCGGCTCTCCGCGTAACGCCCCGGAAGCAGAAGCGCTTTGCCGCCTCCCGATTGTGGTTGGTCCGCGGTTGTCTTATGATGACTGTGACCCCGTGAGCCAATTATGAACAGGTCCGGCTATGGCACCGTTGCGCTGACTATTCTTGGCGCGTGCGCTGCCTGGACGCAAACCGCGCCGCCGCCCCAAACGCCCCCCAAAAGCACTGCGGAAATGGCCACCCACGACGAACCGGCGCTGTTCAAGGCGCGCGTCAACCTGGTGATCGTCCCGGTGGTCGTCCGCGACCGCCAGGGCAAGGCCGTGGGCAACCTCAAGCAGGAAGATTTCCAGCTATTCGATAAGGGCAAACCGCAGTACATCGCCCGCTTCTCCATGGAAAAGGCCGCTGGCCGCCTCATGAAAGCCGGTACCGCCGCGCCCGCCCCCAAAGACCCCGACAGTCCATTCGAAGACAAGCCAGCCGCCGACCTGCCCGACCGCTTCATCGCCTACCTGTTCGACGATGTGCACATGAAGTTCGGCGATCTGGCGCGCGCGCGGGACGCCGCCCGCCGACATATCGATACCGCCCTGCGCACCACCGACCGCGCCGCCATCTACACCACCTCGGGCCAGACCATCCAGGATTTCACCGACGACCGCAACCTGCTGCACGAGGCGCTGGCCAAACTGCGCATCCGCCCCGTCACCGGGCAAGGCCTCAACCACTGCCCCAACATGACCTATTACATGGCCGACCTGATCGTCAACAGGAACGATCCGATCACGCTGAACGCCGCGGCGCTGGATGCCATGGCCTGCGCCAGCCTGCCCGATATGAACACCGCGCGGCAGATGGCCCAGCAGGCCGCGCAGCAGGAGCTGAATCTTGGCGATCATGAGACGCGCCTTGCCATGGGCGTGATCCTCGAACTGGTGCGCCGCATGGCCGCCATGCCGGGACAGCGCTCCATCATCCTCGTCTCCGGCGGGTTTGTCACCCTGGCCGAACACTCCCAGGAAAAAACCGAGATCATGGACCGGGCGGTTCGCGCCAACGTGCTCATCAACGCGCTGGATGCCCGCGGCCTGTATACCGACACCTCCGATATCGCCCGCCCGAGCGCCAACCCTGCTACCGAGATGGTGCTGCAACGCATGGAACGCGAAAACAACCGCGCCCAGAGCGATGTGTTGGCCGAACTGGCGCACGGTACCGGCGCCACTCTCTTCGAAAACAACAACGATCTGGACGCCGGCTTCGCTCGCCTGGCCAACGCTCCGGAATACTATTACCTGCTGGCCTTTTCTCCGCAGAACCTCAAAATGGACGGCAGTTTCCACGCCCTCAAAGTGACGCTCAAGAACATCAAGGACATCAGCGTAGGGGCGCGCACGGGCTATTACGCTCCGCGGCACCTGGAGAACGCCATCGAGACCGCCAAGCGCGAAATCGAAGAGGCGCTGTTCTCGCGGGAGGAGATGAGCGATATCCCGGTGGAAATGCATTCCCAGTTCTTTAAGTCGGGCGAAAATACGGCCCGCGTCTCGCTGGTCATCAAAGTGGATGTCAAACATCTCAAGTTCCGCAAGGAAGCGGACCGCAACTGCAACGAGCTGACCGTGGTGGCTGGCCTGTTCGATCGCAACGGGGTGTATGCGGCGGGCAATCAGAAGAAAATTGAGATGAAGCTGAAGGACGAGACGGTGGAAAAACGACTGGACGGGGGCTTGACCATCCGCTCCAGTATCGACGTGAAGCCGGGCACATATTCCATCCGGCTGGTGGTCAGGGATGACGAAGGGCAATTGATGTCGGCGCAGAACGGCGCCGTCGAAATTCCGTACTAAGAGGTGTAGCATGCGATTCCAGTGCACGATTCTGTTGAGCGGTGTTCTTCTTCTGGCGGGCGCCGGAGCGCGGGCCCAAGACGCGCAACCGCAGGCGCCGCCGACGGTGATCCGCACGGAAACCAAGCTGGTGCTGGTGGACGTGGTGGTGACGGGCAAGAAGAACGCGTATATGGAAGACCTGCAACTGAAGGACTTCAAGGTCTGGGAAGACAACAAGGAGCAGCAGCTCAAGACCTTCTCTTTTGGCGCCGACCCGAACGCTCCCGGCGGGCAGCAGCGCTACATCGTCCTCTTCTTCGACAACTCCACCATGGGAATGGGCGAGCAGATGCAGGCGCGCCAGGCGGCGGCGCGGTTCATTGAATCCAATGCCGGTCCCGACCGGCTGATGGCCGTGGTGAACTATACCGGCGCCCTGCAGATCGCGCAGAATTTCACCAGCGACATCGATCGCCTCAAGCAGGTGGTGAACGGCATCAAGACGTCGGCCGTGGCGCCCGGACCGGAAAGGGCCAGCATCGGTGTGCCGCGCCTCGGTGGCGGCGCCGGCGGCTATGGCGCGCGGAGCATGCTGCTCGCCTTGCGAAGCATGGCGCAGAACCTGTCCGACGTTCCCGGACGCAAGAGCCTCATCCTGTTCACCTCCGGTTTCCCGCTCGGCACCGAAGCGCGTTCCGAGGCCAACGCGGCCATCGATTCGTGCAATAAGGCCAACGTCGCCATTTATCCCATCGACGTGCGCGGGCTCAACACCGGCGTGCCCGGGGTGGATAGCAATCCCACCCAGGGACGGGGGCGCGGGCACGCCGCGCTGGAGTTTCCCCAGGCATTTCCCGGCGTCAGGTGGCGCTCCACCGGGATCGCCCTGGCCGCTTCGCCGGTGCTGCGCATCGCCTCGTTCTTTCTTTCCGCTACCGAGTGGGAGCAGACGGGCGGCCGGTCGGGCGGCACTACCGGCGGCACTACCGGCGGTGGCGCCGGCGGCAACACGGGCGGGACGCCCGGCGGCGTGACGCGCACCACCCCGGGCAGCACCACCCCGGGCGGCACCGCGACACCCGGCAACACCACTCGGGGGACCCCCGGCAACACCACCGCCGGCACCCGCACCAACACCAACACCAACAACAGCGGTGGCACCAACAATCCCAACAATCCCAACAATCGCAACAATCTCAACAACCTGTACAATAATCCGTCGCGCCTCCCCATTCACGAGTTTCCACACGACGCCACCGATAATCAGCAGATCATGTATATGCTGGCCGAAGGTACCGGGGGGTTCGTGATCACCAACACCAACGATTTGCTCGGCGGCCTGCAGAAAATCGGCAAGGAACAGAACCAGTACTACATTGTCGGTTACACCCCGCCCGAGTCGGCCGAGGGCAGTTGCCACACCCTGAAGGTCAAGGTGGATAAGGGCGGCACTACCGTGCGTTCGCGCACCGGCTACTGCAACGTGAAATCGCGCGACGCGCTGGCCGGCAACCCCATCGAGAAGACGCTGGAGAGCCGCGCCGCCGCGCCCGCCGCCGGCACCATCGCGGCATCGATGCGCGCGCCGTTCTTCTACACCGGGTCGAATACCGCGCGGGTGGCCGTCGCCATTGAGATTCCCTCCGAGGCCATCAAGTTCGAGAAGGTGAAGGGTAAGATGCATGCCGGCGTGAACGTGCTCGGCATCGCTTACAAGCAGGATGGCAGCGTGGGCGCGCGTTTCAGCGACTTGGTCAAGCTGGATTTCGAAAGCCAGAAGGAAGTGCAGGCCTTCAAGGAAAAACCCATGCACTACGAAAACCAGTTCGACGTGGCGGCGGGCGTCTACAACCTGAAAGTCGTGTTCGATTCCGGCGGCGACAGTTTCGGTAAGCTGGAATCGCCCCTGTTGATCAATGCCTACGACGGCAACGATTTCGCCGTCAGCGGCATTGCCTTCAGCACCGTGTTCGCCAGAGTGACGGATTCCGAAGCGAACCTCGATTCCGTGCTGCTCGAAGGGCGGTCGCCGCTTGTCGCCGGACCCCTCCAGTTCACCCCCACCGGCATCTCGCGCTTCAAAGCGGCAGACAAAATCGGCATGTATTTCGAACTCTACGACCCCGCCCTGGTGGGCGAGAAGAAGCCCCAGGTGGCGGTGCAGATCCGCATCCTGGATGGCAAGACGCTGGATATGAAGCAGGATTCCGGCAGCGTGGTGGTGGACAATTTCGTCAAGGCGGGCAGCCCCGTCGTGCCCACCGGCCTGCGCCTGCCGACCGAGGCGCTGGCTCCCGGCCTCTACCGCGTGGAAATCAAGGCGCTCGATTCCACCGGCAGCTTCGCCATCCGCACCGCGGATTTCGAAATTCTGTAACGGCTAATCGTAAGCGAACTCCGCCGGTTGCGGATCGCCGGCCGCGGCCTGGCCCCAGTCGGGCTTGTCCAGGTCCATCCGGTCCTCGGTGTCGCGCATCCACTTCTTGAGCAGATCGCGCAGTTCGCGAACCCGTCCCGCCTGCGCGGCGTCGCCCGCCATGTTGTTCGTCTCCCACGGATCCTGGCGCAGGTCGAACAGTTGCGTAGTCAGTTTGCCCTGCACGTTGTAGACGATGAACTTCCAATCCCGGGTGCGCACTCCGCGCTGGAAATTGCGGTAGGCCAGGAAGACGGAGTCGCGGATGTTGGCGGCCGGATGCGCCAACAACGGCCGCAGGCTCTTGCCCTCCACCGTGCCGGGTGTGGCCACGCCGGCCATTTCACAGAGGGTGGGGAACAGGTCCAACAGGTAGCACAACGAATCGGTTCTGGTGCCGCGGCGCACTCCGGGTCCGCCAATCACCAGCGGCACGCGGATACTGTGGTCGTACAGGTTCTGCTTGCCCATTAAGCCATGCTGCCCCACGGCCAAACCATTGTCCGCCGCGAACACCACGATGGTGTCGCTGGCGCCCCCGCTTTCCCCCAGCGCCGCCAGCACGCGCGCCATCTGCGCGTCCACCTCCGTGATCATGGCGTAATACGCGGCGATATTCTGTTTGACGATGTCGGGTGTGCGCGGAAACGGCGCCAGCATTTCGTCGCGAATGCGCAATTCGCCGTTATCGAAAGGGTGCTGGGGAAGGAAGTTCCCGGGCAGCTTGATCTTCTGCCAGGGATATAGGTCCGTGTACTGTTTCGGCGCCATGCGCGGGTCGTGCGGCGCGGTGTAGGCCACGTACATCAGGAACGGGTCGTCGCTTTTGTAATTGCGCAGGAAATCCACCGCGCTGTCGCTGAAGAGTTCGCTCGAGAACTTCTCGCCGGTGTGCTGCCGCGCCGCCGGATAGCGGCCCGAGGGGTCGAAATCCTGCACCGGCACTTGCAGGTGGTCGGCCATGCCGCCGAAGAAAATGTTGCCGCCGTGGTTGAAGCAGCGCGCGTACAGTTCGGAGCCGTTGTGCCACTTCCCCGTGCCGAAGGTCTGGTATCCCGCCTTCTTGAACACCTCGGGAAACAGGTCGAAGGGCCGCGCCACCGAGCCGGGACCGGAACGGGGGATCACGATGCTGTCGGTCACGTGGAACAGGGATTGCCCGGTCAGCATCATCGCCCGGCTGGGCGCGCAGACCGCTCCCACCGTGCCTCCCATGATGCAGTTGTGGGTGAAGGTGACGCCGCCGGAGACCAGGCTGTCCATGGTGGGGGTGCGGACTTCCGGGTTATCGATCGCGTTCAGCGTGCTGAAGCGCTGATCGTCGGTAAACAGGAACAGGATGTTGGGCCG